>NZ_JBFRDD010000083.1:0-24601 GCF_052113425.1 Cupriavidus sp. YAF13
GTCGGGATATTGAAGATCTTTGCCGCCTTGGCCAGGCCAACGACGTTGTTCTTCATCGCCTGGCGGTCCATCGACTGGACGCCGAAAGCCATCTGCGGTTGATGGTCGATGAAGATCAGCTGGCTGTTCTGCGGGGTGAGGACTTCAAGATTGGGATTGGACATTGCGTGCTCCTGTTGGGGGCGAGAGTATGGGCTGCCGCGGCACCGGCCGCCGCGACAGAGCCGCGTCGGGGCGGCTAGGCATAAGGGCCGCGACTGGCGTTTTTATCCGGATTGCGACCTGACGCAAGAATAGTCGGCGCTGTCGGCCGCGGCCATTGTCGATTCGTATTAGTCGTGCTCAGCCTTGGTTTCATCGCGACGCCGCCAGGCCGTGCCACAGCAAACGGGAATAGCTTCGCCGGCCCTTGCGGCGTGGGGAAACATAGGGCTGTGTGTGACTTTGATGTGGCGCAACCTGCATACTGGCCGGCTGGGGCTGGTTCCAAGATCCACGCCGAACTAACCCCATGGTATAACTACTCAGGATCCCGGCAATGTGCTGTAATGCAAGGTTTTGCGGGGGTCATGCCAAATTGGCGTGAGTGGGCCTGCCCAGACCCCGCGCACCGATGAGTGCACTGGAGATTGACTGTGACAATCAACAGCTTCGTAACCGCGGACACCAGTGCGAGTGATGAAGCGATGGTGCTRATCGTTGATGACGACGCGATGCTTCGCGGCGCGTTGGAGAACCTCTTCCGATCAGTCGGGATGCGTGTCGCACTGTTYGCATCCGCTGCCGAACTGCTAGCATTCGCGTTCCCGGACGCGCCCACTTGCCTTCTGCTCGATGTCAGGCTCCGCGGGCAGAGYGGCCTGGACCTACAGACCCGGCTGTCCCAAATGGACGTCCAGATCCCAATCATTTTCATGACTGGTTACGGCGACATCCCCATGACCGTTGCTGCCATGAAGGCCGGTGCCGAGGATTTTCTGGCGAAGCCATTCCGCGAGCAGGACCTGCTCGATGCCGTGGCGGCCGCCTTGCAAAAGGATCGGGATCGCCGCCATGGCATGCGTAAGCTGGATGAACTGCGAGCCAACTACCAGAGCCTGACGCCCCGTGAGGCCGAGGTCATGCGCATGGTGGTGACCGGTCTGCTGAACAAGCAGATCGCCAGCGAGCTAAGTCTTAGCGAGGTCACCGTGAAAATTCATCGCGGCCAGGCCATGCGCAAGATGAAGGCACGCACCTTTGCCGAACTTGTATTGATGGCGCAGCAGCTCGGCATTTGCGAGTCGCCGCATTGAGTCCTTGGGAAGAAGATCTGCTGTTCGGCAGAGTCAACAACCAGATTGCAACACGCGTCGAACGCCAGACCCGGTTCGTGATGCTGGTGAAGATTGCCAGCAAGAACTCTGAGGCTGTCGCTAACGCCCTGATCAAGCACGCTGGCAAGCTGCCGCAGGAATTGTGCAAGTCGCTGACTTGGGATCGTGGCACGGAGATGGCTGGTGGCCTATTCGCAAGCCAAGCTCAACGCCATCGCCAGGCGGCTAAATGAACGTCCGCGCAAGACACTAAACTTCGATACACCGGCTGAACGATTCCATCAACCTGTTGCATCGACCGGTTGAATCCGCAGTTGACTACGGAAGTTCGGAGCTGAGTCAGCGCGATCGAGCGCTGGCCGGCGACGATCTTCCGGGTTCGGCCACAAACGGTCGCTGGCTTGGTGATCATAGATTTGCGACAATCTGAGACGCTGCCGCCCATTTCGCGTGCTAAATCTCGGAGAAACTACGTTTGTCTACTCCATCGAAACTGCTTTTCTTGCCAGGCGCATCGGGAGACACTGCGTTCTGGCAGCCTCTCGCGAATCAGCTGACGACAGATGTCCAGAAGATGATTCTAGGGTATCCAGGATTCGGCCAAGAGCCCGCCGCTTCGGATGTCAATAACTTCAATGATCTCGTCCGGATGGTTGTATCTCACATTGACCAACCGACGGCTCTGATAGCCCAGTCGATGGGGGGTGTGATAGCAATCCGTGCGGCGCTCGAGAAACCCGAACTGGTAACTCATCTCGTTTTGACCGTGACGTCGGGAGGACTCAACACGCGAGAACTAGGGGCTCAAAACTGGCAGGAAGCGTTTGTCAATGCCAACCCGACCTATCCCAAGTGGTTTGTGTCATTTAACTCTAATCTGACGAGCGAAATCCGCAAGGTTTCACAGCCTACGCTTTTGCTTTGGGGGGATGCGGACCCAATCAGCCCCGTCGCTGTCGGCCAGCAGTTGCTTGAGCTACTTCCCCACGCGCACTTGCACGTAATTCCAGGCGGTAATCACGATCTGGCTCGCGATCACGCGCTAAAGCTCGCTCCTCTAATCGATGTCCACCTATCAAGTGGCAGTCTTGGATATTGAGCATCAAGCATGACAGTTGGTGTGTCGTTGTCTTGAGTCGCAAGTGAACGGCCGGGATCGGGAAAGGCGAGTGTTCCTTGTGGTGGTCGCATGAGGACTACCAGGATGCGGCTAACGCTTCGCTCGACTCATCGGACCTGTTGAGGCCGAGCACCGTTGTGCCCCAGCCCGCAAGCGGAACCCTCTCCGCATCAGTCGCCGTGCGCCGCCGGCGCGCCCAGGCTCACGTCGACGGGCCCGAGACCATCCGATAGCTCAGGGGGGCACACGCGGCGGCGATCGCGGCCGGCACCCGCCGCCGCAGCCAGGCGTGCGCCGGGTCGGCTGCGTGACGCGGATGCCATGTCATGACCACCGTCTCGCCGCGTGGCAGGAATGGCAGCGGCACCACCACGAGGCCGAGGCCGGGCGCCATCGCTCGCGCCAGTCGCTCGCTGAGCGTGGCGACGAAGTCGCCCCGTGCGGCGATGACAGGCGCGGCGCTGCACGTCAATGTACAACTGTGCTGCGTAGCGGTGCGCGGTCGCAGGGCGGGCGGCGAAAGGATGACCGGCGCGCACGACCGCGATCAGCGCTTGGGGGAACAGGTCAACGACTTCGATCTCCGGTTCTCGCGGCCTGCAACCGCCGAATCGACACCATGACCGTGAACAACCAACGACGCGAGTTCTTCCGCAAGGCCGGCGGCACCATCGGTGCCGCCTCCACCCTGACCGTGCTGCCGCCGTCCATCCGGCGGGCGCAGACGGTGCCGGCCACCGTCGAGACCCACATCATCCAGGACGTCAACCCCATGAGCACACACCAAGAACCGCCTCCGCACGTGCTGAAGAACGGCGAGGTCGAGATCCTGTACCGCCGCTTCGCCAACGGAACTCCCCTGATCCTGCTTCATGAGTTTCCGGACCAGGAAGGAACCTGCTCTGCACAGGTGGAGGATCTGGCGCGCGACCACCTCGTAGTTAGACCAAGGCTGCCCGGCTACCCGCCGAGGAGTGCACCGACGGATCCGGCGCAATATGCACTGCCGGTTCCTGCCGTGCTCGTGGGCCACGATTGGGGCGGCGCTTGCCCAGGTCTGCGCGTTGCGACGCCCGGACCTGGTGGCAGGTCTTGTCATGCTCAACGCTCCACCGCTGTCCCGCCTCGACTCGGTGGATTTCAGGTGATTCGCACACGCATGCTAATGGGGGCGATTTCAGCCGCCGCTTTCGCCGCTGCCACCAACCTTGCCTTGGCTACGGTCAATGACCATGTAGGACGGCCACCTGTCGGCACAGTTCAGCCGAACGGCAATGCCTGCAGCGAACTTGCGGGCGACCCGCTGGACAACGCGCGCGAAGCCGGCGGCACACTCTACGGGTATCGCGTCTGAGGGCGAGTTTCAATACTGGTCATTCGTGACCATAGAACAGCCCGGTCAACGTTCCGCCAAGAACTTGCATTGCGCGCCACTGGGCGAGTAAATGGCCCGCGACCGTCGCCTCCACGCAGATAGCGGATTTCCAATTACGAAACAGGGTTGAGCCGTTCTCGGCCCAGCGCACTAACGCCGAAGATCCTCCTGATTGCCGCAGACCCAGCCCAAATGAAGTGCGATACCCTCGTGCTCGCACGCCTCATTGCTCTGGTTTGGCTTGGCAGCAGTGCCATGGCGAAGCCCGCTTGTGGACGTACCCTCGATGGGGGGTTAGGATCCTCACGCAGGCCCACACACTTCAGGAGAACTCATGTTTGACCACGTCAAGTTCGGAGTCAGCGACTATGCAGCAAGCAAAGCGTTCTTTCTCAAGGCACTCGAACCGCTCGGCATAGCTATTGTCTCGGAGGGGCCGCCGACGTACGGTGTCGAGCTCAGCCCAAAGGGTAAGGCTTCATTGTGCCTGTACCAAGCCGAGGAGAAGCCAGCGCATCTTCACTTGGCGTTCACGGCCGAGAATCGCCAGCAGGTCGAAGCTTTCTATCGCGCGGCTCTGGAGGCGGGTGGCAAAGACAATGGTGCGCCTGGTCTGCGACCGCACTACCACGCGAACTACTATGCAGCGTTCGTCATTGGTCCGGACGGTCACAACATCGAAGTGGTTTGCCACGAACCCGGAGCCCTGACGTAATGTATCCCGCAGAACCTGCGAGATAAGTTGGACTGCGATGGGGCAGAAGCCCCCAATGTTGGCAGCTCACGAGATCGGCGCCGCTTTCCACGAAGTCGATCGGCAGTCCGCCGTGTCGAACTTCCGTCAGGTCACCCACGCATCCGCAACAGATCAGCGTAAGAGACCAGCTTGCGTTTCTCATTAGCAAGCGTCTTTCGTTTGGCCGCCGAGCGGGTTGGTTGGTCGCGCTCGAACTTGGCGGCGGCGCGTACGCCCTCCCGCGTGTAGGTCCGCGCGGCCTTGGCTTCCGCCTTCAGGCGTTCAGCCGCTAGTCGCGCTAGCATTGCGGAACGTGCCTCCGCCAGAGCGCCGCGGCCGAGCAGCAAGAACGCGGCCTCACCCACGCTGCGTGGCGCGGGACTATGGCGCCGCAGTCAATTCGCGCTCGAACTCACGGATCACCGGGTTGCCGAGGATGGCATCCCTTCCCGCTTCGATCAAGCGATCGACGTCCCTCTCGGGCAGATGAAGTCTGGTCGGCAGATCGTTCAGACTTGCAGCACGCTCCTTGTCGAGGGCCTCAAACGAGATCCGCGTGACGAAGAATTCGACTTCGTCGCACCGCCAGCCCGGGAGGCGTGCGGCGATTTCCTGCTGCCGGGAATGCGGCATCCCACACCGATAGGCCACGAGGTCGTCGCGCCATTGCTTCATCATGGGAACGAAAGCGTCATAGCTCATTCGAACGTTGGTCGCCATTGCCGCGTCGATGGCCGCGCTTGCGACTTCGATTCCGGATGGGCCAGCCTGGCTTTGGTTCCAATCGCCGCGTGGGCCCTGACCGGCGTCAACAACGATGAAAAGTTGCCGCCGCACCTTGATCGCGTCGCTCTCGCTCATGGGACCGTAAGCCGTGCCCAGCAGCAGGCGCGATTGCAGAATGGCGGCCAAGCCGTAGTTGTCGGTCACCCCGCCGTCGACCAGCTTGATGTACTTCCCCTTCGAAGTATCCCGGTGACCGCGAACGGCGTTTGCCAACGCGCCAAAGAGCAGCGATCGCCCAGGCGCCTGGGCCTGGTCAAGGTTCGGCAGCGGTGCACTACAAGCCTCGGGATGCTTTTGAAGGATGATCGGTGCGAAGAAAAGCGGGACCGCCATGGATGCGGCGACGGCCTCGGAAACGGGAAAGCTCGCAAGATCACTGCATAGTGCATCGAATGCCAACTGGCTGAACGGGAACGCAACCCGGTAGTAGACGTTCGTGGCGTTGATCCAAACGATTGGCTTGCCGCGGCGGAACATGTCGGCGTACGTCGCCCCCTTGAACACGTCTTCGTCGAGCCATGTCTGGAGATCTTTCCGATCGTTAAGACCCCCCGCGAAGAGGCGCACAAGGTTGACCGGATTCAAGAGACTGAACCGAAGTCCCGCCTCTCCGTCCTTCAAGAGCACCGATCGAAAGGTCGCAAGGCTGGCCTTGCCGTGCAGACCGTAATACGCAGCGGTGATGGAGCCTCCGGACACGCTACTAATGAATGCGACGTCCTCGAGCAGGGACGCGCCCCCGGTACCTCTCATGGCGTCGAGCCCCTGCAGCGCGCCGAAGGCGAAGGCTGCGGCTCGCGTGCCACCGCCGGAGAACGACATGGCGACGGTTGTCTGGCCGCCGACGTCCGTGGGTTCGCGCATGGCCGCGGATGCGCTGCCAGCCGCGGCCTGAGGCAGATTGCGCGGAGCATTGTGAGGAAGCGACCCGCAGGCACTGAGCCCCACGAGTAGAAGCAGCATCAGAGTGCGGTAGGCCCCGCCGCAGGCGTGTCGCTCTCTCGCTGCCCCGCCCATTCGCCAAGGCATGCTGCTCTTGCGGCGAAGAGTATGGTCATGTCGAAACTTCCACATTGGACTAGGTCAGAACGTGCTCGGCGTGGTGGCGGCCCGCAGGAAGGGAGGGGCGAGTTTGGTTGCCGCCAGGATCCGGTGTGTCCGGGTCCCTCTGAATATTACGGCATCTCCATGGAGGCTGCACGACCCGCAGATGGCGCCTGAGCAGCTTCGGGAGAAAGTTGGGGGGCGGACGAAGTCGATCAGGTACTGAATGCTAACTTGACCGACCTTGGTTGGTTCCCTTGGTGCCACGCCGCTAGCGGTCATATTCAATCTCCTCCAAGTTATCGGAGCCGCGACAGTCGGGATGGGTGTATTCGAGTTGAATGTGCGCCCCGACTCGCATGTAACATCGCCACCTAAGATTGCTCCGCAAAGCAACCTGGGCCTAGTGAGGTGGTGTCCGGCGCGAGCCAGGCGACGACATCCGTCCGACGCCAGCGCAAGGGAAAATTTGGGCCAAGATGAGCGGGTGGCGGCAGCGTATGCGGCTGTTTCCTGGCGCGGCGGCGAATGGTGGCAGAGCTGACCTTGAAGATGTTCGCAAGGTCGTGAGCGTCGAGGTAGGCAGTCGCTGGTAGGTGCATTCGGAGTATAGGTCGACCGTGGCTGCAACTGCCCGGTGGGAAATGCAGTCGGAGGCCCGCGGCGACCAGGGACGAACCTCGGGGAGCGGGGAGCTATCCCATTGAGCTGAGGGGCGGCACTTTGATGTATGCGAGTCTGGCGATTTGGCAACCAGGGCAGACACGCCGGCATGGGTTGGCCGCACCGAGTCTTTGGGCACGCAGCAAGAAGACGAGGCCCCCTTGGGAGTCCTCGTCAAGTTCAATTTATGCTATCTCGATGGCTGAGCAGGCATTTGACGTCCTTGAAGCCTTCGGGCCGCGGAAGCTCTCGCGGTAGGCGCTCCCAGCAGGAGTCCGCCACCGGGCATGTCAATGCGCCGGCGTGGGGAGGTAGCCCCTCTGCAAGGACTTTCATATCCAAGGTCAGCTATCGTCCACCAAGCGTCTATACTGCATTCGTTGCTTCATTGCGGAATGAACTATGGAATACGCTCCCAGCATCAGCCAGATGGCCGGCCTGCTTGCCGACCCGGGACGAGCCGCCATGTTGTGGGCGCTGATGGACGGCAGCGCCCGCCCGGCCGGCGAGCTTGCGGCCATCGCCGGCTTGTCGGCATCGTCCACCAGCGGCCACCTGGCGCGGCTCAGTGAAGGCGGCCTGCTCGCCGTGCAGACGCGCGGGCGCAATCGCTACTACCGGCTCGCCACGCCGGAGATCGGCGTCGCCATCGAGGCGCTGGCCAGTGCGTCGCTGGCCAGCCAGCCGCCGCGCGTGCGCGCGGTGCCCGCGTCGCGTACCGCGCCGGCGGCCTTGCGCCAGGCGCGCACCTGCTATGACCACCTGGCGGGCGAGCTTGCGGTTTCCCTGTTCGAACGCATGTCGCATGCCAACTGGATCGTGGTGGACGGCACGGCGGTGGACCTCACCGACAGCGGCAGCGCGGGCATGGTGCAGCTTGGCGTGGACCTGGATCTGGCGCGCCGTAAGCGGCGGCAGTTTGCCTGCACCTGCCCCGACTGGAGCGAGCGCAAGCCGCACCTTGGCGGCGCGCTTGGCGCGGCGCTGCTCGATAGCATGATGGCCAACAGCTGGATCGAGCCCACGACCACATCGCGTGCGCTGCGCGTGACGCCGCGCGGGCAACGCGAGATCCTGCGCATTGCCGGCTGAGCACAGGCTCAGCCGTGGACAGCACCATGTTCCGTTTTCAATGCGCCGAGCCGGCGCCGCACCGATGGAGGGTTGATGCAATGAGCGACGAATTGAGTAACGACGCGCGCGAGGCGCTCTGGCGCCTGATTGAGCTGATCGACTTCGACGACGCAGCCATGGCGGAGAAGCACCAGATGCTGTTCGAAGAAGCGCTCGCCAACTCGGACGACGCGGATGCGGTCGAAGGCCAGGAGCTGCTCTGGATCCTGAAGGACGTGATCGACTGGGAAGCGGGCTTCTATGTGGACTGGAAAGACGCCGCGTCCTTCATCAGCTGCATGGACGAGCTGTGCGCCAGGGTCGATATCGAGCTGGACTGGGGCGTGGAGGATCCAGAGGACGAGGAGTTCCTGGAGAAGGCCAGCGTGCCGGACCTGATGGAACTGGCTCATGAGCAGTTGCGGCTGGCCGGCATCACGCTCTGGAACTGGAACACCGATGGCGATGCCTATGCAGGCTGGATCGCCCGCGGCGAGGATGATGAAGAAATGACCACCGTGGCCGAAACGCTGGGGCTGGAGATAAGGACCGGCGACCAGGCGTATTGAGGCTGCGGCGCTGGCCCGGGTCACGCCGCGGCCTCAGCCAGTGGTCCCCACGCCAACCGCGCCCTGCCGATCCGTGGCGCCCAAGGTGCGCTCCAGCACATCGAGAAATGCCCTCACGCTGGCCGGCATCAGCTTGCGCGCGGGCATCAGCACAAACACCTTCAGCGGCGACGACGTGTACGCCGGCAGCACCCGCACAAGGCGCCCCTGTTCCAGTTCATCCTGCGCGTAGCGTGGCGAGAGCCGGGCCACGCCAAGGCCGTCGGTCGCGGCTTTCAGGCGGATCTCCGCGCTCTGCGTGCGCATGCGCGGCTCCACCGCCATGCTGGCTACCTCCACGCCATCGCGCTGGAATTCCCAGCGCCGGTCCTCGGCATCGCCCAGCATGGGCCAGCCGGCCAGTTCCTGTGGCGTGCGCGGCAAGCCGCGCGCGCGGATCAGCGATGGCGCGGCAAAAAAAGCACGCTCGATGCGCACCACCCGCTTGCTGGCAAAGGAGCTGTCGTGCAGGCCGGTGGTCGTCATCACGAAGGCCAGGTCGTAGCCTTGCTCGACCAGGTCGGGCTGCTCCCAGCTCACGTCGACCTGCACACGCAGCTCGGGATGCAGCCGCAGCAGCTGCGTGAGGATGGGCGAGATGTGCAGGGAGCCGACCTCGTAGGGTGTGGAAATGCGCAGCGTTCCACTGACTTGCTCGCTGACCGACACCGCCTCGGCGCTGATTTCGCGCAGCTCGTTGAAGAGGGGCGCGACCCGGTCGTAGAGTTGCTGGCCCCGCTCTGTCACCCGCACGCGGCGCGTGGTGCGCTCGAACAGGCGCACGCCCAGCTGCACTTCGAGCCGCGACACCGCCGCGCTGGCGGATGACTTCGGCACGTCCGCCAGATCCGCGCCCTTGGTGAAACTGGCGCCCTCCACCACCCGGCAGAAAATCTCCCAGTCCTTCCATTCGATCGTCTTCATTCGCCATCCCCGTGCCACATGGCGCGCATCGCGAGTCGTGCGCGGCAATGTGAGGGATTGTCCCATGCGGCGAACAATGACGCCCCGGCGACTAGCGGGCAGAGTTGCCTCCAATTCTTTCCTTGACTATTTACATCGTAAATCTACACTGTAAATCATCGTTGCCGAAGCATCGTTGCTGCAGAAGGCAACATGCTTCAATCGGCACACGCACTGATCGCCTCACCCCACCAGATATGGCAAGAAACCTCACCCAGGAAGAGATCGACGCGTTCAAGGCCCGCCTGTGCGCGGTAGCGGAGCGGCGCTTCGCCGAAGGCGGCGTGGCCAGCGTGAGCATGCGCCAGCTCGCCGAGGAACTGGGCTGCAGCCCGATGACGCCCTACCGTTACTTCAAGGACAAGGACGACATCCTGGCGACGGTGCGCACGGCCGCATTCGACCGTTTCGCCGCCACCCTTGAGGCCGCCGGTGCCAGCGTTGCCGAGCCACGCGAACGCGCGCGCGCCGTGGGCGAGGCCTATCTCGCCTTTGCCTTTGCCGAGCCCAATGCTTACCGGCTGATGTTCGACATGACCCAGCCGGACGACGATCGCTACCCCGACCTGGAGCGCGCCGGCTCGCGAGCGCGCCGCACCATGAGCGCGCACCTGGAGACCATGGCGGAGCGCGGCCTGATCCATGGCGACCCGCAGGTGCTGAGCTATGTGATCTGGGCCTCGATCCACGGGCTGGTGATGCTGCGCCTGGCCGGCAAGCTGCCCGGCGACCCCGATTTCCGCGTCATCCACGCCGAGATGTTGCGGCTGCTGGCTTCGGGCATGCGCGCGCCGATGCCCGAAGCCAGTTTAGAAGCGGGTCACGACGCAGATCACGAAGCCGTTAGCGAATCCGTTAGCGAACCCGTCCCCCCAGCTACGCCAAAGCCAATCCGGCAGCAGCGCAAAAGGAGCTCCCAATGAGCCAGCCGTTCCCGTCCACGCCCTATCTCAGCGGCAACTTCGCCCCCATCCTGATGGAGTGCGATGCGCCCGACCTGCCGGTGCTTGGCGAGCTGCCGCGCGCGCTGCGCGGCACGCTCTACCGCAACGGGCCAAACCCGCAGTACGCCCCGCGCGATTCGCATTACCACTGGTTCATCGGCGACGGCATGGTGCACGCCTTCCACATCGAGGACGGCCGCGTGCGCTACCGCAACCGCTGGGTACGCACCAACAAGTTCCAGCGCGAGCAGGCCGCGGGGCAGGCGCTGTTCGGCAGCTGGGGCAACCCGGCCACCACCGACCCGTCAGTGCTCGGGCAAAACGACGGCGTGGCCAACACTAATATCCTCAGCCACGCCGGCCGCCTGCTGGCGCTGGAAGAAGCCGACCTGCCGGTGGAGCTGGACGCCCAGACCCTGGCCACGCGCGGCGACGTCGACTACGGCGGCAAGCTCACCGGCGCCATGACCGCGCACCCCAAGGTGGACCCGGTGACCGGCGAGATGGTGTTCTTCGCGTATTCGGCCGATGGCCCCTTCACCCCCGGCATGCGCTACGGCGTGGTGGATCGCAACGGGCAGCTGCAGCGCCTCGACCATTTCGAAGCGCCGTTTCCCAGCATGGTCCACGATTTCATGGTCACGCAGAAGCATGTGCTGTTTCCCATCCTGCCACTCACCGGCAGCATGGAGCGCGCCATGCGCGGCGAGCCAGCTTACGCGTGGGAGCCGCAAAAGGGCTCGCACATCGGCATCATGCCGCGCAATGGCGGCACCACGCAGATGCGCTGGTTCCGCGGCGAGGCCTGCTACGTGTTTCACGTGATGAATGCCTGGGACGCCGGCAACAAGGTCATCGCCGACGTGATGCAGTATGAGTCCTCTCCCATTTTCAATCCCAACGGCAGCGGCACCGGCGCTCGGCTGTGCCGCTGGACCTTCGACATGGCCGGCAAGTCAGACACGTTCACGCGCGAATACCTGGACGACACGGCGGGCGAGTTCCCGCGCTTCGACGAGCGCGTCTCCACGCTGCCTTATCACCATGGCTACTACGCGTTCCGCCAGTACGAGAGCAGCGAGCGTGGCAGCTACGACAGCCTGGCCCACGTGGACCTGCGCAGCGGCAAGCGCGCCACCTACCAGTTGCCCGAGGGCGATGCCTTCTCCGAACCCGTGTTTGTGCCGCGCGCAGCCGACAGCGCCGAAGGCGATGGCTGGCTGCTGGCCACCGTCTACCGGGGCGTGCAGGCGCGCAGCGACCTGGTAGTGCTGGATGCCAGCGCAATTGCCAATGGGCCGGTTGCCACGGTACAGCTTTCGCACCGCGTGCCGTTCGGCTTTCATGGCAACTGGTGCGGCGCGGACTGATCCCGCAGCAAGACACGCATCGACATCCACTGCCTGGCGGCCGGGCTTGATTCTGGCCGCAAAACCGACCCAAGGAGAACAGCATGGGAATGCTGATTGGATTTGCCCCGTTCGCCGCTTTTTTCGTCGCCATGCGGTGTGTCTCGCCGCTGGCCGGCCTGGCCGCGGCCTTCGTGGTCTCGCTGCTCCTGTGCCTGCGCATGTGGCGGCGCGGCGAATCGCTCAAGGTGCTGGAGCTTGGCAGCCTGGCCCTGTTCGCGCTGCTGCTGCTCTATACCGTCAGCGCCGCGCCGCAATGGACGGTGGCCACGGTGCGGCTCGCGGTGGATGCCGGCCTGCTGGCGATCGTGCTGGTCTCGCTGGCGATCGGACGCCCGTTCACGCTGCAATATGCCCGCGAACAGGTGCCCAAGGAATACTGGGAATCGCCGCGCTTCCTGGCGGTGAACCGGCATATCTCGCTGGCGTGGGCCGCCGCGCTGGCGGTGATGGTGGCCGCCGACGCGGCGGCGGAGTACGTCAGCACCATCCCGTTGTGGGTCGATGTCGCGGCGACGGTGGCTGCGTTCGCCGGCGCCGTCATCTTCACGGTGCGCTACCCGGCGGCCGTGCGGCGGGCGGCCGAGGCCGCGGCGTCGGCCACGCCGGGCCGGCCGCTGGCATAGCCGGGTAGCAACCCGGCCCCACAGGCTTCTGGTGCGTTTCTCCCCGAACTGTGGCAAATTTCCCGCACGGAGAACGGGAGGAGCTTTTGCCATGAACCCAAGCACCAGTGCCGGCCTGTTGCGAGCGCGCGATGGCAGCAAAGCCCGCGTGACCGAAGGCGAGCTGTTCTTCGACCTGATCTACGCCTTTGCCATCACGCAGCTGTCGCACCTGTTGCTTCACCATCCCGGCCCAGGGGGCGCGCTGCAGACGCTGATCCTCTGGTTCGCGGTCTGGCTGGGCTGGCAATACACCTGCTGGGTCACCAACTGGTTCGATCCCGATGCCATGCCGGTGCGGCTGCTGTTGTTCGCGGTGATGGCACTCGGGCTGTTGATGGCCGCCAGCCTGCCGGAGGCCTTTGGCGCGCGCGGCCTGCTGTTTGCGCTGTCCTATGTCTGCATCCAGGTCGGACGCACGGTGGCGGTCCTGCTGATGCTGGGCCGCGGCCATCCGCTGTTTGCCAACTTCCGGCGCATGGGCTGCTGGCTGGCCATCTCCGGCGCGCTGTGGATTGCGGGCGGCATCGCGGCGGGCGAGCTGCGCTTGCTGCTGTGGCTGCTGGCGGTGGCCTGCGAATATGTCTCGCCCATGGCCGGCTTCGCCATGCCGGGGCTGGGACGCTCCAGCTTTGCCGACTGGCGCAGCGCCGATGGCGGGCATATCGCGGAGCGTTGCCAGTTGTTCGTGATCCTGGCGCTGGGCGAATCCGTGCTGGTCACCGGCGGCACGCTGGGCAGCGCCAGCCAGTGGGATATCCCGGTGGTGATCGCGGTGCTGGTCTGCTTTCTGGGCAGCGTGGCGATGTGGTGGGTGTATTTCGATACCAGCGCCGAGGCCGCCAGCCACGCGCTGGAGCACGCGCGCGAGCCGGGCCAGATGGCCGCCTACCTGCATTACGTGCACGTGCTGCTGATCGCCGGCATCATCGTCAGCGCGGCGGCCGACGACCTGGTGATCGCGGAGCCGGACCACCACGTCGGCATGGCGTCCGGCACGCTGCTGCTAGCCGGCCCGGCCATCTACCTGATCGGCAACGCGCTCTATAAGCGGGTGATCTACGGGAACATCCCGCTCTCGCACCTGGTCGGGCTGGGGCTGCTGGCCTTGCTGGTGCCGGTGGCCCCGTTGACCGACCTGCTGATGGCAGGCGGCCTGACCAGCGCTGTGATGTGCGTGGTAGCGGCATGGGAGAGCGTGTCGCGCCGGCGCGGGCGGCGCGCCGGCACAGCGGGGAAATMGGCAGCCTAGGCGGCCTGCGCGGCCTAGGCTGCCGTCGCCGGGCCTCAGTGCTCGAACATGATCACGGAGCGCGCCAGTTCGCCGCGCCGCAGTTCGTCAAAGGCCTCGTTGATGTTCTCCAGCGGCATGCGGCGCGAGATCAGCTCGTCCAGCTTGAGCTTGCCCGACAGGTAAAAATCAACCAGCCGCGGCATGTCCACCGGGAAGCGGTTGGAGCCCATCATCGAGCCCTGGATGCGCTTCTCGGCCAGGAAGTCCGTGCCCTTGATCTCGATCTTCACGCCCGGCGCGATCATGCCGATCACCGTGGCGGTGCCGCCGCGGCGCAGCATGGAGAAGGCTTGCTCGGCGGTCTGCTTCAGGCCGATGGCTTCGAACGCATGGTGCACGCCGCCGCGGGTCAGCTCGCGCACGGCTTCCACCGCGTCCACGTCAGCCGCGTTGATCACATCGGTCGCGCCGAATTGCCTGGCAAGCTCGAGCTTGCCGGGCACCCGGTCGATCGCGATGATGCGGCCCGCGCCGGCAATGGCCGCGCTGTTGATGGTGGCCAGGCCAATGCCGCCGCAACCGATCACGGCCACGGTCTCGCCCGGGCTCACGCGCGCGGTGTGGATGACCGCGCCCATGCCGGTGGTCACCGCGCAGCCGATCAGCGCGGCGCGGTCCAGCGGCATATCGCGGCGGATGGCCACCAGCGCGTGCTCGTGGATCAGCATCTGCTCGGCAAAGGCCGACAGGTTCAGGAACTGGTTCATCGGCCCGCCCTTGGCCGCCAGCAGGCGCGGCTCCTCGCCCTCGCGGCGCTTGGTGTCGGGCTCCACGCACAGCGACAGGTGGCCGGTCAGGCAGTGCTCGCAATGGCCGCAATAGGCCGACAGGCAAGTGATCACGTGATCGCCGGGCTTGACCGTGCGCACTTCGGAACCCACCTGCTCGACCACGCCGGCCGCCTCGTGCCCAAGCACCACCGGCATCGGAAAGGGATAGGCGCCGTCTAGAAAATGCAGGTCCGAGTGGCAAACGCCTACCGCCGCCGTGCGCAGCAGCACCTCGTGCGGGCCCGGCTTGCCAATGGCGACGTCTTCGATCACAAGCGGGGTCTTGGGTTGATGCAGGACAGCGGCTTTCATGGGTCTCCTCGTTGTTCGATCTTGCTTGGCACAATTCGCTACGATTCCCGGCCCGGCAAGGGCGGCGGCACGGCTACCATACAACCGAAACGCCGTTCAGTGAAGCCATAAAACAGCGCCGCCCTCGGCCTGCCGCCCGTCCGGGCGCCCGAGGATCAGGAATGCGGCGCCGCCTTGCCCTGTTGCGCGGGCGCCGGCTCCGCAGCAACAGCAACAGCAGCCGCAGCAACCGGCTCCGCGTTGCGCCGCTGGTGGTACTTGCGCAGGATCTGCTGCGCGATCGACAGCCGCGAGCCCACCGGCACCGGGAACCGCACCAGCGCATCGAGCCGGTCCGCCGCCATGGCTTCGAACATCACGCGCGGCTCGAACTGCGAGAGATCGAGAAAGCGCGAGCCGCCGTACTCCTGCAGGCTGTGCCGGGCTTCGGCCAGGAAGCCGGCGCACACCTCTTCCGTGATCGCGATCAGGTCGGCCTCGACGCGGTCGGGGTCGCTCTTCTCGGGCAACGGGATGCGCAGCGTGTCCAGGGTGTACTTGCCGGCCTGGGAGTGGTTGCGCACGGCGACCGTCAGCAACATGCTGTTGGGAATCTGCACCGTGGAACCGGTGAACTGGCGCGCGCCGGCAATCTCCACCAGCGTGGTGGTGAGCGCGTCCATGTCCACCACCTCGCCGGAATGCGGGCCGATCTCGACGATATCGCCAAGCTGGAAGGGGCGCGCCATCATGCGCAGGAAGGCGCCAAGGAAACACATCACCAGTTCCTTGCCGCCGATCACCAGGGCCACCGCGAAGGCGGTCAGCGAGATCGCCACGCTCTTGAGCTCGGACACCCAGATGCCCAGCAGCAGCAGGAACACCACCGCGGCGACCGCATTGCGCGAAGCCACGGTCCAGGTGCGATAGCTGCCGCGGTTGTCCTTGTCCGCCTGCTGGCGGCTCTGGAAAAAGCGGTTGATGAACTTCACGGCCAGCATGCCGGCCAGCACGATGCCGACGCTAAGCGCGATGTGTAGAAGATAGCTGTCGTTGAAGGGCAGGTTCATGAGGATCGGTCCGGATACCGCGAGGATGCAAACCCCAGATTCTAGCCATGCCGCACTGCAACCAGCGCAAAACCTGCCGCGGCCCCACCCCGCGCCTTTCGCCAGGCGGCTTTTTCTCTTATGATGCCGCCCAATGTACCAGCCGGTAAATGTATTGCCTTGCATCCCGCCTTGCACTGGCCGGGCCCGGTCGGATGCGGGCGGCGTCAGTCATTGCGGGCCACGCCGGCGCATCCGGCTTCCGCGCTCCAAATTCTCTTATCCATGACCAGCCAGCAACCCGTCTCCCACCCTCCGCCCCCCGCCCTGCGCCGCACCTTGCGCGCGCGCCATCTCACCATGATCGCCATCGGCGGCTCGATCGGCACCGGGCTGTTCGTGGCCTCCGGCGCCACCATCGCGCAGGCCGGCCCGGGCGGCGCGCTGGCGGCGTACATCCTGATCGGCGCCATGGTGTACTTCCTGATGACCAGCCTGGGCGAGCTGGCGGCGTACATGCCGGTGTCGGGATCGTTCGCCACCTATGGCGCGCTCTACGTGGAGGAAGGCTTCGGCTTCGCGCTGGGCTGGAACTACTGGTACAACTGGGCGGTGACCATCGCCGTGGAACTGGCGGCGGCGCAGCTGGTGATGCAATACTGGTTCCCGGACACGCCCGGGCTGCTCTGGAGCGCGCTGTTCCTCATGCTGATGTTCCTGCTCAACGCCATCTCCGTGCGCGGCTTTGGCGAGGCCGAATACTGGTTCGCGCTGGTCAAGGTGGTGACGGTGATCGCGTTTATCGTCATTGGCGTGCTGATGATCTTCGGCATCCTGCACGGCGATACGGGCGGCGTGCCGGCCGGGCTGGTAAACCTGACGGCAGGCGACGCGCCCTTCGTCGGCGGCCTGCCGGCGATGATCGGCGTGGCCATGATCGCAGGCTTCTCCTTCCAGGGCACCGAGCTGATCGGCGTGGCCGCCGGTGAATCGGCCGATCCCGCCAAGAACATCCCGCGCGCCGTGCGCCAGGTGTTCTGGCGCATCCTGCTGTTCTATGTGCTGGCGATCCTGATCATCGGCATCCTGATTCCCTACACCGATCCCAGCCTGCTCAAGAGCGATGTGGAAACGGTGGGCGTGAGCCCGTTCACGCTGGTGTTCCGCCATGCGGGACTGGCATTTGCCGCCGGGGTGATGAACGCGGTGATCCTGACCGCCGTGCTGTCGGCCGGCAACTCCGGCATGTACGCCTCCACCCGCATGCTCTACAACCTGGCGACCGAAGGCCGCGCGCCGCGCATCTTCGCACGCCTCACGCGCAACGGCGTACCGCTGGCGGCACTGCTGGCCACCACCGCGGTGGGCGCGCTGTGCTTCCTGACCTCCATGTTCGAGAGCAAGTCGGTCTACCTGTGGCTGCTGAACTTGTCGGGCATGACCGGCTTCATCGCCTGGCTCGGCATCGCCATCAGCCACTACCGCTTCCGCCGCGGCTTTGTCGCGCAAGGGCTGGACCTGTCCCGCCTGCCGTATCGCTCGCCCTTCTTCCCGTACGGCCCGATCTTTGCCTTTGCGTTGTGCCTGATCGTCACCCTGGGCCAGAACTACCAGGCCTTCATGGACGGCAAGATCGACTGGGTGGCAGTGACCGCCACCTATATCGGCATCCCGATCTTCCTCGCCATCTGGCTGGGCTACCGCCTCGTGCGCAAGACCCGCTTCGTGCGCTACGCCGACATGCAATTTCCGCCGCTGCCGCCGGCCCGCGGCACGCAAGCAACCGGCTCCGTCTTTCCCGCCACGGCGACCGGCGAATAAAGAATACGCGCGTTCCCCCAAGACGCTCCATTGCGAGAAATCGGTTTTGCGCGAATCGTTGCTGGATCTGCCGTGAAGCCTCGCGCGGTGGAACGCCTCTTGGTGACTCCCCTCGATGCCAGAGAATCAAAGGTGTGAAGAGGCGGGCAGGGGATATGGAGAGGAAGCACGGGAAAGCCGTTCGCGCGATGTACAGTCGCGATAACAGCGATCGTAGTACGCTGCGTAATCCTCGAGATAGTCGCGATCGATATAGTCGGGTTCAACCACGATGGTGGCGGTGCCCAGTGCTGCGAAATACGCTTCAAGCACCGGCCTCAATGGCACGAATTGGCACGATTCCTATGTCACTTTGATGACTGTGACTCCGGCTCCACGGCATGCCCGACGGATGAAATGTGATGCGAGGCAGCCACACGGACCCTTAAGGCGTAGCCCGTGGCAAAATTGCTTCGCTCGGTCGCCCTGGCCAGCTCACCGGTACGACAGCTGCAGAGGCATTATGTCTGACGCATCCGGTCCGGAAACACCAAAGATAGCTACCGACTTGAGAGTAGAGCACGGCAGATGAACTCATTGTTTTCCTTCGGCACTGAGACGGGCGTCGGCTTCCAGGTCGCATGGGAGGACGGCGATCGCGTTGTGGGTCGAGGCTGGCGCCTCGGCCCGGATGGCGAACCGAAGGCCGTGCTGGCCGTGTGGCCCGCAGCCAAGCACCCGCTGCCCTCTAGCCTCGCTCGCCTCGCACACGAATACGGCTTGAAGGATGAGCTGGACGGCAGTTGGGCCGTACGGCCGCTAGAGCTTGTGCGGGAACATGGTCGGACTGTTTTGCTGCTTGAGGACCCCGGCGGTGAGCCGCTTGCTCGGCTACTGGGCGCCCCCATGGCGATGGGCCGTTTCTTCTGCCTGGCCATCAGCATCACCAGCAGCCTGGACCAGTTCCACCAGCGGGGGCTTATACACAAGGACATCAAGCCGGCCCATATCCTGGTCAACGATGCCCTTGGCGAGGCGCGGCTCACGGGCTTTGGCATTGCCTCGCGCCTGTCGCGCGAGCTACGGGCGCCACCGGGAGAGATCGCCGGCACGCTGGCCTACATGGCCCCCGAGCAGACCGGACGCATGAACCGGTCAATCGACGCGCGGAGCGACCTCTATTCGCTCGGCGTCACGTTCTATCAAATGCTCACGGGCGTGCTTCCGTTTGCCACCGACGACCCGATGGATCTGTTGCACAGCCATCTCGCCCGGCAGCCAGTGCCGCCGGTGGAGCGGGTACCGTCGATCCCGGCCTTGCTCTGCGCCATGGTGATGAAGCTGCTCGCCAAGACGGCGGAGGAGCGCTACCAGACGGCAGCCGGGCTGGAGGCCGATCTACGGCGCAGCCTGACCGCATGGGAGAGCCTGGGACGCGTTGACTCCTTCCCGCTTGGCGAGCATGACCTCCCTGATCGGCCGTTGATTCCGGAACGGCTCTACGGACGGGAGCGCGAAATTGAGACCTTGCTCGCTGTCTTCCATCGGGTGGTGACCCAGGGCACGCCAGAGATTGTGCTGGTCTCCGGCTACGCCGGTATTGGGAAGACCTCAGTCGTGCTTGCGTTGCGCAGCGCACTGGCTCTCAGGAATGGCCTCTTTGCCTCGGGCAAGTTCGATCAGTACAAGCGAGACATCCCGTATGCGACGTTGGCACAGGCTTTCCAGCATCTGATCCGCTCACTACTGGGCAAGAGCGAGGCCGACCTGGCGCCATGGCGCGCTGCATTGGCGGAGGCGCTTGGCCCGAATGGCGGCCTCATGGTGCCGCTCATACCCGAACTCGGGCTGATTCTGGGGCCGCAGGCGCCGGTTCCGGAGTTGCCGCCACGCGACGAACAGCATCGATTCCAGATGGTTTTCCAGCGCTTGCTTGCCGTCTTTGCCCAACCCGCGCATCCGCTGGCACTCTTTCTCGACGACCTGCAGTGGGTGGATGCGGCAACACTTGATCTGCTCGAGTATCTGGCGACCCAGCCGGAGGTACGCCACGTGCTGCTTATCGGAGCCTATCGGAATAACGACGTCAAGCCCGGACATCCGTTGCTATTGCGATTGTCGGCAATCCGCCAGGCCGGAGGGCGGGTAAATGACATCGCACTTTCCCCCCTTGGATTCGACGATGTAAGCAGACTCGTCGCCGATGCCTTGCATTGTGTACCAGGGGACGCCGCACCTCTGGCCCGCCTGGTGCAGGAGAAGACCGGCGGTAACCCATTTTTTGCCATCCAGTTCCTCACCGCCCTGACCGAAGAGGGGCTGCTCGTTTTCGATCATCGTGGCGCGCGCTGGTCTTGGGACCTTGAGCAGATTCGGGCCAAGGGATTCACCGACAATGTGGCCGATCTCATGCTCGTCAAGCTGAGGCGCCTTCCCGCGGCGACCCGCAACGCTCTGAAGCAATTGGCGTGTCTCGGCAATGACGCGACGATTGCTATCCTGGCCATGGTCCAGGATGCCAGCAAGGCGGAGCTGGACGCAGCTCTGTGGCCGGCGGTACGCGCCGGACTTGTGTTGCGTTTGGGAAATACCTACAGATTCCTGCACGATCGTATCCAGGAGGCGGCCTACGCGCTGATTCCCGAAGGCGCGCGGCCGGCAGCGCACCTCGCTATTGGCAGACGGCTCGCCGCGGGCACGCCGCCTGAGGCAATAGCGGAGCGTGTCTTCGATATCGTCGGCCAGCTCAACTGCGGCGCCGACCTCATCACCGCGGCCGAGGAGCGGGAGCAAGTAGCTGAGCTGAATCTGCTCGCAGGCCAGCGCGCCAAGGCGTCCACGGCCTACGCCTCGGCGCTGACCTTCCTCACCGCCGGTGCAGCGCTCGTGCAGGGGGACGCCTGGAAGCACCGGCCCAAGTTTGCTTTCGCGCTCGAGTTCCATCGTGCCGAATGCGAATTTCTCACCGGCGCCTCGGCTGCGGCGGAATCGCGCCTGGCCGAGCTCGCGCGCCGCGCCACCAGCCTCCCCGATTTGGCCGCCGTCACGCAACTGCGTCTGGAGCTGTTTCTGGCGCTTGGCCAGCGTGAGCGCGCCGTCGAGGTGGGCCTCGACTACCTGCACCGCGCTGGCGTCCAGTGTTCGGCGCATCCAACGAACGAGGAGGTCCAACAGGAACACGACCGGATATGGCGGCAGCTTGGCGACCGCCCAATTGACGCGCTGCTCGACTTGCCGCTCATGACCGATGCGGTCGCGTGTGGGACGATGGACGTCCTCACCGCTCTCATGCCGCCGGCCTGGTACACCGACGTGAATCTGAGCGCCCTTATCATCGGCCGGATGGCGAACCTCAGCCTTGAGCATGGCAACAGCGACGCGTCGTGCCTCGGCTATGCTTGGCTCGGCATGATCCTCGGGCCTCAGTCCGGCGATTACGAGGCCGCATTCCGCTTCGGCCAGCTCGGTCTGAACCTGGTGGAGCAGCGCGGGCTGGACCGGCTCCAGGCCCGCGTCTATCAGGTTTTTGGGGGGCATGTGATGCAATGGACACGCCCCCTGCGTACCGCACGCAGCCTGGTGCGGCGCGCTTTCGACGTAGCCAACCAGCTCGGCGACCGCACCTTCACGTCCTTCGCGCGTAACAACCTCATCACGCATTTACTGGCCTGCGGCGATCCGCTCGCCGAGGTGCAGAATGAGGCCGAGGCCACGATTGGCTTCGCGCGCGAGGTGCGGTTCGCTCTCGTTGTCGACCGGGTTGCCCCCCAGCTTCAATTCGCCCGAACACTTCGCGGCCTGACGCCGACCTTCGGCTTCTTCAATGATGCCGATTTCAACGAGGAGCAGTTTGAGCGGTATCTGGATGAGGCTCCAGTCCCCGCGCTCGCCACCTGCTGGTACTGGATCCGTAAATTGCAGGCACGGTTCTTCGCCGACGACTACGCAGCTGCGATAACGGCGGCAGACAGCGCTGAACAACTTCTCTGGACGTCGCCATCGTTCTTCGAGCAGGCGGAATACCACTTTTACGCCGCGCTGGCGCGGGCCGGGTGTTGCGGCACGTCCGCCGCGCCAGAACGGAACCAGCACCTGGAGGCATTGGCCGCCCATCATCGCCAGCTCCTGATCTGGGCCGAGCATTGCCCAGAGAATTTCGAGGACCGCGCCACATTGGTTGGCGCCGAAATCGCCCGCCTAGGTTGGCGAGAAGTTGATGCAATGGACCTCTACGAGCAGGCCATCCGCGCCGCCCGGGACAATCATTTCATCCATAACCAGGCACTCGCCAACGAGTTGGCCGGGCGATTCTATGCTGCACGTGGCTTCGAGAAAATTGCCCGCGTCTATTTGGAGGACGCCCGCCATGGCTATCTCCGCTGGGGCGCCGGCGGTAAGGTACGGCAACTCGATGCGATGTATCCGCACCTCTGGGGGGAAGAGCGGCCGCCCGCGACGACGACGATCGGGGCGCCGGTCGAACACCTGGACCTCGCCACCGTGATTGCCGTGTCGCAGGCGGTGTCGGGCGAGATCGTCCTGGACAAATTACTCGACACCCTCATGCGCACCGCGATTGAACAGGCCGGCGCGGAACGGGGGCTCCTGATCCTGCTCCGAGGGGCCGAGCAGCGCGTCGCCGCAGAGGCTACGACCGGTGGCGATACTGTCACGGTGCAGCTTCGCGACGAGAGCGTGACTGCGACTGCCCTGCCGGTATCGATACTTCGCTATGTCCTGCGCACCCGCGAGAACGTCATTCTTGACAATGCCGCGACACAGAAGCCATTTTCCGCCGATCCGTACATTTTGCGGCATCATTCCCGATCGATTCTCTGCCTGCCGTTGCTCACGCAGGCCAAGCTCATCGGGGTGCTCTATCTCGAGAACAACCTCGCGCCACGCGTCTTCGCGCCGAGCCGGACTGCCGTGTTGAAGATGCTCGCCTCGCAGGCCGCGGCCGCGCTGGAGATTACTTGTTTGTACCGGGATCTTGCGCAACGCGAGGCGAAGATCCAGCGCCTGGTTGAGGCCAACATCATCGGAATCTTTATCTGGCACTTCGATGGCCGAATCATCGAGGCCAATGACGCGTTCCTGCGCATGCTGGGCTACGACCGCGAGGACCTCGCCTCAGCCCCCTTGCGCTGGACGGACCTGACGCCCCCGGATTGGTGCGAGCGCGATGCACGGTTGGTCCAAGAGCTTAGGCTGAACGGAACCTTGCCGCCGTTCGAGAAGGAGTTCTTCCGCAAGGACGGCAGTCGGATACCCGTCCTGATGGGCGGTGCGACCTTCGAGGAGAATGGGGACCAGGGTGTCTCATTCGTACTTGATCTGACCGAGCGCAAGCGCGCCGAAGTAGCGCTGCACCAGGCACAGGCCGAACTGACACACGTGACCCGCGTGACGACGTTGAACGCGCTGACCGCCACGATCGCTCACGAGGTCAACCAGCCGTTGGCCGCCATCGTGACCAACGCCAATGCGGCCCTGCGCTGGCTCGCTCGCCAGCCACCCGATCTGGCCGAGGTGCGAGATACATTGGGGCGCATCGTTCAGGATGGCCATCGGGCTGGCGCAGTGATTGGAGGCATGCGTGCGCTGCTTAAGAAGACGGCCGCCGTCACGGCGCGCCTTGACATGAACACTCTTGTCGAAGACACGATTGGTCTCATCCGGGGAGAGGTAAGCCGCCATCAAATCCTGCTCCAGACGGAGCTGGCGCCTGACCTGCCGCCGGTTGTGGGTGACCGGGTGCAGTTGCAGCAGGTGCTCCTGAACCTGATGATGAATAGCATCGAGGCAATGAAAGAGGTGGCAGAGCGGCCGCGGGAACTCCTGATTCGGTCGCGCCTCGACGCATCGGGGACTGTGCTGATTGCCGTTCAGGATGCTGGCATCGGGCTGGAGCCGGAAGATCTGGAGCGGGTTTTCCAGACCTTCTTCACTACCAAGGCGGTGGGTCTGGGCATGGGTCTGGCGATCTGCCGGTTAATCATCGAGGCACATGGAGGGCGGCTGTGGGCGAGCCCCAATGTGCCTTGCGGGGCTGTGTTTCAGTTCACCCTGCCGCCTCAAGACTAGACGCCTCTCGCCGACCGCGGGAGGCTGCAGGGACTCAAAGCGGCGTCGCAAATGCCGAGTTGCTGTGCCATCAATACAAGCTCGGCAAAGGTGCGTGCCTTCATCTTGCGCATGGCCTGGCCGCGATGAATCTTCACGGTGACCTCGCTGATACCAAGCTCGCCGGCGATCTGCTTATTCAGCAGACCGGTTACCGCCATGCGCATGACCTCGGCCTCACGCGGCGTCAGGCTCTGGTAGTTGGCTCGCAGTTCATCCAGCTTACGCATGCCATGGCGGCGATCCCGATCCTTTTGCAAGGCGGCCGCCACGGCATCGAGCAGGTCCTGCTCGCGGAATGGCTTCGCCAGAAAATCCTCAGCACCAGCCTTCATGGCAGCAACGGTCATGGGGATGTCGCCGTAACCAGTCATAAAAATGATTGGGATCTGGATGTCCATTTGGGACAGCCGAGTCTGTAGGTCCAGGCCGCTCTGCCCGCGGAGCCTGACATCGAGCAGAAGGCAAGTGGGCGCGTCCGGGAACGCGAATGCTAGCAGTTCGGCAGCGGATGCGAACAGTGCGACAC
>NZ_JBFRDD010000084.1:0-23062 GCF_052113425.1 Cupriavidus sp. YAF13
GTGGCCCCGACCGGGATCGCACTGACCATCAGCGAGGCCAGGCTGTTGCTGTCGCCAGTCAGGCCGTTGACCGTGGCGCCGAGGTTCAGCGCGATCGCCGCGCCCTCGACTCCGCTCTCGGCCACCGGCGCCAGGGTCGGCGCCAGCGGATTGACCGTCACCGCCTCGGTGGCCGTGGTGGTGGCGCTGAGGTTGCCCTCGCCGTCGGTGGCGGTCGCCGCCACGCTCAGCGTGAAGTTGGCGTCGTTGGTCGGCGTGATCGTCAGTGAGCCTAATGTCCAGCCATGGACATCGACCGCGGTGTGGCCAGCCGAAGCGGTGAAGCTGTGGCTGCCGTCGCTCAACGTGGCCCCCAGCGGGATCGCGCCGACCAGCAGCGAGGCCAGGCCATTGCTGTCGCCGGCCAGGCCGTTGACCGTGGCGCCCAGGTTCAGCGCAATCGCCGCGCCCTCGACCCCGCTCTCCGCTACCGGCGCCAGGGTGGGCGCCAGCGGATTGACCGTCACCGCCTCGGTCGCGGTGGTGGTGGTGCTGAGGTTGCCTTCGCCGTCGGTGGCGGTGGCCGCCACGCTCAGCGTGAAGTTCGCGTCGTTGGTCGGCGTGATCGTCAGTGAGCCTAGCGTCCAGCCATGGACATCGACCGCGCTGTGGCCGGCCGAAGCGGTGAAGCTATGACCACCCACGCCGTCGCTCAGCGTGGCCCCGACCGGGATCGCACTGACGACCAGCGAAGCCAGGCTGTTGCCGTCGCCGGCCAGGCCGTTGACCGTCGCGCCGAGGTTCAGCGCGATCGCAGCGCCCTCGACCCCGCTCTCGGCCACCGGCGCCAGGGTCGGCGCCAGCGGATTGACCGTCACCGCCTCGGTTGCGGCGGACATATTGCCGGCCGTGTCAGTTACCTGGACGCTCAGCGTGAAGTTGGCGTCATTGCTTGGCGTGATCGTCAGTGAACCCAGCGTCCAGCTGTGGACATCGACCGCGGTGTGGCCGGCCGAAGCGGTGAAGCTATGACCACCAGCGCCATCGCTTAGCGTGGCGCCGGCCGGGATCGCGCTGACCACTAGCGAGGCCACACTGTTGCCGGGGCCGAACGCCGCCGCCGAGAGCGTGCCCAGCGCGATCGACGAGCCCTCGATCCCCGCCTGAGTAGCGGACGCCCACATTACCGCAGGCGCTCCAGTGTCGAGCGCAAAGGTGACGCTGGTGGCCGATGAGATGTTGCCGTTCACGTCGATCTGGCGCACCTGCAGGTTGTTCATACCCTCCGCCGAGCTAAAACTATTATTCCAGTGTGCGCCGCCGTCGATGCTGTACTGGACCGTCGCGCCGTGCGCGATCCCACTCAGGCATAGCGTGCCATCCCTGGTGATATTGTCCGTGCTTGATGTACCGCTGTCATGCGCGAGGGTCACCCCGGGTCTGGGGGGGGCGATTTCCACGTATGCGGTGGCCCAACTGAGGGTTCCATTGCCGAGCCGGATGGCGTACGTAAAGCTGTCCGTTGCGTACCCGAGGTCGCGGTAGCTACTGGAGAGCCAGGCTGGATCCAGTGTGCGCGCGTCGTAGCCGACTTTTCCATCCGACGTAATCCAGATGTGCGCGCCGCGATCGCTGTGATCTGTGCTTAGCGCCTCCGTCCTGGCCGTGTCCTGGGTCAAAAGCGCGGCTTGCTCCAAGGCGATAGTCGTCTCGTTACCGGCATCGATCGAGTAGAGCGTCTTAGCTGCCCCCCCGAGATCATTAGCCATGACGCTCAGGTAAACCGTGCCTAGCGAGTTATCCGTGAGGCCAGTCATGGCCGCGGTAAACACGTCGTCCGTCGCTTGCGGCGTGTTGGAGATGGAAGTCGAAGTACCGTTTGTGTTCGTAGCCATGACGTGCTCCGTGAGCGTTGCCGGGATTCAGAAATGAAAGCGCCCTGCCGCTGAACTGGCACATTGCGTCCCCAACCTGATGCGCGGACCCTCCGTGCCTGCGAACGCAGGACACGGACCTTCAGTAGAATCGACTCGATGCGGGTAACCCTTCCAGATTGGCAGGCCAACGCAATCGCAAAGCAATTCCCCGAGCACCACAAGGGCTTGCAGAGCCGAGGAGTGATCGCCATCTGCCGCCTCATCGTGATGCGTGGCAATCAGTATGTTGTTACCGGGAGTAGCGGTAATGGCGACCATGCTTGTTTCCCTTGAAGCGCCCGGCATCGTGGGCAAGGCAGCTATCAATTCTTGTCGGCAATACGGCTAACGCTCACGCAGCGCCGTGTCTTTGGTTTTAATGATCGGTTTGAGCAAATAATGCAGTACGGTCTTCTGGCCTGTTCGGATGTCAACGGTGGCGACCATGCCGGGTAGGATCGGAACGGGTCCGCTCTGCCCGCTCGACCTGTTTTGCCTGGTGCGCACCAGGATCCGATAGTAGGCTTCGGGTTTTTCACCCGGTTTTTCCGGAGTCAGCGTATCGGCGCTGATATGTTCGAGCGTGGCGGGAAAACCACCGAAGATGGAATAGTCGTAGGCCGACAGTTTGACTGTCGCCTCCTGACCAGGATGCAGAAAGGCGACGTCCGCGGGGCGCACACGCGCTTCGATCAGCAGTGTGTCATCCAGCGGCACGATCTCCATGAGCTCCATGCCCGGCTGGACCACGCCCCCCACAGTGTTGATCTTGATCTGCTTGACGACGCCCGCCACCGGGGCCCGTACAATGGCGTGTACGACCCGGTCTTCCAGTGCGGTGTTAGCAGCGCTCAGCGCGGCCTGCTCGGCGCGCGCCTGGTTGAGGTCCCGCATTGCGTCGGCGCGAAAGTGCGCGCTCATTTCGTCGATCTTCTGGCGCACTTCGCGGTATGCGGCATCCAGCCGCGGCAGCGCCAGCCTGGTCACGCTGAGCTCGCCCGCCAGGTCATTGGCCTCCCGTTCCAGCCTCAGCAGCTCCACGTCGGAAACGACGCCCTTCTGGGCAAGTGGGCGGGTCATGGCCAGCTCCTTCGCAACCAGCGTGTAGCTGTGCTGCAATTGCGCCTCGCGCGAGCGCTTCTCCGCGAGTTCCTGCCGGCGTTGGTCGGCCTGTTGCCGCAGCACGGCCAGGCTGGCCTGCAATTCCCGTTGGCGGGACTCGAACAGGCTCTGCTCTTCGGCAACGAACTTCACGCTTTCCTTCCCGCCCGGTTGGCGCGTCGTGACGAAGGGTGTGCCGCCGGCCTCGGCTGCCAGGCGCGCCATTCTGGCAATCAGGACGTCATCCTTCGCCTGGCCCTCCTTGTACGAGGCACTGAAGCGGGTGTCGTCGATGCGCATCAACGGCTGGTTTTTCTGCACGATCTCGCCCACCCGGACCAGGATCTCCGAAACCACTCCGCCATCGGGGTTCTGCACCGTCTGAACCTGGCTGGATGGAATGACTTTGCCCTCCCCTACCGTCACTTCATCCACCTTGGCCAAGGCGGCCCAAGTGAGCGCCAGAATGAGAAAGGCGAACGTCGACCAGAGGATCCAGTGGGTGAAATGGCGCGGCCCTTCCATGATCACCGCGCTGCTTTCCCGCATGAACTCGGTATCGTCCGCACGCGGTGTGAGCGCCGCGACAATTCGACCGAGCCACCCTTTGCGTTCACCCCGGCCTGCCGGTGGCTTGTCAGTGCACGGCGATTCAAGCGGCTGCGACATGGAGCGTCCTCCCTGCAAGAGCCGCCAGTACCGCGTCCCGGGGGCCGTCGGCAACAACGCGGCCGTGATCCATCACGATCAGACGATCGACCAGGCTGAGCAATGATGCGCGGTGTGTGACCAGCAGCAGGGTGCGGCCACCAAGCTGGGCCGCAAGCCTGGCCTTGAGCAGTTCCTCCGAGCGGTTGTCCATCGCGCTGCTCGGCTCGTCCAGTAGCAGCACCGGTGGCGCGAGAAGCTCAGCCCGGGCGATGGCGATAGCCTGCCGTTGCCCGCCAGACAGGCTTTCACCGCGCTCGCCCACCGGCAGATCGAAGCCGTTCGGCGACCCATTGACGAATTCGGTGACACCCGCGATCTGCGCCGCGCGCAGCACCGCCGCGTCGTCCGCGAAGGGCGCGCCCAGCACGATGTTTTCGCGCACGCTGCCATTGAACAGCACGATGTCCTGTGGCACGTAGCCGATATCGCGCCGCAGTGCGGCCGGATCAAACTGGCGCAATTCCGTGCCGTCTATCAGCACAGATCCCGAGTCAGGCGGGTACAGTCCCAGAACAAGTTTTTCGATAGTGGTCTTGCCTGAGCCGATACGGCCGATAAGGCCCACCCGCTCGCCCGCCGCGATACTGAATGAAACGTCGTCGAGGGCCGCACCACTCCGGCCCGGATAGGCGAAACGGACACTCCTGAATACAATGTCGCCCCGCACCCTGGGGCGATGCACGAACGGTTTGCCAAGCGGGCGCTCCACCGGCAAATTCATCAAGCGGTCGATCGAAGCCAGCGCGGCGCGGGATTGATGATAGCGGGTCAATAGCGCCGCCACCTGGGACATCGGCGCCAGCGCCCTGCCGGTCAGGGTAGTGCAGGCAATCAGCCCGCCGGTGGTGAGCTTGTCATCGACAATGAGGTAGACTCCGAACACCACCACGGCAAGGTAGGCCGCCTGCTGCGCGAAAGCCGCAAAGTTGACGATGCAGGCCGACAGGAAGCGGGTCTTGAGACCCAGCCTGGAGATCTGGCCGAGCACCTGCTCCCACTTGCCCTGCGTCGGCCCTTCGGCACCCATCGTCTTGATGGTCTCCAGGCCTACCAGCGTCTCGATCAACATCGCCTGCCGCTGGCCCGCACAACGTTGATTTGCCTGGATGGCCCGCGCAAGCGGCCCTTGCAAGACCAGCCCGGCACCGACGACCAAGGGAAGGGCAATCACCGGCGCCCAGCCAAGGCCGCCGCCCACCCAGAATATTGTCAAGATAAAGAACACCACGAACGGCACGTCGATCAGAGCCGTGATGGTGGCGGAGGTGAAAAACTCGCGTACCGCCTCGAATTCCTGCAGGTTGTTGGCAAATCCGCCGACCGATGGGGGGCGCGCGGCCATCTGGATGCCGAGCACTTTCTCGAAGATATTGGTCGACAGGATCACGTCGATCTTCTTGCCAGCTATGTCGATATAGTAGCCGCGCAAGGTGCGGATAAGCACATCGAAGCCCACCACCAGCATCACGCCGATGGTCAACGCCCACAGTGTTTCCATGGCATGGTTCGGTACTACCCGGTCATACACATTCATGGTGAACAGTGGCATGACGAGGGCAAACACACTGATCAGCAGTGATGCGATCAGGACCTCGCCAAAGACCGGCCAGGATTGCGCTACCACGCCCCAGAACCAGTGGCGCGGACGGGGCACCGCGCTCTGTGCGGTGCCCTCCTCGAAGCGGTAAGCGGGCCGTGCGAACAACACGTAGCCCATATAGCGCCGCTCCAACTCTTCCAGGCCGATCTCGCTCTCTCCCGCACCGGACTCCGGCATCACGAGCTGCGCGCGCGTGCCGGCACCCCTGCGTACGAGCACGCACGCCTGCCGGCCTTGCAACAGCAAGACGGCGGGCAGCACCAGATCGGAGATGGCGTGCAAGGGCCGCTTGGCCAGCTTGGCGGACAGGCCGGCTCGGGCCGCGGCGCGTACGAACAGATCAGGCGTGAGGCGATGCTCAACCAGCGGCAGGCCCGCAGTCAGCGCGTCGGCCGACACTGGCCGATTGAACATTTTGGCCAGCACCAGAAGACAGCCGAGCAAGGGATCGTCGTCCGGACCAGACGAAGGCGGCAGGTCCCATGGCCGCTGCGGCGATGCAGCCCCCTGCTCGGTTGTGGGCTGAACTGGTGACTCGGCGCGGTGCATTTACAGCACCCCGACTGAGTCTGGGTCGCAAAAAATTGGCAGCGCCAAGGCCGCCAGCATTTTGACAACAGAATCCCCGGTATCTCGCATGATCGCCCCCCGGCATCTCGCGCACGCCCAAATAAGGGCTCCGCCACCTTCCATCTCGCACATCTCCCGCGCTTTGGGCCAAACACGATCCGCCGAGCACAGGAGAACAGGAAATCTCAAAAAATCAAAGCCCCTCGTTTGGGCGCCCGCGCCCCTGCGGGGCGTTCGAGCGGACGTAAATTGCAGCGAGATCAAAGCTCTTCCAAAAGCGCTTTGAACTTAGAAGCGACCAGGAAACACCCGCCTCGGGATCGCCAGACAAAAGCAGATCACGAGCCTTGTGTTGCAGATCTTCGCGAAGCAAAAGCACCCGCTGAAGGTCGGGTACGGGTTTCGAGCCGAGATTGCCGACTCAGGTCAAACCGATTGATCCGGATTGTCCCGAACGGGTCCGGAGTGTGGTCGATACAGGATCGATCTCTCCCCGGGGCACGGCGTGACAAGGCGGACCTTTCGATTCCACCGATCCTCAGGGACCATGCCTGTCGGCGAACCGACCGGTGAGTTCTCACCTGGCGCGTTGCCGCTTGCTGCGGCTTGCGTGCCTTTGTAGGTGCCACGGACCAATTCTGACTCCCTCAGGAACCGGTCCGCGCCTGAAATTTGCTGCAAACTGCTTGTGATCGCTGCACCGGAGCTCGCAGAAGACACGACACCGGCTAGGCGTGGGCCATTGGATATAAAGTTAGTTGCGCTGGCTCTGCGCCGACCCCCTGCAATGCACGACCTGCAATTCATCTGTTAAGTGGTTACTCGGTGAACCTTCGAACGCGATCGACCACATCGCTTGTCCGACTGCTCCCGTGATGTATCTAGATGAGGTCACACTTCATTTTGTAACCGATATCAGAGCGAGGAGCATGCCATCACCCACAACCTATTGATTTATATGGCGCAACTAAATTGTTCCCCAAAAATTTGTAAGATTTTGAGTCATAGTGTTTCTTCGTTGTTACTAGTGAGTATCTGCAATGTGCTCGGCTGCCCTGCACCTAGCAGGCGTATTCAGTGATGTCACCGATGCTTTGGGACCAGGTGGTGTGGTGGCAAGAGGCAGGCACACCGTGTTGCATTTGGTTGCAACGGTGAAACTGGATCGGCGTTTGTGGCGAGAAAGATAGTTCGCGTTGCCGTGTTAAGTGGAAGGGTATACCCGTATCGATTGCAGCTTATAGGCGCCTGCGCTAGCTAAAAGGCCTAGCCCAAGTAGGCCCACCCCCTTTTTGCCGAGGCGGGGTAGTCGAGAAGCATCGATCTAATGGACGAGCAAAGCATGGCTGAGGGGGCGTGAAACTAGCCACACATTTTTGTTTCATTCATGAGACACATGGCCCGTCGGACCTGGCACGATGGTCGGCGAAGTCGATGCGCGGTGGACTTGAGACGGCGACGATGGAAATGCAACAACATGGCTTTGGGGCCGGCTGCCGCGTCCGGCAAGCCGCAAGATCTTGCTAAGGACGGGTTGCGCTGATCCCATCGAGGCTGCAGATGTCATGGTCCGTCTTGTGGCCCCATGCTTGTAGTCCTTCTACTGGAAGGTGCCGCGTCGCCGTCGAAGGTCTGCAGGCGCTGGTTGGCGATGGCGACGCGATGGGAGTGGCAGCACAGCTAGGGGGCCTTATGCTCTGCAGAGCATAAAGCCGTTTAGGCACAGTCGCCGGTTTTGCCCAACTCGTCGACCAACGATCGCAGGCGCGCTGCAATGCCGGCGACGAGACTGCGCATAATCAGAACTGCCGCAGGAAGGCGAGCACGCTGTCGGAAGGTTTGAACCGGAACGTAGCTGCTTCGGCTGGCGCCAGTTTCTCAAGAGCCCGTTCCTTTGCGGCCAGATCGGCGTCGATGTAGACGTGAGTTGTTTCGATGCTCTCGTGCCCGAGCCAGAGGGCGATAAGGCTGATATCGACGCCCGCCTGCTGCAGTTGCATGGCCGCTGACGCACAACGTGTGGCGAGATTCGCTTGTCAATCAAGCTCTGACATCGCGATCAAGCCTGATCTCCGTCCTCGAGGACGGCCTGATGGTCTGGCGTGCCGCCGAGAAGCTTGGGATCTCCAAGCGCCAGGTCGAGCGGCTGGTGCACCGGTATCGGCAGGACGGCCCGCAAGGCCTCGTCTCCCGTAAATGGGGACAGCCGGGCCACAACCAACTGCCACCAGGTTTGGAATCCCGTGTCCGCGGTCTGATCCGTGACAGTTACGCCGACTTCGGCCCGACGCTGGCTTGCGAGAAGCTGCGCGAGCGCCATGGCATCGAGATCTCGCCGGAATGCGTGCGCCGGATCATGATCGACACAGGCTTCTGGGTGCCGCGCCGGCAGCGCCCGCCCAAGGTGTACCAGCCGCGCAACCGGCGCGCCTGCCTGGGCGAGCTGGTGCAGATCGACGGCAGCGACCACCGCTGGTTCGAGGACCGCGCGTCGGCGTGCACGCTGCTGGTCTACGTCGATGACGCCACCCGGGCCTACATCGAGCGCCACGGCAAGCCGCAGGCGTTCTATTCGGACAAGTTCAGCGTCTTCCGATTGGCCGCCAAGACCAATGCCGAGGGCCGGGGCTATACGCAGTTCGGTCGACCACTGCTCGAGCTGAACATCGACATCCTGTGCGCCAACTCCAGCCAGGCCAAGGGCCGCCTCGAACGGATGAACAGCACGCTGCAGGACTGCCTGGTGAAGGAACTGCGCCTGCGCGGCATTTCGAGCATGGCGACCGCCAACGCCTATGCCCCAACCTTCATGGAGGACTTCAATGCCCGCTTTGCCAAGGTGCCACGGAGCGACTTCGATGCGCACCGGCAGTTGCGTGGCGACGAGGATCTGGAATGGATCTTCAGCTGGCGCGAATGGCGCAAGGTGTCGCAGAGCCTCACACTGCAGTACGACAAGGTAATGTACCTGCTGGAGGACCTGCCCGAGCACCGGCGCCTCATCCACCGCTATATAGAGGTAGCTGACTACCCGGACGGACACGTCGAGCTGTGGGCCGATGGCACTTCCCTGCCCTACACGACCTATCACCGGCTCTCCGAGATCGACCAGGGCGCCATCGTCGAGAACAAGCGGCTCGGGCATGTCCTGGACATCGTCGCCCAGGTGCAGGCGTTGCGCGACGACCGTCACCGGGCCGGTCCCTCGCACACGATGCAAGGCGAGCCGCCGCGGCCGCACAATCCGCCGCTGAACGTGAAGCGGCAGCGACTGCTCAACCGGCTGGATCTTGATCGGGCCATCAAGGGGACGCCCCTGCCCTAGTCTGGCCGTTAGCCACTCGATTGCAGACGCCGGGCGGGACACTACCCGATGGCAGTTGCCAACCCATTGCAGCCATACGTAACGCGCGATAGTCCTTGAGACGTCAAGCAATCTTGGAAAAGCTGGTCGACTCAGTATGCGCGGGATGTGTCACGCCACCGACGGCGCGACCAAGATGACTGGGCGCAACGACCGACTGTGCGTCACGCCGTGGTGAGTCGCTCCTTTGCCAGCCTTGTGCCTGCTGCCAGTGCTTCCAGCTTGCGCCACGCCACGTCCCGCGCCATCGGCGCCAGGCCGCAATTCGTGCACGGGAACAGCCGCTCCTTCGGCACGAACTCCAGCGCTCGGCCGATGGTGTCAGCCACTTCCTCGGGTGTCTCGATCACGTCGCTGGCCACATCGATCACGCCGACCAGCACGTCCTTGCCGACCAGCAGGCTCATCAGGTCAGGCGGCACATGGGAGTGGATACATTCCAGGCTTACCTGATCGATGCTGCTGCGGGCAAGTGCGGGGAACACCGCCTCATACTGGCGCCATTCGTCGCCCAGGGTACTCTTCCAGTCGGTATTGGCCTTAATGCCATAGCCGTAGCAGATGTGCACGGCCGTTGTACAGGTCAAGCCATGAGCCGCGCGCTCGAGCGCCTGCACGCCCCAGTCGGCGGCGTCCTTCATGTAGACATTGAAGGCGGGTTCGTCGAACTGGATGATGTCTACGCCGTCAGCCTGAAGCGCCAGGGCCTCCTGGTTGAGCAACTCGGCCAAAGCGAAGGCCATCTTGACCTTGTCGCCGTAGAAGCGGTCCGCTACGGTGTCGACGAGGGTCATCGGGCCGGGCAGGGTGAATTTCAGCTTCTTCTTCGTGTGCGCTCGCGCCAGCTGCGCCTCGAAGGCATGTACTCGGCCCTTCAGGCGCAGAGCCGACACCACCTGCGGCACCATCGCGTCATAGCGGTTGTCGCGGATGCCCATCTTCACCTTGTTCTCGAAGTCGATGCCCTCAACCTGCTCAAGGAAACCGTGCACGAAGTGCTGTCGCGATTGCTCGCCGTCGCACACGATGTCCAGGCCGGCGTCTTCCTGGGCCTTGATCCACAGCAGGGTCGCATCGGCCTTGGCCTGGCGAAGTGCATCGCCTTCAGCCTTCCACTGAGGCCAGAGCTTGTTGGTTTCAGCCAGCCAGGCGGGCTTCGGCAGGCTGCCGGCAATGGAGGTTTCAAACATCTGAGGATTCCTTTCAAACAATGATGGGTGTGACGAGCGTGCTTCGGGACCGTTTTTTTGCCGAAGCAGCCACAGGATGGCGTGTTATGTGGGACATGACGGCAAGCAGCGCCGATGCGAGTACCGCGACACAGTGATATTCGCTCCGGCGAGCTTGGTCAACGAGGTGTCGGAATAAGTCCGCGCTGTTCGCCAACCCAACTCAGACATGGACACACTGTCTTATCGTAGAGGCGAAGTGGCGAGGGCGAGACAGACATGATTGTCGAGCTACCCAATAGCTTCTTCATGAAGAATGGCCTGTGTATTTGGGCGGGTCAGAGCGAGGAATTGGCAGCCCACTGCTCAAGGACGCCCTTGTACGGCTTGATGAAGTGCTCCTCCGCAAATTTTCCCTGTTTGACAGCCAACTGGCTGCGTTCTTCCCGGTCATAGACAATTTGCGTCAACGAGTAATCCTGGTTCTTCAGGCTCGGTTGATAGAGTTTCCCTGCTGCAGAATTGGCGTTGTAAATTTCTGGGCGATAAATCTTCTGGAAGGTTTCCATTGTGCTGATGGTGCCGATCAACTCGAGATTCGTGTAGTCACCTAGCAGGTCGCCGTGAAAGTAGAAAGCCAACGGTGCGACGCCATTCGGAGGCATGAAAAATCGAACCCGCATCCCCATCTTTGCGAAGTATTGGTCGGTCGAGGACAGCTCATTCTGTTGGTACTCGACACCCAATATGGGGTGCTGGTTCCCGGTCCGCTGATAGGTCTTGCTGGTCGAGGCGCTGATACAGATGACAGGCGGCTTGTTGAAGCACTCCTTGTAAGTGCTTGAGTTAGCAAATTGCTTGAACAGTTTTCCATGCAGGTCGCCAAAATTGTCTGGTGTGCTGAAATCCTGTCGATTGACGTTGTGCTCTGGAAGTAAGACACTGAAATCGTAATCGCGCACGTAGGAGGAGAAATTGTTCCCCGCGATGCCGTCAATGCGTTTGTTCGTTTTCTTGTCGAGAATGCTGGTTTTCAGTATCTCGATCAACGGAAATACATCATTGCTGCTCGTGGTGTCAATAGTCATCTCAACGGAGATGATCTCGAGTTCGACAGAGTAGCGATCTCCCGTCGGATTGTCCCAATTCGCCAGGGCGTTGAAGCGATTGTCAATCATCCTCAGCGTGTTGCGTAGGTTCTGCTGCCGACTCTTTCCCCGGGCCAGGTTGGCAAAGTTGGTGGTTATGCGCGTGCTGTCCGATGGGCGATAGTTTTCATCGAAACAAATGCTCTTAAGTTTAAAGGTAAGTTCGTTGTTCATTGCGATCTAGTGACCTAATTTCTGAGAAATAAACGATTCTTGTTTCAGGCCACAACCACTTCCTCGGCCAGAGAGGGCCTGGCCTGGCGCGCCAATGCGACCAACGGCAATGCTCGTTGAACAGCGAGTCTGGCCCGCTCGATCACGGCCTCGTCCTGCAGACAGTAGTCCACGAAATCCTTATCGGTCGCGTAGATCCCCAACGGCAACGTGCGTGCCTGGAAGAAGCTGAACAGCGGCCGCAGTTGGTGGTCGATCACCAAGGCGTGGCGCTCGCTGCCGCCGGTGGCAGCCAACAGGACGGGCTTGTCGATCAGGGCGTCCTGATGAATGAAGTCGAAGAAGTGCTTGAACAGTCCCGTGTAGGAGCCGCGGAAAACCGGGGTTACCACAACCAGCACGTCAGCGTGCTCGACCGCTGCAAGTTCCTGCTCCACCATGTCGGATAGTTGGGACCTCCAGACCGCGCCAGCAAGCAGAGGTGCAATCTCTCCCATTTCAATCAGGCGCTGTTGGCATGGGACTTCGCCGGCGATCAGGTCCAGCAGGTGCTCTGCCAGGAATGCGGACTTGGAGGGGCGTTGCAGTCCACCGGAAACCGCTACTACACGGAGTGGATGTGTCATTTTTGCTTTCATTCGGCGCTCAAGGATCACGCAAACCACCTGCAACAGTTGCAGATGCTTGGCCCATGCGCCAATGGGGAGGATGCTACCGGCGGCGATCCATGATGTAAAATGGTTTTATTTCATAAATCCATGAATATGAGTCATACAAATGCTTGAGCGTATTCACCTCAGCATCGTTCAGCAGGTCGAGAAACAAGGGTCGTTGACGGCCGCCGCTGGCGTGCTGAATCTGACCCAATCGGCTCTAAGCCACAGCATGAAAAAGCTGGAGCAGCAACTGGGCACCGACGTCTGGCTACGCGAAGGGCGAAGTCTGCGACTGACACAGGCCGGTCAGTACCTGCTGGCGGTGGCGAACCGAGTGCTGCCGCAACTGGACCTGGCCGAAGAGCGCCTGGGCCAATTTGCGCAGGGCGAACGCGGAGCGCTGCGGATCGGTATGGAATGCCACCCTTGCTACCAGTGGCTGCTCAAAGTGGTTTCTCCCTATCTGGCTGCATGGCCCGATGTGGAGGTGGACGTCAAGCAGAAATTCCAGTTTGGAGGGATCGGCGCGCTCTTCGGCTACGAGATCGACCTGCTGGTTACGCCTGACCCACTGTTCAAGCCGGGGCTGAAGTTCGAACCAGTGTTCGACTACGAGCAGGTGCTTGTCGTGCCCAGAGGCCATGCGCTGGCTTCTGCGACCTATGTGAAGCCCCAGCAACTGACCCAGGAGGTGCTCATCAGCTACCCCGTGGACATCGAGCGCCTGGACATCTACAACCAGTTCCTGTTGCCAGCCGGTGTCACACCCAGGCGCCATAAAGCCATCGAAACCACCGACATCATGCTGCAAATGGTGGCCAGCGGGCGCGGTGTGGCCGCGCTACCGCGATGGCTGGTCGAGGAATACGCGGCCAAAATGGACGTGGTGCCCGTGCGGCTGGGCGCACGCGGAATCGCCAAGCAGATCTTCCTGGGGGCACGCGAGGCAGATACTGGCATCGACTACGTAAGGGCCTTCATCGAGCTGGCACGCCAGCCTGCCCCCACCATCACCGTTGCACAAGGAGCCAACTGATGAGCACCACCGTCGAACGCGAACCGCTTCCATTGCCCGGTGGCCACAACAAGGTGTTACTGCACTCCTGTTGCGCACCCTGCTCGGGTGAAGTCATGGAGGCCATGCTCGCTTCGGGTATCGACTACACGATTTTCTTCTACAACCCCAACATTCACCCACTCAAGGAATACGAGCTGCGCAAGAACGAGAACATCCGCTTTGCAGAGCAGTTCGGCGTGCCCTTCATCGATGCGGATTACGATCGGGACAACTGGTTCGAACGGGCCCGGGGCATGGAGCACGAGCCCGAGCGCGGTGTGCGCTGCACCATGTGCTTCGACATGCGCTTTGAGCGCACTGCGCTGTACGCACACGAGCACGGCTTTCCGGTGATTACCAGCTCGTTGGGCATCTCGCGCTGGAAGAACATGCAGCAGATCAATGACTGCGGCGTGCGTGCCGCAGCGAAGTACCCTGGCCTGACTTACTGGGAATACAACTGGCGCAAAGGCGGTGGCTCCGCGCGCATGATCGAGATCAGCAAACGCGAGAACTTCTACCAGCAGGAGTATTGCGGATGCGTCTACTCGCTGCGCGACACGAACCGGCACAGGGTGGAAAGTGGTCGCGAGCGCATCCAACTGGGCGTGATGTTCTACGGCGACGAGGCACCAGCAAAAGACTGATGTGCCTTGTAGCGGAGTGCACCCTCGGGGGCATTCAGAATTGTTCAATGGCTTCTAGCGTGCTCAATCAGACCTGGCGCGTCGGAGTTTCCCCAAGATTCGCCAAGTATGGCAAGACCCTTGATGCATCCCGAAGAACCCAGGCTCGCTGGCAACATCATCACCGATGCCTATTCGCTAGAAGTAAGCGCAAAAGACATTCCTGCATTGACTGCAGCAGCGCCGCGAATCTTGCCCGCATCAACAATTTCCATTCCCTACCTTCCACGTGAGGACGACGATGCGCGACTGGCCGCAGCGCAGGCCGCGCGCAGGCTCGGCTTTGAGCCCATGCCGCACTTGTCTGCACGTCGTATCGCCTCGCTTGCTGCGCTTGATTCGCTCGTCAAGCGAGCGGTCGCTGAGGCTGGCGTCGAGCACTGCTTCGTGATCGCAGGAGATCCGCTCACTCCGATGGGGCCGTGTTCCGACAGCGCCTCGCTGATTGAAACAGGCGTTTTCGAGGGATCGGGCATCAAGGTGGTCGGCGTGGGTGGCCATCCAGAAGGCCATCCGGTCATGAGCATGACCGATCGGTGGGAGGTTCTAGAACGCAAGCGCCACAGCATCGAACGACGCGGCATGACGCCCTTGATCGTCACGCAGTTTGCATTTGATGCAGACATCGTGTTGGCGTGGTTGCAAGCCTTGCGCGAGCGGGGCATTGAACATCCAGTGCGTGTGGGCGTGCCTGGCCCTGCAAGCATCGCGGTGCTGGCACGCTATGCCGCCTTGTGCGGCGTCAGCGCATGCGCTTCGATCTGGTCCACGTACGGCGTCTCCATCGGCAAGCTGTTCGGCTCGGCGGGGCCGGATCTTTTTGTTGATCGTCTGGCCACCGGCCTAACAGAGGCACATGGAAAGGTAAGCCTGCATTTCTTTCCATTCTGAGGTGTCGCACAGTCGGTGAGATGGATAGAGCAGTACAGTTTTCGTACCGAACTGCTCCCCCGGCGGGGTACCTGAATCGAGCAATGCCAGGCCGGTCAGCCTATGACCGCTGCTGGCCGAACGCGGAAGCTCGCCGATCGCCTGGCGATCGCCGTGGATACGGGCTCCACCCGTCAGCTCTCTGGGTCGTACCCAAACTCGCGGAGTTCCTGCGAGCAGCGGCAAGCTTTGGCGATCTTTGCAGCCCACTGGATGGCGGCTTCGCGCGACGGGAGCTCCAGAACACAGAGGCCGCCGTCGAACTCCTTCGTCTGGGGATAGGTTTCGTTTGTGAACGCGCCGTCTGAGGCGACCATGAGTGGTGCGACATCCTCGTTGATACCACCACCGAACACGTACACGCCTGCAGCCTTCGCCTCGCGTATCACCTCGCGCGCAGCTTCGCCCACGGCGGCAAGGTCCTCGTCGGGGATTGCCATCGCCCTTCCAGGAAAGGAGATAAGGTATTTCGTCATTGTTCGGTCCTTCGGTTGAGGTCGGTGCTGTTCGTGATGTCTAACGTGTTATGGGGCGATGTACTCCGCACGATGCAAGAACTACTAGGCCGTGCGGACGCAGCCACGCAGACGATCTATACCCACGTAATGCGGTTAGGCGTCTTGGCGGTGTGCAGCTCGCAGGACGGACTGCTATCGGGGCGCGAAGCGGCTAAGTGATTGACCGCTCCTGGCCGGACTCGGACGACAGCGCCAGGTCGATAAGTGACCATTTTGGGGACCTGGGCCCGCACCCCCCTTGGGTTAAGTTCAAATGTCGTACCCCCGGCTCGGATCCTGCCATGCTGGCGGCCTGCAAGCCACCCAGGAGCGCGACCATGGGCCGACCGGACACGATCAACCATGAGCATACGTGAACTGGACCGGCTTAAGGCCATTCAGGCCGTGTTGGATGGACGTTTGGCGCGTTGGCGCGCGGCGGAACGCCTGGGCATCAGCGCGCGCCATGTCCGGCGCCTGGTGCTGCGTTTGCAGGAAGACGGGCCCAGCGGCCTGACCTCCCGCAAGCGCGGCCGTGATAGCAATCGGCAACTGCCGCCAGGTCTGGAAGCGCGCGTGCGCGGCCTGATCCGCGACAGCTATGCCGATTTCGGCCCGACCCTGGCTGCCGAGAAGCTGCGCGAGCGCCATGGCATCGACCTGGCCACGGAGACGGTGCGCCGGATCATGATCGACGCCGGCTTCTGGGTGCCGCGCAAGCTGCGCCCGCCCAAGGTCCATCAGCCGAGGACTCGCCGTGCCTGCCTGGGCGAACTGGTGCAGATCGACGGCAGCGACCATGCCTGGTTCGAGGAGCGGGCGCCGGCCTGCACACTGCTGGTCTATGTCGACGATGCCACCAGCCAGATGATGCAGCTGCTGTTCGTGCCGACCGAATCGACGCCGGCGTACTTCGAGGCGACGCGGGCCTATGTCGAGCGCCACGGCAAGCCGCTGGCGTTCTACAGCGACAAGGCGGGCATTTTCCGGGTCAATGCCAAGGATGCCGCCGAGGGGCGTGGCTACACGCAGTTCGGGCGCGCCCTGTTCGAGCTGAACATCGACATCCTGTGCGCCAATTCCAGCCCGGCCAAGGGCCGCGTGGAGCGGATGAATGGCACCCTGCAGGACCGGCTGGTCAAGGAACTGCGGCTGCGCGGCCTCAGCACCATGCCAATCGCCAATGCCTTTGCGCCAGCCTTCATGGCCGACTTCAATGCCCGCTTCGCCAAGCCGCCGCGCAGCGACTTCGATGCCCACCGGCCGCTGCGCGTTGACGAGGACCAGGGCAGCGCAGAAGCAGGTTTCGGGTAGGAATAGCGAAATTGCGACCCCCATAGAGGCCGCCTATCGCGGATTCGACGTCGGTGTTGACTTAACGCTTGAACGTTACCATGTTCCCTTGAGCCGTCAATGCCTTCCCGAACTTGACTTTTATAGCAGATTTTGCGACGTCCGTTGTCACCCAATAGCAAGTGCCGCCTCCAATACCCCGGTAATGAAAACGGACACCGCTGCAGCAGATGATCATTTCAGTATGCCAGCCTGATTTTTATGCCGAAGACTGAGCCTTCGACATTTGCGCAGACTCGGATTGGCTGCGCGTGAGCGCCGCGAAATAGCGACCTGGCGGATGTCCCAGCGCTTTCTTAAACATGGTGATGAAAGCGGTGACTGATTCGTAACCGAGGTCATCGGATACTCGCTGCACTGATGCGCCACCTGCAAGTTCACGTACGGCGACAAGTAGATGTAATTGCTGTCGCCATCTACCAAACGTAAGCCCTGTTTCCTTGAGCACAAGCCGGGACAAAGAGCGATCGCTCATCGCCAAACGTTTCGCCCATTGAGAAATCGTACTTCGATCCCCTGGATTGGCGTGCAACGCGTCCGCCATCTGGCGGATCTTCGGATGCTCAGAAGTGGGCAGATAGAGACGTTCCACCGGCATCAGCGCTAATTCGTCCAACAACACGCGTGCAAGATGGTCCGTATGGCCGCCTTGCTCGTAATCCAGGGAAACTCCCGCCAGATGCAAAATCATCTCTCGCACCATGGGTGAAATGGACAAAGTGCAGCAGTGTGTCGGCAAAGCCACGATGCCTGGTTCCGCAAAAAGGTAACAAAGTCGGGCGTTCGGGGTGGCACGATTGCTGTGCAGCATATTTCCGGGAATCCAGACGCCGCACTGCGGTGGCACGATCCAAAAGGCACCCTCCACCTGACAGGTCACGGCCCCATGCAGTGCCAACACCAACTGTCCCTTTCTGTGCTGGTGCACTGGGATTTCCCCTGCATGCTCAAGCACGTTCATGCGAAGCGCCACCACCGGCCGGTTGGTATCGTCGGGGTCTTGAGACCCCGGGAAAGAAAGGGTGCGATCCACAGTTTGGCAAATTTTAGATATATGTTGGCATTCTAGCGAAATTCTGGCGGAGAGGATGCGGGCACAGTGTGTGTCATGCACAAGTCAAATCCCGACCATATCCCAACTCCGGATACATCTCGGAAAGATCCGCGACGTTGGACGCTGCGCGATCCTTTCCGATGGGCCTATGCGCCCCAGGCCCTCAAACCTGAACTGGAGGCGGTGCTCTTTTCGCTCAAGTGCTTCGCTGCCGCGATGCTCGCTCTCTACCTGTCATTTCGGATCGGATTGACACGCCCATTCTGGGCGCTTGGAACCGTCTATTTGGTCTCGCAGCCGTTTTCCGGCATGTCGGTCAGCCGAGGACTGTTCCGACTTCTCGGAACGGTGATGGGTGCGGCAGCCACCGTGTTCCTGGTGCCAACCTTTGTCAACGAGCCAATCGCTCTCAGTATGGTGCTGGCGTCGTGGATCGGGATCTGTCTGTACATCGCCCGCCTTGACCGGACGCCGCGCGCCTACGCTTTTCAACTCTCCGGGTACACCACAAGCCTGATTGGATTTCCATACCTCATGAATCCTGGCGGGATCTTCACGATCGCCAGTGTTCGCGTTCAAGAAATCTCGATCGGCATTCTGTGCGCGACGCTGATCCACGCTCTGATCCTGCCTCGCAGGGTTGCACGCCGAGTGCAAGCGCGCGTTGCCGGCATTCTCGCCGATTCTGAGCAATGGACGCGCCACATGCTAGGAAATGCACGGAACTCCGTACTTGTAAAGGACCGGGCCCGGGCCGCTGTGGACATGCTGGATCTGCACCAACTATCCACGCACTTGCCCTTTGAAAGCGGGGATGGTTCCGTACAAGTTCAAATTCTGCGGACGCTGCACGAGCGACTATTAACGGTGTTGTCGCTGTCCGGTGCCATCGACGATGGCCTGGCGGAACTCCACGCCTCTCAGCATGGCGTGCCAGCGCAACTCCTTGTGTTATCTGAGCAGGTGCGGTCTTGGCTGGACACACCCGGCAGCATGCGCGATCCAACGACGACAAATGGGCTGACAAAGCGCCTGCGCTCAGACCTTGCAGTCAAATCCAGTCCGCCCACTTGGCGCGATCTCCTCATCGAGAATCTGGCCTCAGACCTTGCCGAACTAGTACTCGCCCACCAGGATTGCCGTGTGTTGGAGCAGCGACTGAAGTCCCCCCGGCCGCAATGGATGCGCGACCTGCCCGAACGGCTGCTCGGCCCAAACAGTGGCTACGCTCTACATCGTGACTACTGGCTAGCCGCGCGCAGCGCCATTGGCGCCGCTATCGGGATAACGGTCAGCTGCGCGCTCTGGATATGGACAGCGTGGCCTGATGGCGCTACCGCCGTTTCGCTCGTAGGCGTGGCGTGTGCGCTCTTTGGGACAAGCGATCAGCCTGTCGGCAGTTTCACGCGCTACACGATCGGCTCAATTGTCGGAGTCGCAGTCGGCTTCGTCTACGGCTTTGCCGTCCTCCCCCGCGCAACGGACTTCGTTACGCTGGCTGCCGTCCTTGCACCCACCTTGCTCGCGAGCGGATGCCTGCTAGCCAAGCCGCTATACGCCTTTGCCGCGTTGGGCGTCGTGTTGACCTTCCCCGTAATTGCCGGGCTCGGGCCAACCAATGCTTCCGATTTCTCATCTGCGGCCAACGGCTCACTGGCCCTCCTGATCGGCTCCGGGATGGCTGTAATCAGTCTCCGCCAGTTTCAAACGATGGGAACTGAACATGTCACCGGCAGGATCATGAGAGCGATCAGGCGCGATGTTGGGCGTCGAGTGGGCATTGGACGACCCTCCGAGATCGACCGCTGGACTAGCCGCATGGTGGATCGCGTCGGCCTGCTCGTCCCGCGGTTGACCGGAACTAGCGACTCCAACGACCTCCTGCGCCAAGCACTTGCCGACGTGCGAACTGGGAACACTGCCGGCGAACTTTGGGTACTCGAAAAGCAACTGCAGAACCGAGAGGTCAAGTCTCGCCTTGCTGCACTCCTGAACGAACTCGCGGAGTACTTTCAGACGCGCAAGGCTACGCGAATTGATGCTCTCCTCGGACGGCTAGACGCCGTGATGGTGGCAGTGGCAGTTGAAGCGAACCCTGTGCGCAAGAAGGCTCTCTCTCTTCTCTCCGCCCTTCGCCGTGACTTGTCGTCGCGTGCAAACTCAACCGAATCCTAACCCGATGCTCAGCGACATCTCAATTGGCGGGGTTTTCCTGCCACGGCTTTTGGTCTCGACCTGCGTTGCCTTCGTACTGATGGCGCTGTCATCCCGGCTACTAGCGGCCCTTGGCCTCTATCGGATTTTCGTCTCTCCGCCGCTCGTCAACATTTCTCTTTGTTCGATCTGGCTTGGTCTGTCGGTGTGGTTCGTGTATGCAAATTGATATGAAGCATTCGCTTGGTTTACTGGGGCGTTGGGCTGCCACGCTCCTCCTTGTCGCCGTGGCGATCGTTGTCGCGCTCTCGGTTTGGAAACGTCACGAAAAAGATCCGTGGACTCGCGATGGCCATGTCCGTGCGGACGTCGTTCGCGTCTCGTCAGATATCGGCGGACTTGTCACGAAAGTCCTCGTTCACGACAATGAACGGGTTCGCGCCGGACAACTCCTTTTTATCTTGGACGGCCCCCGTCACAAGGCCGCTCTCGGGCAAGCCAATGCTGCCATCCAGAGTGCCAAGGCCAACATCCAGAGTGCAACGGCCAATCTCGAACTAGCTCGCCGCGAAGCCAAACGTGACATAGCGCTCGGCAACCTAGTTGCAACCGAAACACACGAACAAAGCGTAGCGAAAGTGGAAACTGCACTTGCGGCATTGGCACAGGCCAACGCCTCAAGCAATGCGACGCTCCTCGCACGAGAGGTCGCACTACTCAACATTCAGCGCACCGAGGTCCACGCGTCTGTTGATGGGATCGTCACAAACCTCGACCTGCATTCCGGCGACTTTCTGCCTGTTGGCGCTCAAGCGATGGCTCTCGTCGATACTGATTCGATCAGAGTTGAAGGCTATTTTGAAGAGACCAAGCTACGGTGCCTTAGAGTCGGAGACAAGGCCACCGTGCGCCTGATGGGGGAGGAAGACGACCTTGTAGGTCACGTCGCCAGCATCGCTGCCGGTATCGCAGACGATCAACGATCGAATACACACAATCTCCTACCGGCTGTCCAGCCCACCTTCTCCTGGGTAAGACTAGCGCAGCGGATTCCCGTACGGATACATATAGACAAGATGCCCACGGACACCCTGTTCATCGCAGGTCGTACGGCCACTGTGAGGATCGATTCAGCGTCCTCCGGGAGCTGCAAGTGACGGGGAAGGCCTTTCGCTCCGCATTTCTCGTTCCGCCATTCCTTCTTGGGCTTTTCGGTTGCGTGGCCGGGCCGAACTACCGTGTTCCTGATAGCGCCGCCGCGCTCGCCCCCGCCGCGCAGCAGAACTTTGTCGGCGGTCGCAATGCGGCCTATTCGCAAGCGTCGCTTCCAGACCAATGGTGGAATCTCTATGACGATCCCCGACTGAGTGCATTTGTCCGAGAGGCGTTGAGAGCAAACACCGAGTTGCGCGCGGCGGACGCGAACATTCGTCAGGCGTCAGCGGTGGTGCGGGAAACCGAGGCGGCGCGCTCGATCCAAACGGACATGACGACAAGCGCTGCGGCCGCTCGCGTGGGAGGGTACACATTAGCCAAGCCAGGCGCTCCATACACCTATGTTCTCGGAATGAGTCTGTCCCTACCGCTGGATCTCGCCGGTGGAATTCGGCGGGGCATCGAAGCCGCAAGCGCAAATGCCGAGGCCGCACAGGCTGCACGCGATCAAGTTCGGGTGGTAGTAGCGGCGGCCGTGACGCGCGCCTATGCCAGTGCCTGTTCAGCAAACCGTACCTTAGCCGCAACGAGACACGTACTAGATGTACAGCGTGAAACGCTGGAGGTCACTCGAAGGCTGGCTGCCGGTGGCCGAGGAACAGCGTTTGACGTGAGCAGGGCTCGCGCGGCCGCGAATGAAAGTGAAGCGGCTATCCCGGCCATTGTGGCCACCCGACAAACGGCCTTGCTCGAACTTGCAGCACTGATGGGGCGTCTTCCCGCAGACTATCCAAAAGAGCTGGAAGACTGCCTTCAGCCCCCCGAACTCAAGCGCCCCCTACCGATTGGAGATGGGTGGCAGTTGATCCAGCGCCGGCCGGATATTCGAAGGGCCGAGCGAAACCTTGCTGTAATGACCGCCACTCTTGGTGTTGAGACTGCCCAGCTATATCCACAGGTAAGCATTGGTGGCTCCGCAGGATTCGCAGGCCAATTTAGCGCAATCTCCAGCTCCAATTTCGGTGGCAGTATCGGGCCGCTTATGTCCTGGAACATGCCTAACCGTACCGCAGTGAAGGCACGTATCGCACAGGCCAGTGCAGCCGCGGATGCCGCGCTCGCGGAATTTGATGGAAGCGTTCTTCAAGCTCTCAAGCAAACGGAATCCTCACTATCCGCCTACTCACAGGAGATCAACCGCGAACGAAGCCTCGTGCAGGCTCGGGGCGACGCAGAGGATGCAAGCGACCAAGCCAATCGCCTCTTTCGCTTCGGGCGGACTAGCTTCATCGATGTGCTTTCAGCTGAAAGCGCCTTGGCAAACGTTGAGTCTAGCCTCGCGTCGTCTCGCGCCCAGCTGATTGATCGGCAGATAGAACTGTTTCTCGCCTTGGGTGGTGGCTGGAGAGAGCCGCCTCCAGCCAACTCCAATGAGCCGCTCAAATGAGCGCCCTGATAGGCGCTCAATATTCTCGCACGCTAAACGCTCTGCTCCATGCCATTTCAATGCGCCAATACCAACGCTGTGATGTCACTTCGCGGATCCCGTCGTCGGCCAGATCCACGCCCGCAGGTGACGGGCGAGCGCCCGTCGCTCCGCGAATGCCGACCTAGTCAGCGTTGAACCCCGATGATTTAATAACTGGACAGTGCCAAGTTCTTCCGGTAGCTCAGTCCCCGGTTTTGGCCAGCCGCAAAGTTGACAACTCCATCGATAGGTCGATCCAGCGATCCAACAGGATMTTCATGCGCTCAAAGTTTTTCAGTTGACGGCGCACCTCCGGCAAA
>NZ_JBFRDD010000085.1:0-22440 GCF_052113425.1 Cupriavidus sp. YAF13
AAATTCGTCGATCGCCCAGTCGTCGGAGTCGGAGGTGGAAGGCAATGGCGTACATCGCGGTGAATGACGGCAAGCAAATTAACACAGGTTTACAGCGGTTTACAACCGCTTTTCCACCTTCGCCCCCCAGATTTGTGGGTAATCCTGAGGTCAACGACGAGGGATCAGAGTTTCGTCCTGCCAACAGGACCCCCCTGGGGGTAGTGCGATCGGTGTGAGGCTCTGAGCCCGAGTAGGGCTTTGATCCACGCAGCCATCTCTGGTCCCTATTGCTCTACCGGCGCACCCTGTGGCCGACAGCGCCGCGCCAGTATCTCCCTGCCAGCGTGCTCAATGCCCGTGAGCCGACCTGATCGGCATGCGTTGGTTCAGCCAGCAGCGGGTGGGCAACCCCCAGTCCGGGCAGACCCTCACGTTCGCCTACGACACTCACGGTGGGTGGCTTACGCCCGGATCGGGGCCGATGTGGTTCGCTATACCCTCATCGTAGTGGACTTTCACCACCTACTCCTTGACGGTATCCCAGCGCGCTCAGAACTGATGGCGAATGCCCAGGGCGACGCCCACCATTGACGTCTGGCCATTGCCCAGCGCATAGCTGTTGCCCACGGAGAGGCTGGTGGCGAAAGTCGTTGCCAGTGATTCCATCATCAGACCGGCGTGCTTCGCGTATGCCGTGCTCAGATAAACATCGGTACGCTTGGAGAACGAATAGGTCGAAATGAAGGCGATCTGCCACGGGTTGGCCACGTTCGTGTTGCCCAACAGGCTCTTGACGTCATCGTAACTGTACTCGATCGTCAGGCCAACCGCCGGCGTCACTCGATAGGTGCCGCCGATCCAGTAGTAGTCATCACGCTGGATCAGGACGTCGGTCTCATTCTTGGTCTGACCCCAGCGATAGCCGCCCATCACCTTCGCCGGCCCATAGGTGTAGCTTGCGGCGACCACAGCCTTCTTGGCGGTACCGCTGCCGGTGCCGATGGTCGGATTCCACTGATCGTAGCCAGCAGTCAAGCCGACCGGGCCCGCTCCATAGACCAGCGCGGCGCCATACGCGGTGTCACGCCGGAACTGGCCCGGGACTTCGCCGTTGCCGCCGATTGGCACCGCCGCACCCACTGCGGCCGGCAGTGCCACCCCGGCACCGAACGACCAGTGAGCGAGGGCTGTTATAGGACCGACCTTGCCCGTGTACTTGACGGTGTTGTCCTCGCGATAGTTGGCGCCCTGCTGCAACACAGTGGGCTCATACTGGGTCGAGTAGGCTCCTGGCACGAAGTTGGCGAGTGCGTCAAACACCGAGGTGTACTGGCGGCCAAGGGTGATCTGACCGAAGCGCGCATCTTGCACGCCAACAAATGCCTGCCGCCCGAACAGTCGGCCGCCTTGTTGCAGGGTGCCGGTATCGAGACCGAAGCCGCTCTCCAGCACAAAAAGCGCGCGAAGTCCCTGACCAAGGTCCTCCGTACCGCGTAGGCCCCAGCGCGATCCTGACAGACCACCGGAATCCATGCGGACAACGTTGTTCCCCGAACCGGAATTGAAGCCGTTGCTTGCCGTGGGCAATGCAGCAACGTGATTGGCGTACTCGACGTTGACGTCCGCGACGCCATAGAGCGTGACGGACAACTGCGCGAATGCAGCCGGCGGACAAGCCAGCAGTGCTGCAAGGGCGATTTTTCTGAGGGTCATTGGTGTCTCTCTCCTTTTCTCTTCTTGTTACTACTGATGGAACCAGATTCTTTCTCTGATTGGAATCATTGAACTAGCGTGCAATATGTCGATGACTAGCCAAGCAGCGCGTACCGCCTGCATAACCGAGCAGACAAGTGCAATGCTCCTTCTCGGCCGTACCCACTTATTCCGCTAACGTACCTTGCCAGAACAAGGGCTTGAACGACCGGACGTACCAGCCAACGCGAGTGCGCGAGGAAAGCAATGCGCTGCTTCAAATCCGCCATCTACAACGATTTGCGTGATCCCTGCATCGTCCCCACGATGGAGGATTGGGGGAGGCGTAAATCCACACCCGTCTTGGCGATCTATGCCCGAAAGCGGGTCGTCGCGGAGCTGGCCGAATTGTTCCCGGGCCATCGATCAACAGTCCAGCGCAACGGCAAGTTCCACCAGATTCCTGGCGTGAAGCGTGTTGTCTGCATTGGGAGAGACGTCTTTCCGCTGGAAAGGACCGTATTCCAGCGGCCTCTCAATGTAAGCGGTTTGCAGCCCGCATGCGCGCGCATGCGCCAAGTCATCCTGATGAGCCGCCACCATCATGACTTCGCCTGGATCGATATCGAACACCTGAGCGACTCCCAAGTAAGTCGCCGGGTCGGGCTTGTACCTGCGAAAGACCTCTGCCGAAAGAATGCAGTCCCATGGTAGAGATGCGTTCTTGGACATATTGGCCAGCAATCCGATATTGCCGTTCGACATGGTGCAGATCGTGTATCGCGACTTCAATCGGGTAAGGCCTTCCAGGGTGTCCGGCCACGCCTCCAATCGATGCCAGGCCTTGTTCAGGTTGCGCTTCTCCGCCTCAGTCAAGTGCAGCACCTGAAACGTTTCCAGGAGTTCATCCAGGACCATCCTGTGCAGGTCGTCAATCGAAGTCCAGCCAAGTTCGCCGGACATGACCTTCTGAATAGCCGGCATGTAGCCTGCTCTCCAGGCCAGCGTGAACTTGTTGCGGTCCACGTGGAGGTTCATCGCGCCGAGCTCTTGCATGACGCTCTTGTACCAATCGACGACTGTTCCGAATACATCGAAGGCAAGCACTTTGGTGCCGCCAGCCAATTGAGGGTTCATGTGTTCCATCATCTTGTTTGTTTCATGCCCCACGCTTGCAGGAGAAGGCACAGGGCCGCTCGCGCAACCATCGAATCAATCACGCGTCGTACCCGGGGTTGGCGCGCTCGAGCTTGCGCAACAGGGCCGGCCACACGAAACGCCCGCCAATGCCGCCGGTCTGCGCGCGCGCATCGGCCTGCGCGGTCGCCTGAATGGACTCATCGACCATGGTCAATGGCCCGCCTGCCTGTGCCGCGATCTGAATTTGGCAGGCGCTTTCGAAGATGTACATCGCCAGGAAGGCGTCGGCGATCGACTCACCTACCGTGAGTAGGCCGTGATTGCGCAGCATCAGGTAGTTGGCCTTGCCCAAGTCCGATTGCAGTCGCGGCTTCTCCGCGTCACGCAGTGCAATGCCTTCATAGTCGTGGTACGCCAGCGATCCCTGGATCACCATTGATTGCTGCGAAATGGGCAGCAGCCCTGCCTGCTGCGCGCTGACGCCGACACCGGCACGCGTATGCGTGTGCAACACACACTGCACGTCCGGCCGTGCGGCATGGATGGCGCTGTGGATGACGAAGCCGGCGCGGTTTACCGTGAACGGCGACTCGGTGAGCTGGTTGCCCGATGCGTCGACGCGTAGGAGCGATGACGCCGTGATCTCGTCGAACAGCAGGCCGTAGGGGTTGATCAGAAAGTCATGGCCGTCACCCGGCAGGCGGGCACTGATATGCGTGAACACCAGGTCGGTCCAGCCGTGCAGCGCCACCAGGCGGTAGCAGGCAGCCAGGTCGCAACGCAGCTGCCACTCTTCGGCGCTGACGACTTCTTTGAGAGATGGGATATACACGATTGACTCCTTTGAATGAAGGGGGGCTGTGCTGATGTCTGACCTACACGGTGCCCGAGGTCAGCGCTTGCGACTGCTGCGCGTGGCGCGACCGCATCAGCTTCTTGTCCAGCTTGCCCACGCTGGTCTTGGGCAGGCTGTCGGCGAACATCACCTCCTGCGGGATTGCGAACTTCGAGATCACGCCCGCGTCCGCGAACTCCTTGACGTATCCACGCACGGCATCAGCATCAAGGGTCGCCCCAGGCTTTGGCACGATCACTGCGGCTGGGCGCTCGCTCCAGCGGGGGTCGGGAACACCGATGACGGCGGCTTCCTGGATCTGTGGATGCTTGAGGAGAATGTCCTCAAGCTGCAGCGACGAGACCCATTCGCCGCCAGTCTTGATCACGTCCTTCAGTCGGTCCACGATCCGAACGCAGCCATCTGCATTCATCACGGCGATGTCCCCGGTATGCAACCAGCCACCGCCCCACAGCGCCTGGCTCGCTTGTGCATCACCGAGGTAGGACTGCGTGAGCCAAGGCGATCGCGCCACGAGTTCGCCAGGCGAGCGGCCGTCCCGCGGCAGATCGTTCATCGCTTCGTCGACGACGCGCAACTGGACGAATGGGATGGCCCAGCCTGCATGGCAGCGGGCTTCGATCTCCTGGTCAGTGGGTGCCTCGGACCGTGCCGACCGGGGTTGTGCCAACGTCAGGATGGGCCCGGTCTCCGACATGCCGTAGCCGGCAAAGACATCGACTCCGCGTGCCATCGCGGCTTTGGCCAGGGATTGCGCGAGCGCCGCTCCGCCGATGACGACCGTCCAGCCGTCGAGGCGCTGGCCTCTCGCCGCTGCCGCGTCCAGCATCATCTGCAGGATCGTCGGCACGCAGTGGGAGAAGGTGACCTTCTCGCGCTCGAACAAGGTGAGCAGACGGTCCGGAACGTATCGCCCGGGGTACACCTGCTTGACGCCCATCATCGTGGCGACGTAGGGCATGCCCCAGGCGTGAACGTGGAACATGGGCGTCACCGGCATGTAGACGTCGTCATGGTTGAAGCGACCGGTGCCCGGCCCAGCCAACGCGCAGCGGCTAGCCAGGGTATGCAGCACGAGTTGCCGATGGCTGAAGCAGACCGCCTTGGGCAAGCCGGTGGTGCCGGTTGTGTAGAAGGTCGTAGCACGCGTCGACTCGTCCAGATCGGGCCAATTTGTCACCGCGTTCGAGCGAGCGAGCAGTGCCTCGTATTCGGCGGCGATGGGAAGGCGAATCGCACCCGGATGCCCATCGTCTGTCATCAGGACCAACTGCTTTCCCGGATCCACACGATCCCAGATCTCCTCGAGCATCGGCAGAAACTCCGCATTGACGAGGATGAAGTCGTCCTGTGCATGGTTGATGGTGTAGAGCAATTGCTCGGCTGACAGCCGCACGTTGACCGTATGCAGGACCATGCCCGCCATCGGGACCGCGAAGARGCACTCCAGGTAGCGATGCGTGTCCCAGTCCATGACGGCGATGGTGTTGCCGGGCCGCGCACCCAGCGACGCCAGGCCGGCCGCCAAGCGCCCGATGCGTTGGCTCAGTTCGGCGTAGTCGAAACGCACGGCGTCGCCGTACACAACCTCCTGTGAAGGGTTACAGGTCAGCCCCGTTTCCAGCAGTTGCTTGATCAGCAACGAGTTCGGACCAAAGGCGCCAGATGTGGTATTCGGTTCCACGGTTGCAGATTGCATATCAACTGCCCCTATTAAAAAAATCGAGGAGCGCGGCATTCACCGCCTCGGGTTTTTCTTGTTGCACCCAATGGCCGGCATCGGCGATGAACCGGGACGAGACCAAGCGGGGGCAGGCATCGCGGCGCATCGCGGCGAGCGCGCCCGGCAGCATGTGGACGCCCCAGTCCTGCTCACCGGCGATGAAGCAGCTGGGCACGTCGATGGTCAATCCGGCATAGAGCTGCAGCCCCCGCTGAAGCTCGCGGCTGGTGGCGGCCCGGTACCACAGCAAGCCGCCCTGGAAACCCGTGCGGCCAAATTCCTGGCTATACACGCAAAGCGCATCTTCCGACAGCCACGGGCTCGGCCGCATCTCGCGTTGTGCAAGGCTGCGGGCGACGGTTTCCGACATGCCCAGGTCGGCGTCCATCACGTAGTAGGTCGGCAGCCGGGCCAAGGATTGCGCGGTCAGGTCGGGCAAGGGCTCGGGCCGCTCGTCGGCGCCCTGCGCACTTTTCAGGTAGTAGTAGCCCCGCAGGAATTCATGCAAGCCCTGGCGGGCAGCGTGCATCTCGGCATTGGCGTCCGGGCCGGAGTAGTAGAGTTGGTAGTGCTTGCGCGGACGCTCGAGGGCCGACAGGCCCGCGAGGGCTTCCGCCAGTTGCCTGGAACGAAGGTCCGGGGCATCAGGTGCGCCGAGCCGGAACGGCGGCGGCCCGGTGAAAGGCGTGGCCAACATCGCCAGCGAACGGAAGACGTCGGGGCGGATCAGCGCGCACCAGGCCGCCACGTGCGCGCCGAAGTCATGGCCCACCACGGCGTGGACCGACATCCTTCCAATAGCCTGGACAAGACCCAGTACGTCTCGCACCAGGTTGTCCATTCGAAATGTGCACAGGTCCGTGTCGGCTTCGGCGATCCAGCCCGTCGTGCGGCCATAGCCGCGCTGGTCGGGCGCGACCACGTAAAATCCCGCTTGCGCCAGCGCGTTCAGCTGGTGCCGCCAGCTGAACGCCAGCTCGGGGAAGCCATGCAGCAGCACGATCATCGGCGTCTCGGGACGCGGGTCGCCCGCCTCCAGCCAATGCATGCGAAGGCCATTGCCGTTGTCGGAATAGCGCGCGCGCACGCCGGGCTCGAGCGGCAAGGTCATCATGGATGGCGCTTGGTTCATTGCTCAGCGCGCGGAGGCATTCGGCATCTTCCCGACCGGAAGCGCTTGATGATCAGCGTGGGGGCGGATCGACCCGCTGCTGATCATCACGAAGGCGCCGGCGAGCATGACGCCGGCGATCAGGAACAGGCCGCCGGTCAGGCTGCCGGTGGATTGCTTGATCACCCCTAGCACGTACGGGCACGCAAGCCCGGCCAGGTTGCCTAAGCTGGTGATGATCGCGATGCCTGCGGCAGTCGATTGCCGGGACAGTTGGGCGGTCGCCACCGCCCAGAAGACAGGTAACGCCGACACCGAGCCGGCAATCGCGATCGCGATCAACGCTACCGACAGCCACATGTAGGCACCGGTCCAGCTTGTGAGCGCCAGCCCCACCCCGCCGATGGCAACCGCCACGGCGTAGTGCCAGCGACGCTCGGCTCGCTTGTCCGAATGGCGGCCGTACAGGATCATGGCCAGGGCCGCGAATGCGTAAGGCACGGCGGAGATCAGTCCAATGATCTGCATGCTCTTTGCACCCAAGCTCTGGATCATCGTAGGCATCCAGAAACTCAGGGTGGTGCCGCCGCAAACGGCCGCGAAGTACAGGAAAGACAGCAGGTAGACCTTGGGGTCGCGCAGTGCGGCACCCGCGGCCTCCAGCGCCGGCGTCGAGGCGTGAGGGGCAGCGTCCTTGGGCAGTTCGACGCAGATCATTCGCTTCTCGTCCTCCGACAGCCACTTGGCCTCTTCAGGCGAGTTGGAGAGGCAGACGTAGACAACGAAACCCAGAAAAGCAGAGGGCAGGCCTTCCAGCAGGAACATCCATTGCCAGCCGCGAAGACCGTGCCATCCGTCGAGATTCTGCAGGATCCAGCCCGACAGCGGGCCAGCAAAGAGGCCGCCTACCACCGTCGCGCTCATAAGCGAGGCGATGATGCGCGCGCGGCGCGCTGCCGGGAACCAGAAGGTCAGGTAGAGCACAATGCCCGGGAAGAAGCCAGCCTCGAACGCCCCCAGCAGGAAGCGTGCAATGTAAAACTGCAAGGGCGTAGTGACAAACATCGTCGCCGCGGAGACCAGGCCCCAGCACACCATGATGCGCATGATCGTCAGGCGCGCACCGATCCTCATCAAGAAGATATTGCTGGGCACCTCAAACAACGCATACCCGACGAAGAAGATGCCCGCGCCGAGCCCGTAGATGGAATCGGTCAGGTGCAGGTCCGAGCTCATCTGCAGCTTGGCATAGCCGACGTTGATCCGGTCCATATACGAGATGACGTAGGCCAGGAAAAGCAGCGGAACCAGCCGCCACGTGATCTTCCGGTACATCTTCTCCCTGCGTAGTTCATACGCATGGTCCATAGGACTTGCCAGGGCGGGTTTTGCCGTTCGGTTCATCGTGGGTCTCCAACATTTTTCTTATACTTAAGGGCCGTATCGGTCATCAGGGCCGAGCGGGACCGGTCCGCACGGCCCCGTCAGGTCTCGGCCATCGCGGCCGTTTTCTTGTAAATGCTGTTGACGGGATGCTTGAACAAGCGACGCACCATCGGCGCGAACTCCGACAGCGGCAACGTCTCAGCCTTCGGATCGAAGGCGGGGCTGTCGTACAGCTCGCAGAACTCCGCCGTGCGGTCGTAGTGCGGATGCCCGGCGAACTGCTCGCGCATGTCGCGGTCCATGCCCAGATGATGGAAGAAGTAATGTCCCTGGAAGATCCCGTGGTTCTGAACCATCCAGTGATCGGCTTCGCTCACGAACGGCTTCAGCACAGCTGCGGCAATGTCCGGGTGGTTGAAGGTTCCCAGGGTATCGCCGATGTCATGCAGCAAGGCGCAGCACACGTACGCTTCATCGCGACCGTCGCGCAAGGCCAGGGTTGCAGTTTGCAAGGAGTGGTCAAGCCGGTCGATAGGAAAGCCGCCAAAGTCGCCCCGAAGCAGACTCAGGTGATGAAGGACTCGGTCGGCTAGCCCTTGGGAGAATGATTGAAACTCACCCGCGATTGCCTTCCAATCTTGGGCCGTGCTTTCTTGGAAGCTACGAAATGTTGCGCGTTCAGTCATGGGAGTCAACCAGTGCGGTGAAGGATTGCACATGGTACGAATGGCCGTGCACGTGCGAATGCAATGCAGCTGACATTCCACGGGTAAGTCCTAGGTCAATCGCTCGCAGAGCCGTGATCAGGCCTCGCTGAGCGCGCTCAGCGTTTGCTCCGACTCGATGACGATGCGGCCGTACGACAGCGACAGTGCACCCGTCGCAGCCAGGGCCTTGAGCTCCAGGGACAAGGTCTGGCGGGTGAGGCCCAGCATCATCGCGAGGGTCTCTTGTGTGATGGGAATTACCCGCCTGAAACGGGGCAAGGCCGGGGCGTCGCCGCGCGCCAGCCTGAGCAATCGCCGCACGACGCGAGCGCGCGTGCTACGAAGCGCCGCATCCTCGAAGAAACTGAACATGGCTCGGGTGCGCGCCGTCTGCAGGACCGCAATCGCCCGTGCGAACCGGGTATTCAGCATCAATTGCTCGAACAGTGGAGGTGCGATGTGCAGCACTTCGGCGTTGCGCACGGCATGGATGTCGTGCGTGCGGGGCAATCCGTCGAGCGACGATGCCTCGCCGCACCAATCCCCCGGCTCGAGCAAGCCGAAAATCATCTGCCGCCCGTCTTCAAGGACCGAGGAGGCAGCGAGAGCGCCACTCACGACGCCGAAGAATCCGTTTGCCGGATCCCCCTTGCGCACAACGAACTCGCCGCTTCTGACACGAAATGGGCGCCCTTGCGCTAGCAATACCTCTTGCGACGCCGGTTCAAGCGACTCGAACCACGGGTCGCCAAAAATGGCCAGAAGCTCTTTGTATGGCGTCGACATTTGAGGATGCTGTTGCCAGGGGGCGAACCGCCTGGTCTACGCATCGCCTCCTTCGATCGTGCGCCAGACGGTGCCCTCTCCCGGATCCCTGGCGACAAGGCTGATACGCCGGATGTCCACGCTCATCATCCAGGCGTAGGTGTAGGTCTGCGAGCGCGCATTCGCAAGACGCTGCTTGTCCGCGAGTGCATAGCTTCCATTCACATCAAGCTGGAGGTGGGGCATGTCTGGTCGCTTGGTTGGCACTGAACAATGTAGGATCGCATCAGTTCTTGGCATGCGCTGGCGGCATGCGGCTTCTGCGCCCCGGCTGGTCATCCATGCAGTGGAGCAGGGTCGAAAAAGAACCAACGTGTGATGGCGCCTATCTGACCTGGACGACGACCTTTCCCCTAGCTCGGCCCTTCTCGACATAGGCCATGGCCTCGTTGGTCTCGTCGAAGGAAAAGACCCGATCCATTACCGGCCGTATGGCGCCGGCCTCAATCAGTGAAGTGATCTCGCTCAACTGGCGTCCGCTGGCCTTCATGAAAAGGAATGAGTATTTCAGGTCACGACGTATCGCCCGCTTCCGGACTCCGTAACTCAGAAGACGAACAGCCAATCTCACGAACCACGGTGCTCCGATTCCACTTGCGAAAGCAGGATCGGGAGGTCCAGAGATCGAGATGAGTGCCCCGCCGGGCTTAAGGACGCGCAGAGATTTCTCCAGCGCCGTTGCGTCTTGGCTGTGGAGGACCACATCGTAGCCCTGCAGTACATTCTCGAAATCGTCTTTCTTGTAATCGATGACGACGTCTGCCCCGAGGCCTCTTACCAGGTCGGTGTTGGCGCTGCTCGTGGTGGTGGCTACAGTGGCGCCAACATGCTTGGCCAACTGGATCGCAAATGTGCCTACGCCACCAGAACCCGCTTGAATGAATACCTTCTGCCCTTTCTTCAGATTGGCCTTCTCGATTAACGCTTGCCATGCCGTCAGCCCCACCAGAGGGATCGATGCGGCTTCCTCCATACTCAGTGCCTTGGGCTTGATCGCCAAAGACGCTTCCTTGACCGCGATGTACTCGGCGAAGGCGCCGATGCGGAAATCATCAGGCCGGGAATAGACTTCATCGCCCGGCTTGAACTGCCGGACGCGAGAGCCGACCTTGACTACGACGCCGGCCACGTCGTGGCCCAGGACAAGAGGCAAGCGATAGGGGAGGATCAGCTTAAACTCTCCGTCCCTGATCTTGGAATCCAGCAAATTCACGCCTGCCGCATGGACCTCGACCATGACCTCATCCTCACCCAGCATCGGGCTCGGTACCTCCGCGCAACGCAACGAGCGCTTTTTTCCGTACCGATCGAGAAGAAATGCTTTCATGGTCGCTCTCATTCCTGACGCCCCCAGGTCTGCGAGCGGCCCAGCATTGGCACGCCAATGTAGCCGCGCACGCTGAGCGTCTTGCCATCGTCGGCCAGGCGAACCTTGCTGCGATAGACCTTGCCGTTGTCGGGATCAAGAATCTGGCCGCCGACATACTCTTCGCCTTCCTTCTTCAGGCCACTCAGGATGACCAGGCCGATGACCGACGCATTCTTGTTTGCACCCTCGCATTTGTCACACTTCGGATTCGGGTCTTCGCTCGGGGCGGGAAACACTTTCTCTATTTTGCCCTGCAGCGTTCCATTCGATTCAGTGATGCGGATCAGCGCGCGCGGCTTGCCGCTGACGTCGTCAACGTTCTTCCACAGGCCAGCGGGCGAAGCATCGCCGGCCCGGACCGGCGGTGCCGCGAGCGCTGCGGCGAGGATCAGAGCGACGCCGGCCGCTTGTTTGAAAGAAAGCGTTGCCATGGCTTCGACGGTTAACGCTACCTGGCCAGCGCGTGGCCGCCTGGCGATGCATGATGACATGGGCATTCCTTTCTCACAGATTGGACGACTGGGTATGTGCAACACGGAAAAGCGATCGAAGCGGGTAGCGCCCTGGCCAGTCGAGAGCCATCAACGCCAGACCGGCGCGCAGCGCGATGGCGCCGAGACAGGACACCAAATCCACCGCTCTCGCGACGCCTTTTAGTCGGCCGTCCGTACCCACGTCACACCGGCTTGGAGGAGGTGTCGTTACCGTCATTGCACTCAGGTACGCGCGCTGTCGCGGACCGGCTCAGTGACGCGAGAATCTCGTCGCGGCAAACCACCAGAATTTCATCGGCCAGCGGCGAATCGTCCGGGCACGCGCGCGACATGACAATGGCGCCGACCGCGTGGGCCAGCATGTCGAGGGACTTGGCACGCGCCTGCCCTGAGTCTGCACCGTCCAACGGAAACCCATCGCGGCTCAGCGCAGCCAGCAGGCTCTCGATGCCGGCCGCAAAGGTGGCCCGGACCGCTTCCGGTTGACGCACAGCCTCCCCGCCCAGCGCAGCCATCGTGCAGCCGGTCGCACGGCTGTCGCGGTGCTCACGCGAGAGATAAAGCTGCACGAACTCCAACGTGTCCACACCCGCGGTCAGCGCAGCGGTCTGTGCTATGCCGCAGGCTGCCGATTCCGCCATCAGGTCGGCCTTGGAGCGGAAGTGTTTGTAGAAGCCACCATGGGTGAAGCCAGCAGCGGCCATCAGATCGGCAACGCCAACGCCATCGTAGCCGCGCTCCCGAAACAGCGTGGACGCCGTCTCGACAACATGGGCCCGGTTGGCCTGCGCCTGTGCCTTGGTGACCTTCATTTCCCGTCCGCAATGGGTTTATGCCCGCATGAAGACTCTACTATACATTGATGTCGATCGTCATCAAAATATTGACATTTTAGATTATGCTCGTCATCATTAATACAACTCCCACCACCGGAAGCTGAAACAACATGACCGAGAAAACGCTTTTCGAACCGTACGTCCTGGGCGGTCTGACGCTCGCCAATCGCATCGTCATGGCGCCGCTAACCCGCAACCGTGCGGGCGCCGGACTGGTGCCCAGCGAACTCGCCGCGACCTATTACGCCCAGCGCGCCTCAGCCGGCCTGATCATCACCGAGGCCACCCAAGTGTCGGCTCAGGCCCAGGGCTATCAGGACACCCCGGGCCTGTACACGCCCGAGCAAATCGCCGGCTGGCGCAAGGTCACGGACGCTGTGCACGCCAAGGGTGCGCGCATCTTCGTGCAGCTCTGGCATGTGGGCCGCGTTTCGCACGTTGACGTCCAACCTGGCGGCACTGCACCAGTCGCGCCTTCGGCCATCCGCGCGGCGACTAAAACCTTTGTCAACAACGGGTTTACCGACGTGTCCGAGCCACGCGCCCTCGAAATCAGCGAGTTACCGGGTATCGTCAACGACTTTCGCCAAGCTGCGGCCAACGCCATTACCGCTGGCTTCGACGGCGTGGAGATCCACGGTGCCAACGGCTACCTGCTGGAGCAGTTCATCAAGGATGGGGCCAACCAGCGCACCGACGCCTACGGCGGCTCGATCGAGAATCGTGCGCGCCTGATGCTGGAAGTTGTCGGCGCCGTGGCGGAAGAGATCGGTGCGGACCGCACTGGCGTGCGCATCTCCCCTGTGTCGCCGGCAAACGGCATCTCCAGCAGCGATCCGCAGCCGCAGTACGACTACATCGTCGAGCAGCTCAGCGCGCTGGGCATCGTCTACCTGCACGTAGTCGAAGGTGCGACCGCCGGCCCGCGCGATGTCACCCCGTTCGACTACGACGTGCTGCGCCGCCGTTTCAAGCAGACCTACCTGGCCAACAACGGCTACGGCCTGGAGTTCGCCACCGCCCGGCTCAACGAGGGCAAGGCAGACCTGTTCGCCTTCGGCCGTCCGTTCATCAGCAACCCCGATTTGGTCGAACGCCTGAAGGCCGGCGCACCGCTGGCGCAGCTCAACCCGGCCACGCTCTATGGCGGCGGCGCTGCGGGTTACATCGACTACCCGACCATCTCCGGCTGACGTCTGGCGCTCGCGTGGGGGACCGTGCGGTTGGTCCCCGATCTGGCCTTTTCTTGGAACGAGGATCACATGACGACTCATACCCACCTCACGGCGCCTACGCAGTTCATTGAGGCGAACGGGGTTAGCTTCGCCTATCGGCGCTTTGGCGCCGAGACTGGAACGCCGCTGGTGTTCCTGCAGCACTTCCGTGGCGGCATGGACAACTGGGACCCGCTCGTCACCGACGGCCTGGCCAGGGGACGCCCGGTCATCCTGGTCAACTATGCAGGCGTGGCCAGTTCTGGGGGCGAGCCGGCTACCACCATCGATGGCATGGCCAACGGTATCGCCAGCTTCGTGAAGGCGCTTGGCGTGCCGTTGGTGGATGTGCTCGGATTTTCCATCGGCGGCTTCGTCGCACAGAGCCTCACACATCGCTACCCCGAACTTGTGCGCCGGCTTGCGCTAGTCGGCACTGGGCCGCGTAACGGAGAATCAAACCCCGATCGGCGCGTAATGCAGATTGCGGGCAATCCGGTGCCCACCGAGGAGGACTTCTTGTATCTGTTTTTCGCACCGTCGCAGACCAGTCAAGCCGCCGGCCGCGCGTTCTGGAAACGGCGCACCGAGCGCCAGGATGCCGATCCGCAGTCCTCTGTCGAGGCCCTGAAGGGCCAAGTGGCCGCCATCATCGAGTGGGCCCAGCCCCGAGGCGAACGATACGCCTACCTGAAGGAGATCTCCCAACCCACGCTGGTGGTCAACGGCCAAGACGACATCATGGTGCCGAGTATCAACTCCTTCACCCTGCAGCAGCATATCCCCAACGCTCAGTTGATCTTGTATCCAAACTCTGGACACGGTTCGCAGTTTCAGTACCCCGAACTGTTCGTCGCCCATACCGCGCTGTTCCTGGATTGTCTGGACTATCCATCCTGATTCAGCCGCAAGTCACGACGCCCTGACACCTATCCGAGACGGCACTCGTTCAGGGTTGCGACCTCGCCTGAACGACTTTTGCAAAGGAAAGTACCTATGACCACGAATTCGACTGTCCTCATCACCGGCGCCTCGAGCGGCATCGGTGCCACCTACGCTGAACGCTTCGCCCGCCGTGGCCACGACCTCGTGCTTGTTGCGCGCGACAAGGCGCGCCTGGATGCCCTGGCATCGCGCCTGCATGAAGACAGCGGTGTGGCCGTCGAAGTGCGGCAGGCCGATCTGACCGAACCCGCCGACCTGGCTGCGCTCGAAACTCGCCTGCGCGACGACGCTCGCATCGGCATCCTGATCAACAACGCTGGCATGGCTCAGTCGGGCGGCTTCGCGCAGCAGACTGCGGAGAGTATCCAACGCCTGATCACGCTCAATACGACGGCGCTGACGCGGCTCGCAGCTGCGGTCGCTCCGCGCTTTGTGCAGTCTGGTGCCGGCTCGATCGTCAACATTGGCTCGGTGGTGGGTTTCGCCCCCGAGTTCGGCATGTCGATCTACGGCGCCACCAAGGCCTTTGTGCTGTTCCTGTCGCAGGGCCTGAACCTGGAGCTGTCGCCCAAGGGCGTCTACGTGCAGGCGGTGCTGCCGGCAGCGACGCGCACGGAGATATGGGAGCGAGCCGGCATTGACGTCAACACGCTCACCGACGTGATGGAAGTTGGCGAACTGGTCGATGCGGCACTGGTCGGCTTCGACCGCCGCGAACTGGTCACGATCCCACCACTGCACGTGGCCGGACGCTGGGATGCGCTGGATGGCGCGCGTCAAGGACTGCTGTCTGACATTCGACAAGCACACGCGGCCGAGCGCTATCGGCCGCAAGCCTGATCGTTGCGGCTTCTGTCCTACTCGAAAGTCACGCCATGCCTTACGTGCTGAGAACCGTTCTTTGCCTCCTTGCCTTGTCCGCGGCGCTTGTTTCGCCGTTCGCCGCAGGCAACGATGCCATTGCAGTGGACGGCGGCACGAGCACTGCGACATCGACGCAAGTCGTGGCCAATGGCGATGACGATCGGATGGTTCCGACCAGCAATTCGTATGACCTCGCCAAGCTTCTGCCGAACAACCGGTTGGTCATCGACCCCGATCCTGGCCATGGGGGAGTTCTCCAGTACCAAGAGGACACTCCGTGCGCAAAGCGCTGTCATTTCTCGGGCAGTGAGTCTGCGAGGTTCCCGTAACCAGACCAATTCCCCGCATCAGGCACTCAACAGGTAACCACATGACTGACACCCATATCACCACGCCCACGCGCTTCGTGGATGTCGACGGTACTCGATTCGCCTATCGCCGCTGGGGTAACACCAACTCTTCGCAGCCGGCTTTGCTACTCATTCAGCACTTTCGTGGCGGCATGGACCACTGGGACCCATTGATGACGGACGGTCTTGCCGAAGGCCGAGAAGTCATCCTCTTCAATGCCCGCGGCGTTGCTTCGTCCAGCGGACAGCCGCGCACCTGCATTGAGGACATGGCCGACGACGCAGCGGACTTCGTTCGCGCGCTGGGCTTGCGGAAAATCGACGTTCTGGGCTTTTCGTTGGGCGGATTCCAGGCGCTGGATCTGACTTGGCGCCATCCCGAGCTGGTGCGCAAGATGATGCTGCTTGGCACCGGACCGCGGGGCGGCAATCCCGACATGGAGCCGCAGGTGCTGACCACGGCCCCACGGCCGGTTCCCGTCTTCGAAGACTTCCTGTACCTGTTCTTCGGTCGATCGGCACAAGCGGAGCAGGCCGCGCGCGAATTCTGGCAGCGCCGTCATCAGCGCGTCGACCAAGACCCGCCTTCCTCACCGGAGGTCGCCAAAGCGCAGATCGAGGCCAACATGCTGTACCTGCCCAGACGGTCAGAAGACGACCCATTCGCCTACCTGCGCGGCATCCAGCAGCCCACCTTCATCCTCAATGGCGTGAACGACGTGATGATCCCGACCGTCAACTCGTTCTACATGGCCCGCAACCTGCCGAATGCGCAGTTGTTCATCTACCCGGACTGCGGTCACGCTGCGCAGTTCCAGTGCCCGCAGCGCTTTCTGCATCACGCAGTGCGGTTCTTGAGCGAATGAAAGCCACGGCACTCCTCGACCCTAATTCACGATTCAGCATCCAAAGGCCCTCGCCATGCTCAAGTTCAAGTTCCTGCTGTGGGCGTTCACCCAGCTTCTGAAACGACAGATCAAAAACAATCCCGACTGTACGCGTTACGTCGAGAGCAAGAACCTGGTGTTTCAGATCCGCACAGTCTCCGGTGTCGGCCGCTACTACGTCATCCGCGATGGCGCCATCCGGTCCTCGGCAGGGCTGGTGGCAAATCCCCAGTTCACCCTGAGCTTCAAGGATGCCGTGAAAGGCTTCGCGATCCTTTCGGCCAAAGACAGCCAGGCAGCGTTCCTCAGGGGCCTGGGCAGCAAGGACTTGATCATCAGCGGCGATTTCCAGGAGGTGATGTGGTTCCAGGGTCTGACTGCATTTCTGCAGCCGCCGAAAATCGTCTCCCCATATGACCGCACCGCGTTCTAAGCCCCCATGGAAACAGACCTGCCCAACCAGCCGTTGCGGTTGACCAATGGCGGCGTGGTGCGCAATCGGCTCAAGCGCGTTGCAAGAGGTAGAGATCCGCGCCCCGACGAGGATGGGCTGTCAGCGTTCTTGAAGTCTCCGCTCAACAGCGGCTGGGGCACCTTTCGCACGCGGCGCCTGCGGGCGCGCAATTGAGATCCGAGGGCTAGCGACCAGAAACTCATCGCTGATGAACTTCATATGAAACGATCCACGACCCGTTCCAAGGAAGCCACACACGAGCGCATCGTCGAAGCTGGTGCACGCGCGATCCGCCGCTGTGGCTATGACGGCATCGGCATCGCCGACATCATGAGGCAGGCAGGCCTTACCCACGGCGGGTTCTACGTGCATTTCGCCTCGCGCGAGGCCATGCTGGCCGAGTTAGCGGACCGCGCAGGTGCCGATGCCATCGCCACCTTTTTGCGCATGACGGCAGCAGTGGCCGCCGAGCAATCCCAGCAGGCACTGCTGCGCGCCTATCTGTCTGAAGAGCACGTGAAGAACCCGGATTTAGGCTGCCCGATCGCAGCCTTGGGATCGGAGATGCCACGTCAGGCGCCGGCGGTGCGACGTGCAATTACGCGGCGCATCAAAGAAATGATCGACGTCGTTTCCCGCCAATCGGCCGACTGGGGTCAGCCCGGTGCGCATAAGCGCGCCTTGGCGATCACCGCCACGATGATTGGGGCAGTGGTGCTGGCGCGTGCAGTCGACGAAGAACCGCTGTCCGAGTTGGTGCTGGAGGCGGTGCGTGCGCATCTCGCCCGTGCGGCGGATTGAATTGTCCATGCACGACTCTCACCATCCACCGAGACGTAGGACATGGGGGCTTCTTCCAACATCGCGCCGACTTCGTCCCCAAGGCGCTGGAACTCCTATGGCAGTGGGTCCTTCGTGGACCAGCGACGAATGAAGTTCCTCGTGAATCAGACGCCTGCAAGAGCACGAGATTGCCATTGGCCGGCGAGCTAGGAAGAAGCCTGTCCACCGCCAAGCCAACTGTCTCTGAATCAGACGCCCGGCTTCGCCACTACGAAACACCATACCAATAGAAAGGAGACGAACCATGAGCATCTCGGACGCAGCAGCGCGCGTTGGGGGCACCTCCACTGCAGGCTTAAGGTGTTCGAAATGAACGCCTCCTACGACTTCGACTACATCGTGATTGGCTCTGGTTTCGGCGGCAGCGTGTCGGCCTGCCGACTGACCGAAAAGGGCTATTCCGTTGGCGTCATTGAGATGGGTAAGCGCTGGAGGGCTGAAGATTTTCCCAAGACCAACTGGGACGCACGGCGCTGGATGTGGCTGCCGGGCATGAAGATGTACGGCTTTTACAACATGCGGCTGTTCCGCCACGTCATGGTGTTGAGCGGCAATGCGGTTGGCGGAGGGTCCATCACCTATGCCAACGCCTTGCTGGTTCCCCCCGACAGCGTATGGGATGAGGGTTCCTGGGCCGGCCTGCAGGATTGGAAGCACATCATGCCGCGGTATTACGCGATGGCGGAGCGGATGCTGGGTGTGACCGAAAACAAGCTTCTTGGCGAGGCTGACCTGCGACTCAAGAAGATGGCCGACTTGCAGGGCGTGGGCAACACATTTCACAGCGGCCGCGTCGCGACCTTATTTGCACCAAATGGCGAACCAGGCGGCCAAACCTATCCTGATCCGTATTTCGGTGGTGAAGGCCCCGAACGGGGGACTTGCATCGGTTGCGGTGGCTGCATGGTGGGTTGTAAGCATAACGCCAAGAACACGCTCGACAAGAACTACCTCTACTTCGCAGAAAAACGGGGTGCACAAGTCATTGCCGAAACCAAAGTGGTGGACGTGCGTCCGCTCAACGGCAAAGAAGACGGCAGCGACGGCTATGAGGTCTTCACCGAGCGCTCGACCGCATGGTTCGAGAAGCAGCGGCGCGTCTTCCGCTGTCGCGGCGTTGTATTTTCGGCGTCTTCATTGGGCACGATGGATTTGTTGTTCCGGCTGAGGCAGAGGGGCTCTTTGCCACGCATTAGCAATGACCTCGGCAAGCGCGTGCGCACCAATGCTGAGTCTCTTGTTGGCGTGCGCTTTCCGGCCAAAGATAAAAGCATGTCGCCAGGCGTGGCCGGGGGCGCAGGAGTCTATATCGACGAGCGTACACACATCGGGGCGGTACGCTATCCGGAAGGCTCGGATGCGACAGGCCTAATGATGACGCTGTTGTCCGGTGGCCGCGCGGGATGGACAAGGATTCTTTCGTGGCTGTGGACTCTGCTGACGCATCCCGTCAACGCGGTGCGTGTGCACAACCCTTTCGGCTTCGCGCGGCAGACCGTCTTGTTCGTGGTGATGCAGACGGTGGATGCGTTTATCAGCATGCAGTTCAAGCGCCGCTGGTATTGGCCGTTTACAAGGCAGCTGTGTACCGAAGGCGACCCGATCCCCACCTTCATCCCTGAGGCRAATGCCTTTGTGGAAAAGGGAGCAAAGGCGTTGGGCGGCATCCCCACGACCCTGCTGACCGAGATTCTTTTCAACATCCCCACCACGGCGCACTGCATGGGCGGCTGCGCGATGGCGGACTCTCCCGAGCGCGGCGTGATAGACGTTCAAAACCGCGTCTTTGGATATCAAAACATGCTGGTCTGCGACGGCTCAATGCTCAGCGCCAACCTTGGCGTGAACCCGAGTCTGACCATCACCGCGCTGGCCGAGCGCGCGATGTCCCACATTCCGGCGAAATCCCCCCTTGCACGCTCTCTTTCGAGTACTCCTCATGTCCAACCCGTCCACATCTAACGCTAACCTGCTGAATCAGCCCTTGCGCCTGCCCAATGGCGGCATGCTCCGCAACCGCCTCGCCAAATCGTCCATGAGCGAAACGCTGGGCACCTACGACAACCATGCGACGCCAAAGCTCGTCGAGCTCTACCGGCGCTGGGCTACTTCAGGCATTGGTCTGCTCCTGACCGGCAACGTAATGATCGATCGCCGAGCGCTAGGCGAGCCCGGCAACGTCGTGATCGAAGACGAGTCCGACCTACTCATCCTGCAGCAATGGGCCCGCGCAGCCACAGATCAAGGAGCATCCCTGTGGGTGCAGCTGAACCACCCCGGAAAGCAATCGCCCAAGGGGCTGAACGCCAGCAATCTCTCGCCATCGGCCATCCCATTTCGTGAAGACATGGCGGCGTTCTTTGAGACACCGCGAGAAGCCGATACTGCGGAGATCCACGAGATCATCCAGCGCTTCGGACGCAGCGCCGGCATCTGCAAGAAGGCCGGCTTCAGCGGCGTACAGATCCATGGTGCCCATGGCTATCTGATCAGCCAGTTTCTGTCGCCCCATCACAACCATCGCAATGACGAATGGGGGGGGACTGCGGAGAACCGGCGCCGCTTTGTGATGGCAGTCTATGCAGAGATTCGTCGCCAGGTCGGCGCGGATTTCCCGGTGGGCATCAAGCTTAATTCGGCCGACTTCCAGCGCGGCGGATTCACCGAAGAGGAATCGATGGCCACAATCCGGGCGCTCGTCGAAGCGGGCATTGACCTGATCGAGATTTCCGGCGGCACCTACGAGGCACCGGCCATGAGCGGGGCCTTCCAACAACCGCAAAAAGCCTCGACTGCAGCGCGCGAAGCTTACTTCCTGGAGTTCGCGGAGAAAGTGCGTGCGGAGGTCCAGGTACCGCTGATGGTCACCGGCGGTTTCCGTACTGCCGACGGCATGAACGCCGCACTACGCTCCGGTGCACTCGACATCGTCGGCCTTGCACGGCTGTTGGCGATCGATCCCGATGCGCCGGCTGCGTTGCTGCAAGGTCGCGATAGCACGCAGCGCGTGCGGCCGATCACCACAGGTATCAAACCCGTGGATCGCATGGGAATCATGGAGGTCCTCTGGTACACCCGCCAACTCAAGCGCATTGCCGAGGGCAGTAACCCCCGTCCAAACGAAAGCGGTCTGGTGGCCTTTCTCAAGAGCCTGGTGACCAGCAGTTGGGGCAACTATCGCACCAAGCGGATGCGGGCTTGATTGTCATCCCCCCCTTTTTCATTTCTTTCACTGCTTGGTAATCTCGGCGCATGTGCTCTGGACACCCTACCGCGTTCTCGCACAAGGCGCTGACTTCTATGCTCGAGGTGCGGATTGGCGGTAGCCGCCAATCGCTCAGTTAAGGACGCCCAAATCTTGGAGATCAGTGCAATGCGTCATCTACTGAAGACAAGCCTGCTCGGACTCGCTCTGGCAGCAACACTCATTTCATCGAAAGCGGGGGCCGCTGATACCCCGGCAGACGGAGCGCGGATGAGCCCGCCGCCGCTAGAACAGGCACAGGAGGTCAATTGGAAGACCGTACCAACGCAGACGATCACGGCTGGCGGAGTGGACTTCGCATACCGGGAACTCGGCAGGCAGCACGGCGGCACGCCGGTGGTGTTTCTCACCCATCTGGCCGCTGTACTGGACAACTGGGATCCTCGGGTTATTGAAGGTTTTGCGGCCGCACATCACGTTGTCACTTTCGATAATCGCGGGGTGGGAGCTTCCAGTGGCACACCGTCGAGCTCGATTGAAGAGATGGCTGATGACGCCATTGCCTTCATTAAAGCTATGGGCTTCAAGCAAGTAGACCTCTTCGGTTTCTCGATGGGCGGGATGATCGCCCAGGAAATCGCGCTGAAGGAGCCGCAGATCGCTCGCAGAATGATTCTCGCGGGCACCGGGCCCGCTGGCGGTGAAGGCATCAGCACGGTTTCCGGCGTGACGTTCTACGATATGGCGCGAGGCTTCTTCACCGGCCAGGATCCGAAGCAGTACCTGTTCTTCACCCGCACGCCAAACGGCATCGAGGCTGGCAAGGCATTCCTAGAGCGTCTGAAGGAGCGTTCGGAGGACCGCGACAAGGAGATCAGCGTAACCGCGTTCCTGGCTCAGTTGGAGGCACTGCGCATCTGGGGGTTGAAAGGGCCAGCGGATCTGTCGGTCGTGAAGGTCCCGGTCTTCGTTGTCAATGGCGACAGCGACCGGATGGTGCCAAGCAAGAACTCGCAAGACCTCGCGCAGCGCCTGCCGAACAGCAGCCTAATCATCTACCCCGATTCCGGCCATGGGGGCATCTTCCAATACCACGCCGACTTTGTGCCCAAGGCACTCGAATTTCTTGCTCGATAGGTGCCGAAGACAACGTGCATTCCGACTCGTAATCGCCTTGATTCTGACTTCACACATCACACATTCATCATCCCTGTCGCCAAGATGATGCAATCTCTGTTTTTGGCGAATGCTAATGAAAGGAGGAAATCTTGTCCAATCCGATAGGAAATAACGATGCAACATATTCCCAAGAGCAAGCCGACCTCTTCAGAAAGTGGGTCGACCATTTCGGAGCGGTTGACCCCAAGGAACTCGACCTTGGGACGCTGATGGCAATCCACGAACTGGTCCTATTGATCCTTGTATAAATGATGACATCACCACAACTCGGCCTGCTTCCAGCACGCGGCAATGATGCTAGCGCGTTGCTGTGCGCTGCGCAGCCGATTGCGGGCGGTCGTTTTGAGTTCGGTGAGCGAGTGTGGGCAGAAGTTGGCC
>NZ_JBFRDD010000086.1:0-21396 GCF_052113425.1 Cupriavidus sp. YAF13
TCCATAGGGGCCCGCAGGCTTGACCTGCATGAGGCCGGATATAAGGCTGCAACCAAATCCTCGCCGAGCATCATGAGATGATTTACCTGGCAAACCGGGGCGCGTTCATATAAGTAACCAAAAGAAAGCGATCCTTGCAGGAGGCTGGCGTGGCGTCATTGGGGACCCCAATGGTTTCGTCGTACGGCCCCGGGTGCWAATGGACTCGTGCCGTTACCAGTTTAGACCACCACGACCCAGCCAATGTCCAAGGATTCGTGGTGGTCCCCCCGGTAGCGCCCACCACGAACTTCACGCCGTCTGTCGCTCGCGGAGTGGCCGGCCACGAAGTTGCAAGCGTCGCATTTCCGTCGTGGGCGCGGTGGCACCGGATTGATAGGCCGAAGAATTCTCTCACCGCGCCCACCCCACCACGAAACCATCAYAGCGTGATATATCGTGGCGCTTCGAACCGGTACCGGAAGATGTGTGAATGAGCAGGGATGCCGCTACCGAGCAGCCTCACCACGAAACCAGCGCCATGCGCAGGATCGTGGCCATTCAAACCGGTAACGGCATGAGGCTATTAAAACCCGGGGCCTGACGACGAAACCACCGGGCTACGCAACCCCGACAAGCCAGCCTCCTGCAAGGATCGCTTTCTCTTGGTTACTTCTCTTTACGAGTAAAGAGAAGTGACATCTCACACGTTCCAAAACGGCCAACACCGTACAGCCGCGCCAGCAGCTAGAAGCAGTAAAACCCCGCCCACAAGAGACACCCCCCGCGTCAGCGGGGCTAAAAGCGAGCAAGTATCGAGGGAGGGAGATCGAGGCATGCTCTAGGCGAGAGCGGCAGGGCGAGTTGTGCCACCCCCCTCCCGCAACCAGGGGTTGTGGCCGCTCGCAGCCACGCACCACCACCTCAGCCACTAAACACCGCAATACACTCCACCTCCACCCTGGCCCCAAGCGCCAACCCATTCGCCCCAAGCGCACTGCGCGCCGGATAGGGCGCCTGGAAGAACTCCTTGTAGACCTCGTTGAACGCCTGCCATTCGCTGATGTCGGCCAGGAAGATGGTGCATTTGGCGACGTGCTTGAGCGACAGGCCGTGTGCTTCCAGTGTGATGCGGATGTTCATCAGCGCCTGCTTGGCTTCTTCGCGGATGCCGCCGGGCACCAGGCGGGTGCTGCCGTGGACGATGCCCATCTGTCCCGAGAGGTAGAACGTATCGCCAACGCGCACGGCTTCGGAGAAGGGCAGCCCTGCGGGGAGGACTTTGCCGGAGTTCAGGAATTCCATAGTGCACCCTGTCGGTGAGAGCTTTGAATGCCGCTTTGCTATCCGCCGGCCAATGCGCAGCGGGGTGGTGGCAGTGCGGTCTTCAAGTCTAGGACACGGGTGTTCAAGACCCCAACCGCCGGCCATCAAAAGTCCGCTTCGGCGCGGTCGGCGCTGTCGGTGCTGTGCCTCCCAGGGCTGGCAGCACCTGGACGATCATTGCGCCGCGGCAAAACGGTCGGTGGCGGCAATCAGCTGATCCAGGATACCGGGCTCGGTCCAGGCGTGCCCCGCCCCTTCAATCAGATGCAGTTCCGAGCCCGGCCATGCCTGGTGCAGCGCATAGGCGTAGCGGGCCGGGCAGGGCATGTCGTAGCGCCCGTGCACGATCACGCCGGGGATGCCGGCAAGGCGATGCGCGTCGCGCAGCAACTGGCCGTCTTCCAGCCAGGCGAGATGGGTGAAGTAGTGGTTTTCCAGCCGCGCAAACGCCAGCGCGAAATGGCCGTCGTCATGCTTGGCGCTGTTGGCGGGGTCGGGCAGCAGGGTGATGGTCTCCCCTTCCCACACGCTCCATGCGCGGGCGGCCTCCAGCTGCTTTGCGGTATTGCTGCCGGTCAGCACCTTGCGGTAGGCGGCCATCATGTCGCCGCGTTCGGCTTGCGGGATGGGCGCCTGGAAGCGGGCCCATTTCTCGGGGAATACCTCGGATACGCCGTACTGGTAGTACCAATCCAGTTCCGCACGGGACGCGGTATAGATCCCGCGCAGCACCAGTTCGCTGGTCCGCTCGGGGTGCTTTTGCGCATAGGCCAGCGCCAGCGTGGAGCCCCAGGAGCCGCCAAAGACCAGCCAGCGCTCTACGTTGGCGAGCTTGCGCAGGCGCTCGATGTCGTCCACAAGGTGCCACGTGGTATTGGCCTCCAGCCCCGCGTGGGGCGTGGAGCGGCCGCAGCCGCGCTGGTCGAACAGCATGACGTCGTAGCGCGCCGGATCGAACAGGCGGCGGTGGTCGGCCGATATGCCGCCACCGGGGCCGCCATGCAGGAAGACGGCCGGCTTGGCACCGGGTGTGCCGACGCGTTCGTAGTAGACCACGTGGCCGTCGCCGACATCTAGCGTGCCGGTCTCATAGGGTTCGATGGCGGGATAGAGCAAGTGAGGTTGCGGCATGGATCGGGTTCCCAGGGTGCGAGCGTAGCGCAAGAAGTGCAAGAGTGTATCGCCGTTGCCGGTGCCATCTCCACCCCGGGTGCCGCGGTTCAATCAGCGCGGCGGGGCCGCCAGGCCGCTGCCATGCACACCTGGCAAGCCCCCGAACACGCTAGGCGTTCCAGGTGTCGTCGCTCAGGAAGTCGTCGTTGCCCGATGCATCATCCAGAAGACCACTGTCCAATGCCGCATCCGGCGAGCCCAGCGGCGAGCGGTCGTCATTGCCGTAGTAGTTGTTGACGACCGTCTCCGTTGGCTGCGCGCCTGTGCCTGGCTGTCCCAGCAAGCCGCTTGCGCTGTTGCCATTGCCGTTGCGATGGAACATGTTCTCGATGCCCTGGAACAGGAGCGCGCCGCCGGCCACGCCGGCTGCCGTCGTGGCAATGCCGCCCAGCGTGCCGCCCAGGCCACCACTCAGGAATCCGGGCCGGGATGGCTGCGCGGGCGCGGGCTGGGCCGCCTGGAAGGCCTGCGGCACTGTCACGGGCGCGGCCATCGGCGGCGGCATGACGGGGCTGGGTGCCACGCGGTTGGCACTGTTGCCCCAGGCGTTTTCCGGGTCGAGGAAGCGATTGGCGCCGTTGGCCTGCGCCATCTGCAACTGGCTCTGCAGCGTGGAGATCTGCGTCTTTGCCGTGGCCAGGGCATGGTCAAGCATCATGGCGCGCTGGACCAGCAGGTAGGCGGCATCCGGCTGCCTGGCGACCGCGTCGGCGATGAGGGCGTCCGCCTGGGGATCCTTGGCGCTAGCCCTGGCCTGCGTGAGTTGGGTCAGGAAGCCTTCCAGCGCTTGCATCTCTTGGGGGGTCATGGCAGCTCCTATCCGGGATCCGGGTTGTCTTGTGTGATCGCAGTCTACGGGCCGAGTCTTAAGCGAGGCTTAAAGAACCCGATCGGATGTGATTGTCGCGCCTCGCGGGTGAATCAGGCCAAATCCGGCCAAAATGGGCCGGGTCGGGCCGGGCCGGCTCCCCGCCAGATATTTTGAAGGTGGTGTCGATTTCCGGTATCCCGATTCGTCGTAGTATCAGAGCCGCCCGTCAATCCTGATCCGGTTTCAGGACGTGCGGCACCCTCAATTCACTCAAGGAGAGCGACGATGCGTGTCATGGTGATGGTCAAAGCAACGAAAGAGTCAGAGGCTGGCGAAATGCCCAGCACGGAGCTGCTTACCGCAATGGGCAAATTCAATGAAGAGCTCGTCAAGGCGGGCGTGATGCTCGCGGGCGAGGGCTTGCACCCGAGTGCCAAAGGCAAGCGGGTGCAATTTTCTGGCAGCCAGCGGTCCGTGGTCGATGGACCGTTCGCAGAGACCAAGGAGGTGGTTGCGGGGTTCTGGCTGTGGCAAGTCAAGTCCATGGAAGAGGCCGTCGAATGGGTCAAGCGCTGCCCCAACCCCATGCAAAGCGACTCCGAGATCGAGATTCGCCCGCTGTTCGAGCTCGACGATTTTGGTGCCGAGCTCACGCCAGAGCTGCGGGCCCAGGAGGAGCGCCTGTGGGCGGAGGCGCAAGACGCTGCGAAGAGGACGCGCTAAGGCTAAGCCAAGGCCAGGTCATGGCAGTGTTGATGCCGTGTTGAGGCCGTGCTGCGGCATGGGCACCAAGGCGCTCGGGCGGCGCCTTCCTGCTCTAGACTTGGCTTCTTCCACCTCACCATCAGGGAATTGAATGCCAAAACTGCAAAGCATATGGGCCCGGCATGTCTCGGCGGGCGCGATCGTGTTCGCAACGCTCATGGCGGGATGCGCCGCCCAGCCCACCGCCAGCGCGGTGCCTGACCCGGGCCCGCAGGGCGGCCGCGGCACGCCGGAGGGTTGCCAGGCGGACAAGCTTGGCGATGAAGCCCTGATCGGTAAAAGCGAGGCCAATGCCGTCGCCTTGCTCAACGGCTGCGCCTGGCGATTTGGTGATCGGGAAGGCCAGCATATGCCCGGCACCATGGACTACAACCCGCAGCGCCGCACGCTGGACGTCAAGGACGGCAAGGTGACCGCGGTACGCCGGGGGTAGGCCGTACCAAGGCCTGGAGCGCGTCGTGCTTCGCGTCGTTCTTCGCGTATCGGACGCGATCCGCATAGCCTTGTGCCTTGTGCGGCCATTCAGCTGACGCGGATACCGGCTTGGCCGACAATCTCCGCGGCTTGTTCAACCGAGATGATGGCGCCCTTGAACGAAGCCGCGGCAGACATCAGGTTCAGTCCGCCCAGCTCGGCGAGGCGGAGGTCCGCGCCATCGAAGCGGGCTTGCTTCAGGTTGGCGCCGCGCAGGCTGCCGCCGTCGAACAGCGCATCCCGGAAGTCGCAGCCGGCGAGGTCGGCATCGGACAAGTCGAGCTGCTCCAGGTGTTGCTTGCGGAATGACAAGCCGCGCAGGTCGCTGCCGACGAGCAGGCTGCTGTGGAACACCAGGCCCAGGGTGGCGGCCTCGCGGAACCGGGCGCCGGTCAGCTTGGTTTCCGTGAAGATGGCGCTGGACAGCCGCGCGCGGTCCCATTGCGTGTTGTTCAGGTCGCTGCTGCAGAATCGTGCTTCTGCTGCGTCCACCAGCGTGAAGTCGGCGCCGGCAGCCTTGCAGCGCATCCACTTCGACTCGACGAGCTTCGCCCTTTTCAGTTGCGCACCGGCAAAGGTGCACATCAGGAATTCCACGGACGAAAAATCCAGCCCGCCGAGGTCTTGATCGTCAAAGCCGCATTGCTCGAAACGTAGCTGGGCCGGACGTTGCGCAAGAATTTCAACGATGCCATTGCGCGAGAGTGTGGTGTTGCTGATGGTGTGGGGAGTGGGGGCGGGCATGGAATTCGCGGTGGGAGCGTGGGTAGCGCTCCAGGTCAATGTGGCCTGTCTTGTCAGTCAGCCTGATCAGGAGGTGGCCCTGTCGCACATGTCTAGCAACAGGGCAAGCAGGCGCGCCTTGCGTGCCCCATCGACGTCATAGACCTCGAACATCTCGGCAAACCACATGCCATCCGCCGCCAGCCGGCAGATGAGGAGCTGGTCTTCGGCGGCGGTGCCGGCGAGGTCATGCGCGAGGGCGTCCGTCATGCGCTCGCTCCATGCCTGGCGGCAGGAGGGGAGCGTCAAGGCCAGCATGGCGATGGCACGCTGCGTTCCGATCGCGTTGTTGGAAGCCGTATCGTCGAAACACGTCTTGATGTAGGCGCGGGCATGTTTGCCAGGACGATCTGGCTCGGCAGACAGCGCGTGTTGATAGGTCTTGTCGAATTCCTCGAGGAGCTGGTCTCTCAGCGCTTCGAGCAGGGCATTCTTGCTGCGGTAGTGATACTGCAGCCCGCCTTTGGTCACGCCGGCGCGCTGTGCCACCAGGTCGAGCGTCACCGATTCAGGGCCTTGGGAGACCAGCAGGTCCCGCATCACGGATAGGCACTGGGTTCGGATCAGTTCGGGGTTCTTGGGGCGCTTGCTTGCTTCGGACACGATGAATCCAGCCAGATGGATTTATTATTCTAGCATTGTCGCAGCCATCGGCACGACCACGTTGTCCGAGGCGGCGCCAAAGGACGCGCTGCCGTATCCGTGGCTACGCTTTCCCCTTCGCCGCCGCCTGGGCAATCCGGTCCCGTACGACGCCGATTGCCTGCTTGAGCGCGTAGGCATCCTCAAAATAGCGCTCCGGAATCCGTATCCGGCTGGCATGCGCATCGATGTTCTCGATTTCATCGCGCCATTGCGCAATCTGGTTTGGGGTCGGCTGCGTGTTCGTCCATATTTCATCTTCCAGCGCCTTGATCTCCCGATACCAGGCCACGAGCCGGTTTTTTATCCGCGCTTGCGCCATGCGTTCAGCATCTCCGCGTGCAGGCGGTACAGGCGCACGGTGTCGTTCCAGCCCGGGACGATCGGCAGGCAGTTGGCCGTCTGCGCTTCACAGCCACCGAACTGCATCGTGATCGATCCGTCGCCGGCCATGGACAGGGCGGCGGTGCTCCTGCGGCCAAAACGAACCCAGCCCGGGAACCCCGGGCAAGGTCCATCACGCACCGCCGCCAAGCCACTAAGCGTTGACGATCATCTCGAAACCGCCAAAGATCATCCGCTTGCCGTCGAACGGCATCGGTCCCTGGCTGCGCAGCCTGGGATCTTCCATCGAGGCCTTCATGCCTTCGTCCCGGACCTTGCGCGATGGCCAGGTGATCCAGGAGAAGACCACGGTCTCGTCCTTCTCCAGCTTGACGGCCATCGGGAACGAAGTGAGCTTGCCTTCGGGCACATCGTCGCCCCAGCATTCGACCAGCCCCAGCGCGCCATGATCCTTGAACACCACGGCGGCGGCCTCGGCGTGCGCGCGGTAGATGTCGCGCTTGGCTGTGGGCACGGCGACAACAAATCCATCGATGTAATGCATGTCCGATCTCCTTTGGGATTGCCTGCGAAGCGGCGAGCCTTGCGCGCGCCGTCATTGGGACGACGAACGGGAGCCGTCGAAATCGACAGGGCATGGAAGCAATGCTAGAGAAAAATACGCAGGGCCGGGAGGGCGGCCAACCGGCGTGGGCCGTGCACGGTGCGCCAAGTGATGGATGGAAATCTTTCCGGCTGCTTGTCCATTTCCCTGGACTGGGCGGACACCAGCAGGGCCGGCAGCGGGCGATGCCCGGGGAAAACTGTACTTTTCTTCTGATTCAGCGCGGCCAGCACTTGCAAATTTCGTTGCGTTGGGTAGAATTCGCAGCCTCACCTAGCCCAGGTGGCGAAATTGGTAGACGCACTAGGTTCAGGTCCTAGCGGTGGCAACACTGTGGAGGTTCGAGTCCTCTCCTGGGCACCAAGATTGAAAGCAAAAGGCCTGCATCCGTGCAGGCCTTTTGCTTTTTTGTTTCCGCCGCATCGTGTTACGCGTGCGGCGCGCGCATCAGCATCCGAATTCACTTGATGTAACATCATCCGACGCATTTAGCCGAGGAACGGGAATGTCAAAAGGTCAGGTACGGGTACGGGCATGGCTGGTTGCCGCGATGGCGGCGCAATTGCTGTCAGCCTGTTCGGGCGGCGTGACCGCGAATTCCATCCAGGCGATGGATCCGAAGCGCGTGCACTCCAAGGCCAGCGTAGGCGACCTGGTGCTGTGCCTGAAGCAGCGGCTGGGCGACGACGCCACCGTGATCGCGTACCCGGAACCCGGCAAGGTCGATATCCGGGTCGGGCGTGCGGACGCGGATGAATACAAGTTCTTCCACCTGGTCAGCCTGCGCCGCGCTACCGAGGGCGCCGAGGGCACCGACGTCGAGATCCGCAGCTCCGGGGAATGGCACCCCATGCTGAGCGCCAGCCGCATCTCCGGCATGGTGGAAGACTGCACGCCGGGAAGAGCGCACTAAGCGGAACGCAGAATCCTTGCCGGCGCGCCGCAATGCAGCAAAGCGGCTATGGCGCTATGCCGTTACGGCTCCATCGTGCGCAGAAGGTGCTCCTGCAATTGCGATAATTCAAGCGCGATGCCGTCAGGGAACCCCTGGCGGCCGCCGCGCTTGTCGATCAGCAGGTCGGCCAGGTAGGCCGATAGCGCGGCTGGGTCAGCCCAAAGCGCTGCCAGCTGGTTGCCGATGCGCGGATAGCTGCGGCACAGCTCCAGGGGCCGCGCCTGCGGTGGCAGCACGGCCAGCCATTTGAGCGCGTTGGCCGTGAGGGTTTTCGCTTCCGCGGATTCGGGTTGCCGCTGGCCAGTCCAGTCGGGCTTGCCATGCGTGGGCACGGCGCCATCCAGGATCAACCTCGCTTCCTCGACGGTAACAAACTCGAATGAGAGGGGTTCCATGCCAACTCCGGATCAGATCTGTTGGGAGCGCCATGCCTCGTGGCGCTGGCACCTATTCTATCGGTTACGGAGCGTTTGAATCTTTCTGTAGCGCTTGCTACTGGTACGCATGCAGGTAGGCCAGCAGGTCCGCGATCTGCCGCTCATTGCTGATCCCCCAGAAGCGCATCCTGGTGCCGGGCACAACCTTGCTGGGCGACTGGATAAACGCGCTCAAGGTTTTCTCGGACCACACAACGCCCGATGTCTTCATCTCGGGGGAGTACTTGTAGTCGGTCGTGGCGCCGGCGACCCTGCCAAAGATCCCATTGAGCTGGGGGCCAAACGCGGCGCGCGCCGAGGGCCCGACGCTGTGGCAGGAGGCACACTTCGAGGTGAATACCGCCTTGCCGGCCTGCGCGTCGCCGGCGGCCTGCGCGGTTGCGTGCAAGGCCAGCGCCAGGGTCAACAATGCGGCTTTCTTCATGGACGGATGCGGGGCAAAGGAGCAACCCGGCATTATATTCGCCGAGGCAGTGCGGCTCCCTATGCCGTCTGGATGACCACCTTGCCGCGCACATGCCGAGCCATGCTCTTTGCCATTGCCTCGCCAGCATCAGCGAGTGGATAGGTGGCGTCGATTTCAGCGCGCAGCTTTCCGGACGCGTACAGCGAGGCCAGCGTGTGGAGCTGGGCGCCATCGGAGCGCGTCGCAAAGTGCTTTCCCGCTGCGCCGGCTTCCTGGGCGCGCCTGGCATCCGGTGGGCTGACGGTGGAGACCAGCACGCCGCCGCGCTTGAGTACCGGCCAGGAACGCTGTTGCGTGTCGCTGCCGACCAGGTCGAGGACAAGATCGATGCCTGCAACCTTGGTGGCAAAGTCCTCCGCAGTGTAGTCGATCACCTCCGCCGCCCCCAGTTCCCGCAGGTAGCCCCGGTTGGCGGCCGAAGCCRTGCCGATCACCTGTGCGCCGGCCAGGTTTGCCAGTTGCACGGCCGCGCTGCCGACGCCGCCGGCAGCGGCATGGATCAGGACTTTCTGTCCTGCCTGCAGCTTGCCGTGCTCGTGCAGCGCCTGCCAGGCAGTCAAGCCAGCCGCGGGAATACTGGCGGCCTCCAGGAACCCGAGATGCTTCGGCTTGCGGGCAAGGCGCCCGGCCTCCACCACGGCGCGGGTTGCATAGCCACCGACGATGCCGATGAATCCCAGCACTTCGTCGCCCGGCGCCAGCGTGGTGACGTTGCGCCCGACCGCGACGACAGTCCCGGCCGCATCCACCCCGGGCGTGAGGGGCAACGGTAGTGGAATGAACGCCTGCATGGCCCCGCTGACGATCTTCCAGTCGATCGGGTTGACCGAGGTGGCGGCCACATCGATCAGCACCTCGTCGTCGCCAGGGCGGGGATCATCGAGTTCCTGCAGTACAAGTGAATGGGGGCCGCCGTAAGCGGCTACACGGATGGCTTTCATCAAAGGCTCCTTGAGGTAATGCCCACAATCGGGGTGTCCAGCGCCAGTGCAGCCTGCACGGGGTCGAAGTACTCGCGCAGGTGCGCGATCCTGCCGTCGCTGGCGGTCAGAAAAACGACGTACTCCTGCCGGTAGACGCGCCCGGTCRACTTGATCAGCCCTCCGGCATGCACTCGCGCAACGGCTTGCTGGGGATCCGCCGCGGGCAGGATCTGCGCGTCGAAGAAGCGGAAGTCGGAGACCGCGCCGATGAACCAGGAGACATGGCGGATCACCGCGTCCCGGCCGCTCAATCGCGCCGGATGCCCGATGCCGGGCGCGTAGGGCAACTCCCACACGATGTCCTCGGCAATCAGTTCCTGCCATTGCTGGTTGTCATCAACCAGCCACCGGAGGTGTTGCCGCAATAGCTCTGCTGCGATGTTCATGATGTTCTCCCTGCGGGTGGGCCATCGGCATGTAGCTGCATGCCGACCCTGGCGATTTCGGCCTCGCCCTTGCGCAGCGCGTCGTTCGACGTATGGACGGAGTAGTAGCCAAGTGCCAGGTCGTGCGGATGGGGAACGGCTGACGCGACGATGAAATCCGCATCGGTTTCGGCAGTGAAATCGAGCGCGTCCTCGGACTGCGTGAAGACCGCGAGTTCGTCCTTCAGCCGCTCGCCGCCAGTCGCCAGCGTGCCGCGGTTGACGTGTGCCCAAGCCACGGTGTGGCCGGCGGGCGCCTGGTAGCGCCAGCTCTCGCCAGCGGCCAGGCGCACGTGCAGCAGTGCCGCCCCGGATGGCGCGGCTACCGGGCTGTCCCTGCCAGCCAGCGAGCCGAGTATCACGCGCGCCGGTCCGCTGCGCGGCACGGACGACGCAGGCAGGTATTGGCTGTGCGGGGTGCCGTTCTCCAGGCTGCGCGGCAGGGCAAGCCATAGCTGGTAGCCCTGGAGGCGGTCGCCCTTCGCAGGGCTGGCTGAGTGCCAGATGCCGTTACCCGCCCGCATCCATTCCAGGCCGCCCGCCATCAACACGCCGGCCGCGCCGGTGGTGTCCTCATACTGCAGTTCGCCCTCGAGCAGCACGGTGAGGGTGGCAATGCCCGAGTGCGGGTGCATGGGGAACAGCGCGTCGCCGGAGGGAGCGAAGTCGAAGTAGTCGAGGAAGACAAAAGGCTTGATCAGCTTGCCAACGTCGCCGGGACTGACGATCCGCGAGACGGCGCCATGGCGGTGGCCACCGGTGCGAAGCACGATGCCACGGTTGTTTGCCGCATCCGGCCGTGCGGTGCGGTGATGGATCCGGGCCGGCTCCCCGGCATGTCGGGCGTGCGCTGCGTTTTCCATGAAAGTCTCCTTCGGTGATCGCATGACCAAAGATTAGGTACTCGACATCTCTCTTGGTAGCCTATATTTCTCGATGAGATCCATCTAAGGAGTAGATACATGCTCGACGGCGTATCCCTGGACCAGCTCCGCACCTTCATCGCTGCCGCCGACGAGGGCAGTTTCTCCGCGGCGGGGCGCAAGCTGCGGCGCGCGCAGTCGGTGGTCAGCCATACGCTGGCCAACCTGGAGGGGCAGATCGATGTGCAGTTGTTCGATCGCAGCGGCCGCTACCCGCGCCTGACGGAGCAGGGAACCGCGCTGCTGGCGCAGGCGCGTGTGGTGGTGGGCGGCATGGACGGCTTCAAGTCGAAGGCGCGCACCATTGCCGAAGGGCTCGAACCCGAGCTGTCGGTGGTGGTGGATGTCATGTACCCGATGGCCCCGCTGACGGGGGCGGTCGGCGAGTTCCGCGACGCGTTTCCGCATACGCCGCTGCGCTTGTATGTCGAGGCACTGGGCGCGGTCATGCGCCCGGTGCTGGAGCGCGTTTGCCGGCTCGGCATCAGCGGATCGATGCCGGCCGTTCCCGAGACGCTGGACGCGGAAAAGCTGCTCGACGTGCCGATGGTGACCGTGGCCGCGCCCTCGCATCCGCTGGCATCGCGCAGGGGTGTGATCCGGGTACGGGAGCTGGAGGAGCACGTGCAATTGGTCCTGACCGACCGCACCACGCTGACCGAAGGGAAAACCTTCGGCGTGTTCTCGCCGCTGACCTGGCGCCTGGCCGACCTGGGCGCCAAGCATGCCTTCCTGCGCGCCGGCTTCGGCTGGGGGCACATGCCAGCGGCCATGGTGCAGGGGGATCTCGATGCGGGCGAGCTGGTCACCCTGCGGCTGGAGAGCTTTCAGCCGCGTACGCCGCCGATCGCCATGTTCGCGGTCTACCGCAAGGACACGCCGCCCGGCCCCGCCGGCCGCTGGTTCCTCAACCGGCTGATGCACACGTCGCAGCGTCCGTCGAAATAGGCGCTGTCGCGGATCCGTGCCCGCTTCCGTGCCCACTATCCGGGGCGCCTCCACAAATCATCGCGCTCGCGCGTGCCAGGCGCTAGAATCCGCAAACATCTATTAGGTGGGTGCATCAATGCCGCGCGAGAATTTTGCCATGGCGCTGCATGCGGATGCGGGTACGGTCGAGCTGACGACCTCGGGCTATCTGGTCGGCTTCAGCCTGGGCCAGCTGTTGTGGGCCCGGTCGGCGATCAGCAGCCTGCTTTGCGCACGGCTGCCGCTGCCGTCCACCGGCGTCATGCCTGGCACGGCAGCGGCAGCGAGCTGAGGCACGGCATCGGCGTGCGCTTGAACATGGCGTCTCACGCCAGCGCGATCAGGATCAACCCTGCCCCAATGACGACGGCGCCGATGGCGCGCGCGGCGCGTTCGCCGGCCGGTGCGAGACGCTCGACGGTGATGGCTGCCGTCACGGCAGCCATCACGCGCAGGTCCATGATCCCGATGACAAGGAGGATCGCCGTCAGGCCGGCACAGCTGCAGCTGCAGTGCAGGCCGAGGGTCAGGCCGAGCTGCAGCCCATTTCGCCACGCCGTGCCGGCGTGCCCCCGCAGCCCGCGGCCGGGCCCAGGTGCCTCTCGGCAGCAGGCAAGGTGGTGGGCCTTCCAGGCGGTGAACTGAAATGCGCCGGCGCTCAGGACTACCACGCCCGACATGAGCGGAGCCGCGCGTGCCAGCGCCGGCAGCCGCATCTCGAGCGCCGCCAGCGCAGCACCCAGCGCAAAGACGGCCATGCCGAGCACGGCCCACACGACGAAGTACCCCACGCCCACCAGCGCGGTCAGCCGGCCCAGGCGCGTCGGGCCTGTCGTGCCGGCGGCCTGGCGGTAGCGCCACAGCATGGGCACCAGGGAAGGCAGCATCATCGCCGCCATCATCACGACCCACATGCCGAGGAATGACGCCGCAACGCCGGGCCACGTCTGTCCGCACATCCGCATCCACGCCATCGACATCGTCCAGCCGCCGGGCATCGGCATCGCGCCCATCGCCGACATGGACGCGGACCAGGCGATCGTCACCGCCGTGCAGGCGGAGAAGAGCAGCGCGCAGACGCCCAGGAAGGCTCGCTCTGAGACCAAGCTTCGTGGAGCCTGCGCTCCCCGGGATGCGTCCGCGTTGCCCATGGCTTGGCTCAGCGCTCGCCGTACTCGTCGTGGCGGCGCCACCAGATGCCCGTCTCGTTGCGCCCCTTGGGGGCGCGGTCGAGCCATTGGTACATGCCCCAGAGGCCGTCCACCCCGCGCGCATAGGTGGAGTAGGTGTGATAGACCACGCCATCCTCGAGCACGAACGCGCTCAGGCCCGGCCGATCGCGCGAGTACGTGGCTGCGTCGGTGCCGCATGTGGCTGCGAACTGGGCGACGGGCTCCGGGGCCGGTGCTGCGTCCATCGCGTGGCCACCGCGCTGGTAGTTGTATTCGATGCCGCCCTCGCGCTGTTGCGTCTCGGTGAAGGAGACGTTGGCATCGAAGTTGAAATCGCTGCCGAACGAGGACGCCCAGGGAAACGTCCACCCCATTCGCCGCTTGTACGCCTGCAGTTTCGCCAGCGGTGCGCGCGACACTGCCGTCAGCGTGACGTCGTGGTTCGCCAGGTGAACCACGACGCCGTTGAACCCGTCCGCGATCGACGAGCAGGACGGGCACCCCGCCGTGTAGTCGGGCCCGAACATGAAGTGGTAGACAAGGAGCTGCGAGCGCCCCCGGAAGAGGTCTGCCAGCGAGGCGCTGCCTTCGTCGGTCTCGAACCGGTACGCCTTGTCGACCCGGACCCACGGCAATGCCTGGCGTCGCCGCGCCAGCTCATCGCTGCGCCGCGTCAGGTCCTTTTCCGCCTCGAGCAGCTCGAGCCGCGCTGCCAGCCACGCCTCGCGTGTCGCGGTCATGTGTTGCGTCATCATGCTTTCCTCCGTTGGGTGTCCATCGTCGCTCACTCAGTGCTCAGTGCTAGGTACGATGTACGGGTTGGTGGTCGTGATAGATTAGTGCCGGGCATCCGAACGATGGGAGTGACAAGTGTGGCGCGATTGGGATTCAGATGGATTCGCTGATCACGGCCGCGGCGCGCGCGCTCGCGGCGGGTGACCCGCTCGGCGCGCTGAACCGGGTCGCCTTGCGCGACGACGCGCCAGCGCTTGCGCTGCGCGGCATCGCGATGGCGCAGCTTGGCGATCTCGTGCGCGCGAAGGCGCTGGTGCGAAGCGCGGCGCGCGCCTTCGGCCCGAAAGAGACCGTGGCCCGGGCGCGGTGCGTCGTCGCCGAGGCCGAGATCGCGCTGGCCTCGCGCGACCTGAGCTGGCCGGCAAAGACGCTCGACGCGGCGCGCGCAACCCTGGAGGCGCACGGCGACCGGGTGAACGCCGCGCATGCGCGGTTTCTCGAAGCCCGGCGCCTCCTCCTGATCGGGCGCCTCGACGAGGCCGAGCTTGCGCTGGCCCAGCTCGATCCCGCGCCGTTTCCGCCCGCGTCCAGCGCCGCCCATGCGCTGGTCGTCGCGGGGATTGCGATGCGGCGCCTGCGCACGCAGGCGGCACGCGCAGCGCTTGCCCGGGCCGAGCGCGCCGCGCGCCACGCCGGCATCCCCGCGCTGACGGCGGAGGTCCAGAGCGCATTCCTCGTCCTGAAAACGCCCGCGGCGCGCCTGATTGCGCGTGGCGAGGAGCGGTTTCTCCTGCTCGATGAGGTGGAGGCATTGCTAGTGTCCAAGGCGCTCGTCGTCGACGCGTGCCGTCATGCCGTGCGTGACGCGGACACGGTGGTTTCGCTGGCAAGGCGTCCGGTGCTGTTCGCGCTCGCACGCGCGCTGGCCGAAGCGTGGCCCGCGGACGTGCCGAGGGACGCGCTCGTTGCGCGGGCATTCCGCGCCAGGCACGCCGATGAGTCGCATCGCGCGCGGCTACGCGTTGAAATCGGGCGGCTTCGCACGGTGCTCGGGCCGCTGGCCGGCGTGAGTGCGACCCAGCGCGGGTTTGCGCTGGTGCCGCACGTCGCCCGTGAGGTTGTCGTGCTGGCGAGGCCCGTCGACGAGGCGCATGCGGCAGTGCTCGCCTTCGTTGCGGACGGCGAATCATGGTCTAGCTCGGCCCTGGCGGTGGCCCTTGGCGCCAGCCAGCGCACCGTGCAGCGGGCGCTCGACGCGCTTGCGGCAGCCGGCAAGGTGCAGTCGTTTGGCCGCGGGCGGGCGCGCCGCTGGCTGACGCCGCCCGTGCCGGGATTCGCGACGACCTTGTTACTCCCCGCGCCACTGCCGGGTGACTAGAATGCACTTCATGGATTGCACTTCATAGAAAGCACTGCATAGAAAGCACTTCACTGCAGCATGACGAGGATGGAAACATGAAACGATCAGCGGCCGACATCATCCGTGAGTATGGTCCCTTTCCGGGTGTCGACAGCGTGCATGGGGTCACGTATGACGGCCAGCAAGTCTGGTTTGCCACCGGCGACAAGCTGATCGCGCTGGACCCGGCGAGCGGGAAGACGCTGCGCTCGATGGATGTCGCCGCACACGCAGGAACGGCCTTCGATGGCCAGCACCTGTTCCAGATCGCCGAGGATCGCATCCAGAAGATCGATCCGCAGACCGGCCGCGTGGTCGCCACGATTCCGGCGCCCGGCGGCGGCAACGACTCGGGACTCGCATGGGCCGAAGGGACGCTCTGGGTGGGTCAGTACCGGGAGCGGAAAATCCATCAGGTCGATCCCCAAACCGGGGAGATTCTTCGCACCATCGAGTCCAATCGCTTCGTCACCGGGGTCACCTGGATCGAGGGAGAGCTCTGGCACGGCACCTGGGAAGGCGAGCAGAGCGAGTTGAGGCAAGTCGATCCCCGAACGGGAAAGGTCCTGGAGAGCATCGAGATGCCAGCCGGCGTCGGCGTGTCGGGGCTCGAATCCGATGGCGGCGACCAGTTCTTCTGCGGTGGCGGAAGCAGCGGGATGGTAAGAGCCGTGCGCCGGCCCGGGCGAAGCGGTGCGGCCGGCAGCGGCTCCGGGATCCCCGTCGACGCCGCTAGCAAGTAACCGAGGCGCCCCTCACGGGCGAGGGTGGCGGCTTGAGGCGCCGCCAGATGCCCGTCGCTAAACGGTATATACTGTTTAGCCTGTTTTTGATTTGAGAATGACCGTGAATTCACCCATCATCAAGCCGCCGACGAAAGAGGTCTTTCATTTCCCGACGAGCGCGCCGGTAGCCGACGGCAACGCAGCCGCCCCCAAGGGGAAGGCGCCAAGGGGCTCGGGTAGCAAGAAGGCCGTGACCAAGGCCGCAACCAAGGCCGCAACGAAGGCCGCAACGAAGGCCGCAACGAAGGCCGCAACGAAGGCCAAGACCAAGGCTGCACCGAAGGCCGAGACCAAGACTGCGACGAAGGCCGAGACGAAGGCCGAGACGAAACCCCAGAAGAGCAAGCCATCGAAGGCGGAAGCTCGCGCCGATGCGGCCGTGCCGAAAAAAGTGCAGGGCGCCAAGAAGGAAAAGGTACTGCGCGACAGCTTCACGATGCCGAAGTCCGACTACACGAAGCTTGCCGAGCTCAAGCAGCGGTGCCTGGACGCGGGTGTGCACATCAAGAAGAGCGAGATCCTGCGCGCCGGATTGCTGCTGCTTGCCGCAAGCTCGCCGGAGCAATTGCTGAGCGCGGTCTCAAAAGTCGAAGCCATCAAGACCGGGCGTCCCGCCAAGGCCTGAGCGGCGTGCCAGGGGCGGCGGGTTCCGGTTGCAGCCCGCCGTCGCCGAAACATCGGCCTATCCGTGTTTTGCCATGTCCTCGAACTTGGCAAATACCCGAGCCTGGACAGCATCCATGACGGCGAGGATCCGCGCATCGGCGGGCGCACTTGCTGTCACGCCAGTCGCGTCTTTCGGTTTCGAGCCGACCGGATAGCACACAAACTCCGTATCGAACCTGCCTGCCGATTCCTTCTTCAGGCGCCGGTTGAGTGCCTTCAGGTATTGCTTCTTGGTGGTCTTTGACATAGGTGCCTCGGTCCTCCATGCGGTTGCAAATAGCGGGGCGCGAGCGTCGTGACGCATGGTCCCCGTTTTCGTTGAAGTGCTTCCACGATTCTCTTCTTTGCCAAGAGTAGAACATAGTCCAGGAAGCTCCCGTTGGTCAAATGTGCGTCCGCAGGCTGCTGGTGGTGGCTCATTGCACGCTCTGAGTTTGCCTGCACGGCCGATCCCGGCCAGGCTTGTTCGCCATCGGTGTCGGGATCGTCGACAATCCCGATGCACTTGTTCGGTTGCGTTCCGCACTTTGTGCGGCCTGGGCGGCACAGGGCGATGTGATGGCGCTCGACCGATACCGAGCCGCATTTCCGGACGTCTTATCTGATTGACCGTTGAGAGATCCCCACGATGTCAGCGTCTTTCGTCGTAGCAGCAGCCCAATCCATTTCCGTCGCCGGTGACATACAGCAGAACGTCGACCGGCATCTCTCGTTTCTACGCGAAGCCGCCGCGAGACACGCGCGCCTGGTCGTCTTTCCCGAGCTGTCGCTGACCGGATACGAGAGCACCATTGCAAGCGAAGTCGCAATCCACGACGACGACGCGCGGCTCGCGCCCCTGCGTCACGAATGCACGCGAAGCGGACTGACCGCCGTCGTGGGCGCTCCCTTGCGCTTCGACGATGGGGTGCGGATCGGCGCGCTGACGTTGACCCCGGACGGCAAGGTCACCAGCTATACGAAGCAATACCTGCATCCAGGAGAAGACGCGACCTTCGCGCCCGGATCAGGCGGGCCGCCGATTTCCGTTGACGGCGAGACTGTCGCGCTCGCCGTTTGTGCGGACACGGGCCATCCAGAGCATGCAGCGCAAGCGTCCACCATGGGCGCGATCCTGTACGCGGCAGGCGTGCTATTCACCGCGAACGGTTACGCCGCGGATACCGCGTTGCTCCGGCGCTATGCGGCACAGCACCGCTTCGCCGTATTGATGGCTAACCACGGCGCAGACACAGGCGGATGGCCATCCATAGGCAAGAGTGCCGTTTGGGACGAGGACGGCCGCTGCGTCGTCGCAGTGGACGGACCAGGGGCCGCGCTGGTCATCGCGAGCAGGGCCGACGCCGGCTGGCACGGTGAAGTCGTCTCGTTGCGATGAACCAATTTGAGTGGTGCATCTGTATCGCCACGCCGTGCGGGGGGCCGGGCAAGCGAAGCGTGTCGACCGCTAGCCCGACCTCGGCCACTATTGCCGCGTGAGCATCAGGTTCAGGTTCTGAACCGCAGCGCCGGATGCGCCTTTGCCAAGATTATCGAACACCGCGGACAGCAGGACGTGCCCGTGTTCCATGTTAGGAAATACGCTTAAGCGCATGTCGTTCGTACCGTTCAGCGCCTGTGGATCCAGGTGCTTCAAGACGGACGATTCGTGCAGCGGCAACACACGTACATGGGCCGCCTCGGCATAGTGGCGTGCGAGGCATGCGTGTAACGTGGCGCCATCCACGTGGGGCGCCAGCAGCCGCAACTCCAGGGGCACCGTCAGCACGATGCCCTGGCGGAACGCACCATACGCAGGGACGAAGATGGGACGCTGCGCGAGCCCGGCGTGCTGCTGGATCTCCGGGGGGTGCTTGTGCGCGAGTTCCAGACCATATACCTGGTATGAAGGCGCGCTGCCGGCACCTTGCCCCTCATGTTCCTCCACGCCGGCACGCCCGCGTCCGGAGTAGCCCGACACCGCATGCATGCTGATGGGGTAGTTGCCTGGTATGAGCCCAGCCTGCAGCAGGGGACGCAGCAAGCCAATGGCACCGGTCGGATAGCAACCGGGATTGGTGACCCGACGTGCGTTGGCAATGCGCTCAGCCTGTCCCTGCGTCATTTCCGGAAATCCGTAAGTCCAGTCCGGATGTGTGCGGTGGGCGGAACTTGCGTCAATTACCCTGACGGCAGGATTCACAATGGCGTGCACCGCCTCGCGCGCGGCGGCATCAGGCAAACAGAGGATGGCGATGTCGCAGGCGTTGATGGCTTCCGCGCGACGCCGCGGATCTTTGCGTTCCGCAGCGGCAAGCGTGAACAGCCTAAGGTCGGTCCGGTTGCGCAGCCGTTCGTGGATTTGCAACCCGGTGGTGCCTTGGTCGCCGTCGATGAAAACAACGGGAGAGCTCATACGTGAAATACTCCGGTGACTGTGGGTTGTACTGTGGGTTGTGACAAGTAGAACGAGCCCCTATGTTCCATGGAGCGCTAGAATAGGGACAGTTGTATTTCATAACGTGGATATTCAGTTTTTCTGAATCTGGACGCCGACATGCGAGAGATCAGCCTGGACCGTTTGCGCACACTGGTCGCCATTGCCGACCGTGGCTCGTTTGCCGATGCGGCGCGTGCATTGCACCTGGCGCCGCCAACGGTCAGCCTCCACATTGCTGAGCTTGAAGACCGCATTGGGGCTCCACTCCTGTCACGCAAGCGCGGACATGTCAGGCCGTCGGCGATAGGAGAGGTGCTGGTGGGGCGCGCGCGTCGACTGCTGGCCGATGCGGAGCAGGCGTTAGACGATATTCAACGTCAGGTGCAGGGGCTCGAAGGGCGCGTGCGGCTCGGTGCGTCGACCGGCGTGATCGCGCACCTGTTGCCGCAGGCGCTTGAGGTGCTGCGCGAGCACCATCCCGCTATCGACATTCAGGTTGCAGTACTCACTTCGCATGAAACGCTGTCCCGGCTGGCGGATGGAACGCTGGATGTTGGCCTGATCGCACTGCCTCAGCCCCCGGCGGCTGGACTCGTGATAAAGCCTTGGCGCCGCGACCCCGTGATGGCCTTTGTGCCGGCGCATTGGCGGTGTCCGGCCCGCGTCACGCCTGAATGGCTCGCCGCCCAGCCTCTCATTCTCAATGACGCAACCACGCGTCTCTCGCGTCTGACTGCGGAGTGGTTCGCGACCGGGGGGCACCATCCTGCGCCGCGCATTCAGCTCAACTACAACGACGCGATCAAGAGTCTGGTAGCGGCAGGTTACGGCGCAGCGCTGTTGCCCCATGAGGCCACTACGCCATTGCCCGACAGCCGCATTGTCATGCGTGCGCTGCGCCCGGCGTTGTGGCGTCGGCTTGGCATTGCACATCGTGCGGGGTACGTTGAGCGTTCCACGCAACACGTACTTGATGTGTTGTGGGATCTGCGATTGGCGTAGGCGTTGCCGGCCACAGAAGTTGCCAATTCCGAAGTTCGCCGACTTCGCTGGACTCCTACCCCGTCGGCAGGGCACTTCCTCCCTCGCTGTATAGCCATGTCAAGACCGATGCGCGGGTGCGCAATGCCATCAGCATGGCCATCAACCGGCAGGGCATCAAGGACCGTCTGATGGAAGGCCTGTCGGAGCCTACCAACAGCCTGGTGCCGTCGACTCTGTTCGGCTACAACCCTGACCTTAAGCCGGTCAAGTACGAGCCGGAGCGGGCCAGGAAACTGCTGGCCGAAGTCGGCTACCCCAACGGCTTTGGCCTGACGCTCCATACTCCGAACAACCGCTATGTCAACGACGAGCAGATCGCCGAGACCATTGCGCAGAACCTCACGCGTATCGGCCTCGTGACCAAGGTGGAAGGCATGCCGATGGCCACGTACGCGTCCAAGGGCATCAAGCACGAATGGTCGTTCGGGCTGAGCGGCTTGGGCGCGCAGACCGGAGAAGTCAGTTCGCCGCTGCGCGCGTTGCTGGCCTGCGTGGACAATAAGAGGGGCTTCGGTACATACAACTGGGGTGAATACTGCAATCCCAAGATGGATGTCGTGCTGGAGAAGGCGCTGGCAACCGTGGATGACAACGAGCGATCCAAGCTACTTCAGGAGGCGACCGAAATTGCCCTCAACGAAGGCGGCATCATCCCGATCCACTTGCAGGTGACTACCTGGGCCACGCGCAAGGGCATTATCTATGCGCCCCGTACTGACGAGCGGACCCTCGCATATTTCTTCAAGCCGCAGTAAGGAAGGTCGCTGATTCAGTGCTTGCGGGTTTTCCCTCAATTCTGGGCACGGATCGCGGTGAGACAATCCAGCCGTATCGCACGAATTATGCATCGTAGCGATCCAATGCTCGCAGACCAACCGAAGGGAGATGAATATGCATCGCTTTGTCGCTCTTTCCGCTGTCCCAATTGCTTTTGCCTGTGGCTACCTTACAGCCCATACGGGACTGCCGCCGGCCCACGCGCAAATCCCGCCCGCCACATTGGCGCCGCAGATCGTCAACTTGGTCGCCATGAGCAATGAAGACATCGGACCGCAGGTTCCCAATATGGGCACGCTACGTACGAAAGGGCTGGTGGCGACGCCACAAGGGACCGTT
>NZ_JBFRDD010000087.1:0-20710 GCF_052113425.1 Cupriavidus sp. YAF13
CGGTCGGCGACGTCGCGCGCGCCGGGGGTGTTGTGGTCGTCCTTTTCCGGCAGCACGGTGCCGAGCACGGACACGCCGGTGCGCATCACGTCCATCGGGTGGGCGCTGGCGGGCACCCATTCGAGGGCGGCCTTGACGTTGGCGGGCAGACCGCGCAGGGCCTTGAGCTTGGCCTTGTAGGCAGCCAGTTCGGCGCGGGTGGGGAGCTTGCCGTGCACCAGCAGGTGGGCGATTTCCTCGAATTCGCAGGTCTCGGCGATGTCGAGGATGTCGTAGCCGCGGTAGTGCAGGTCGTTGCCGGTACGGCCGACCGTGCACAGGGCGGTATTGCCGGCGGTCACGCCCGACAGGGCGACGGACTTCTTGGGCTTCGGGCCGTTCTGCGGGACTGGCTGCTGCTCTGACATCGCGTCTCCTGTCTGGTCTCTTGCCCGAGCCAAGCGCGGGATCGATCCTGTTGCACACCGTGGTCATCGCCTGGCGCGCGCCAGGCAACGTTCATGCAAAGAAGCGTTCGAGCACCGTGCCGGGCAAATCAGCACCGGTGGCGTGCGCCCGCTGCAGCAGCGACCAGTAATACCGGTAGCTGGCCCGATCGTGCAGTTGGCCCTGGTGGCGGATCGGTGCCCAGTTGTTCTCGTAGGCGGCCAGCAGGATCTCGCTGGACGCGCCAATCTCCGTGCCGCTGGGGCGGAAGGCCGCAACGATCGGCTGGATCTGGCTCGGGTGGATGCTCCACTTGCGCAGGTAGCCGAATTCGGCCCGGGCGCGCAGGGCATCGTCTCCGGCGCGGGACGGCTGCTCGATATCGGTGCTGACGTTATGCGAGGGCACCTTGCCGTACCGATGGCAGGCGGCCGAGATCTCCAGCATGGCGCGCCGGATCAGCGGGTGCTCGAACTGCTGCGGCGAGCGCATGGCGTCGCCCGGGATGGCACCGTGGTGGGCGGAGACGAAATCCATCAGCCCGAAGCTGAGGCATTCCACCTGCACGAGGCGGGCGATGTCGAATACCTGGTCCAATGCGGCATGCGTCTCTATCAGCACATGAATGGGGATGTGCCGTGCGATGCCGGCGGCGCGGGCCGCCTGGTTCACGTGGTCGGTAACGCGCGCGACCTCGACCACATCGGTCACCTTGGGCACCACCACATAGGCCAGCCGGGCGCCGGCGCTGCCCACCAGGGTGTCGATGTCCTGGCGCCAGCAGGGGTGCGCCGGGTCATGGATGCGCACGCCCACGCGGTTGAAGTGGTTTTGCGGGCTGTTGATGAGGCGTGCGCACAATTCAGCGTGCTCGCGCTCCAGCCCGACGGCGGTGCCGTCTTCGCAGTCGAAGGTGATATCGAAGACGGGCCCAAGCTCCTGCTGCAGGGCAAGCGACTTCAGCATCAGCTTTTCGTTGCCGGCATAGTGGTCGCAGACCGGCAGTTGCGTCGGAACGGCTTCGCCCTGGAACAAGACCTCGGAAGGATGCACTTTATTCAATCGAATAGCGGTTGGGGGAGGCAGGGGCGGGGCGCCAGAATGAAAAAACCGGAGCCTGCGCCGATTCGTGAATCGATGCGAGGCTCCGGTCTAGTCATTGGCGCTGCCTGGATCCTGGATCAGCCGAGCAGATGCTGCACGCCGGCACGCTCTTCTTCCAGTTCCTTGAGCGTGATATTGATCTTTTCCTGGCTGTAGGCGTCGACTTCGAGGCCCTTGACCATTTCGTACTTGCCGTTGGCGGTGGTCACCGGGAAGCCGAACATGGTGTCTTCGGGGATGCCGTACGAACCGTCCGACGGGATGCCCATGGTGACCCACTTGCCGTTCGAGCCCAGGACCCAGTCATGCACGTGGTCGATGGCAGCGTTGGCGGCCGAAGCTGCCGACGACAGGCCACGGGCCTCGATGATGGCGGCGCCGCGCTTGCCAACGGTCGGCAGGAACACGTCGTTGTTCCAGGCGTGGTCGTTGATCAGGTCCTTGACGCTCTGGCCGTCGACGGTCGCGTAGCGGTAGTCGGCGTACATGGTCGGGCTGTGGTTGCCCCAGACGAACATCTTCTCGATCGACGCGACCGGCTTGCCAGTCTTGGCGGCGATTTGCGACAGGGCACGATTGTGATCCAGGCGCAGCATGGCGGTGAAGTTCTCCTTGGGCAGGCTCGGAGCCGACTTCATCGCGATGTAGGCGTTGGTGTTGGCCGGGTTGCCGACCACCAGCACCTTGATGTCGCGGGCGGCGACTTCGTCCAGCGCCTTGCCTTGCACCGTGAAGATCTGTGCGTTGGCTTCGAGCAGGTCCTTGCGCTCCATGCCCTTGCTACGCGGACGGGCACCGACCAGCAGCGCGACGTTGGCGTCCTTGAACGCGACCTTGGGGTCGTCGGTGATCACCACGCCGGCCAGCAGCGGGAATGCGCAATCTTCCAGTTCCATCACCACGCCCTTGACGGCGGCCTGGGCTTGCGGGAGGTCGAGCAATTGGAGGATGACCGGCTGGTCTTTGCCAAGCATGTCGCCATTGGCGATGCGGAACAGCAGGGAGTAGCCGATCTGGCCAGCGGCGCCGGTGACTGCGACGCGCATTGGGGCTTTAGCCATGAGTAATTCTCCAAACAAGAAGAGGGGGAAACTGGTCGGTGCCTGGCCGGAGGGTAGTCCGGACGTCACCGGTTGCGGGTTTGTCGCCACGGCGGCAAGCGGCAATCCGCCGGCGCGCTGCTAGCGGTACCGACTGGAGAGAGCCACAACGGGTCATGGGGTGCGACAAAGCGTAAGTCTACTGCGAAGAGGGGTGCCGTATCCAGAGCGGGTGCAGGCGTGAAACCTGCGGGAGTGTAGGCCTGCACATTTGTGTTGTCAATTCATATGTCTTATATAAGACATAAGACATTTGATGGCGGGCTGGACGTGCTTCCTCGTTTTGTGGTGAAATTCGCTTATGTCATCCCTGCCCCCGTCCCTCGCCGGCACTGCCGTTGCTGCAGTGCAGGATAATGGCGCCGCTACGTCCGGCGCCGGGACACAGCCGTCCGCCGCGGCGGCCTCGCCAACCTTCAGCCCACTCTATCAGCAGATCAAGGCGCTCATCACGCAGAGCCTGCAGTCCGGTGAATGGAAGCCTGGCGACATGATCCCCAGCGAAATGGACCTGGCAGCCCGCTACAAGGTCAGCCAGGGCACGGTGCGCAAGGCCATCGACGAACTCGCGGCCGAAAACCTGGTGGCGCGCCGCCAGGGCAAGGGCACGTTTGTCACGACGCACCACGAGGATGGCGTGAAGTTCCGCTTCCTGCGCCTGGTGCCGGACGAGGGCGAGCCCCATTATGGGGCCAGCCAGGTGCTGGAATGCAAGCGCCTGCGCGCGCCGGCCGAAATCGCACGCCTTCTCGATATCCGCACCGGCGATGGCGTGGTGCAGATCCGCCGCGTGCTGTTTTTCTCCGGCGAGCCGACCGTGCTGGACGAAATCTGGCTGCTGGGCACCAACTTCAAGGGCCTGACGGCCGAGAAGCTGACCGAATGGAAGGGCCCGATGTATGCGCTGTTCGAGGCTGAATTCGGCACGCGCATGATCCGGGCGACCGAAAAAATCCGCGCGGTGGCCGCTGACCAGGCCACCGCGTCGCTGTTGTCCGTGGACGCTGGCACGCCGCTTTTGTCTGTCGAGCGCGTCTCGTTCACCTATGGCGACCGGCCCGTCGAAGTCCGTCGCGGCCTGTATGTAACCACCCGGCACTATTATCAGAACGATTTGAGCTGACCCGCCGGAATGCAATCCATGTCGATTATTGCTGTTGCAGCCACGGCAGCCCCCGCTGTTGCGCAAAGCAAGGATGATTACCTCGCGGCATGGTTGCGTGCGATTGTCGGGCACGCCATGTTGGTGCGCGATAGCTGAAAATTATTGGTGCGCCGCGCAACAAAGGCGCTAAAATTATCGGGATTTGCTCTGGCTGCATCCATTTGCATCCAGGGCGCTCAGAAGTTTCGTTTTTTGTTTACCGCAAATGGGGTCTAGCAATGGCTGAAGCCAAACAAGCCAGGCCGGAGTTCAGGAACATCCATGTGACGCAGCTGGTGCGTTACAGGTTGCCCTGGGCCGGCAAGGTGTCCATCCTGCATCGCGCAAGCGGTGCTCTGATGTTCCTCCTCCTTCCTTTCGTCCTGTATCTCTTCGAACAGAGCGTCACTTCCGAACTGAGCTTCGCAAAGTTCTCGGCGCTTCTGTCCGGCGGCTTCGTCAAGCTGGTTCTGCTGGCTCTGATCTGGGGTTACCTGCACCACTTCTGCGCCGGCATCCGTTTCCTGCTGCTCGACGTGCACGTTGGCGTGACCAAGCCCGCTTCGGCGAAGTCCGCTGTTGCCGTGCTGATCATCAGCCTGTTGCTCACCGCTGTGTTCGGCCTGAAGCTGTTCGGCCTGTTCTGAGGAGAGAGTCAACGTGGCAAATAATAATATCGGTCCCAAGCGTCTGGTCGTCGGTGCGCACTACGGTCTCAAAGACTGGCTCGCGCAGCGCGTCACCGCTGTCATCATGGTGGTCTTCACCATCGTGCTGGCAGTCGCCTTCCTGCTCTCGAACGGCGCTTCCTACGAAGCGTGGGCAGGTCTCTTCTCCAACCAGTGGATGAAGATCATCACGTTCCTCACCATCCTGTCGCTGCTGTATCACGCCTGGATTGGCGTGCGCGACATCTGGATGGACTATGTGAAGCCGATGGCCGTGCGCCTCGCGCTGCAAGTTCTTACGATTCTGTGGCTCGTCGGTTGTGCGGGCTACGCAGCTCAGATTCTCTGGAGGGTGTAATAAATGGTCGCAGTCAAGACAGGATTGCCGCGTCGTCGCTTTGACGTGGTCATCGTCGGGGCGGGCGGCGCTGGGATGCGCGCATCCCTCCAGCTCGCGGAAGCCGGCCTGAATGTCGCCGTGCTCTCCAAGGTTTTCCCGACACGCTCGCACACCGTGGCGGCGCAGGGTGGCATTGGCGCTTCGCTCGGCAACATGAGCGAGGACAACTGGCACTATCACTTCTACGACACCATCAAGGGTTCCGATTGGCTGGGCGACCAGGACGCAATCGAATTCATGTGCCGCGAAGCCCCCAAGGTCGTCTACGAGCTCGAGCACTTCGGCATGCCGTTCGACCGTAACGCCGACGGCACCATCTACCAGCGTCCGTTCGGCGGTCATACGTCGAACTACGGCGAGAAGCCGGTCCAGCGCGCTTGCGCGGCTGCCGACCGTACCGGCCACGCACTGCTGCACACGCTGTACCAGCGCAATGTGCGCGCCAAGACGCACTTCTTCGTCGAGTGGATGGCGCTGGACCTGATCCGCGACGCCGACGGCGACGTGCTGGGCGTGACCGCGCTGGAAATGGAAACCGGCGAGGTCTACATCCTCGAGGCCAAGACCACGCTGTTCGCCACCGGCGGCGCCGGCCGTATCTACGCCGCGTCGACCAATGCCTTCATCAACACCGGTGACGGCCTGGGCATGGCAGCGCGCGCAGGCGTGCCGCTGGAAGACATGGAGTTCTGGCAGTTCCACCCGACCGGCGTGGCCGGCGCGGGCGTGCTGATCACCGAAGGCGTGCGCGGGGAAGGCGGTATCCTGCGTAACAAGGACGGCGAACGCTTCATGGAGCGCTATGCGCCGACGCTGAAGGATCTGGCGCCGCGCGACTTCGTCTCGCGCTCGATGGACCAGGAAATCAAGGAAGGCCGCGGTTGTGGCCCGAACGGCGACTACGTGCTGCTGGACCTGACGCACGTCGGGGCCGACACCATCATGAAGCGCCTGCCGTCGATCCGCGAGATCGGCGTCAAGTTCGCCAACGTCGACGCGATCAAGGAACCGATCCCGGTGGTGCCGACCATCCACTACCAGATGGGCGGTATCCCGACCAACATTAATGGCCAGGTGGTGGCGCCGAAGAACGGCAACCCCAACGAAGTCATCAACGGTTTCTACGCGATCGGCGAATGCTCCTGCGTGTCGGTGCACGGCGCCAACCGCCTGGGCACCAACTCGCTGCTGGACCTGGTGGTGTTCGGCCGCGCGGCCGGCAACCACATCGCCGCGACCTCGATCAAGCAGAAAGAGCACAAGCCGCTGCCGGCCGATGCTGCCGACCGCGCCATGTCGCGCCTGGCCAAGCTGCAATCGTCGTCGTCGGGTGAATACACCCAGGACGTGGCCAACGACATCCGCAAGAACATGCAGTCGCATGCCGGTGTGTTCCGTACGCAGAAGCTGATGGACGAAGGCGTCGAGCGCATCCTGGAAGTGGCGGAACGTGCTGACAACATCCATCTGAAGGACAAGTCCAAGGTCTTCAACACCGCGCTGGTGGAAGCCCTGGAAGTGGCCAACCTGGTGGAAGTGGCCAAGGCCACCATGATTTCGGCAGCTGCCCGCAAGGAATCCCGCGGTGCGCACGCGCACAGCGACTTCCCGAATCGCGACGACGAGAGCTGGCTCAAGCACACGCTGTTCTACAGCGAAGGCAACCGCCTCGACTACAAGCCGGTGAAGATGAACCCGCTGACGGTGGAAAGCGTTCCTCCCAAGGCCCGGACCTTCTAAGCACCGCGTAGGACCCACAGGACCCACAGAAATGAAGCGTATTTTCGAAGTCTACCGCTACGACCCGGACAAGGATGCGGCTCCCCGCATGCAAACGTACGAGGTCGAGCTCGACGGTCATGAGCGCATGTTGCTCGACGCGCTGGTCAAGCTGAAGAAGCTGGACGAAACCATCTCGTTCCGCCGCTCGTGCCGCGAAGGCGTGTGCGGTTCGGACGCGATGAATATCAACGGCAAGAACGGTCTGGCCTGCCTGACCAATATGCTCGAGCTGCCGGAACGCATCGTCTTGCGTCCGCTGCCCGGCCTGCCGGTGGTGCGCGACCTGATCGTCGACATGACGCAGTTCTTCAAGCAGTACAACTCGATCAAGCCGTACCTCATCAACGACGAGCCGCCGCCCGAGAAAGAGCGCCTGCAGTCGCCCGAGGAACGCGACGAGCTGGACGGCCTGTACGAGTGCATCTTGTGCGCAAGCTGCTCGACGTCGTGCCCGTCGTTCTGGTGGAACCCGGATAAGTTCGTCGGCCCGGCCGGCCTGCTGCAAGCCTATCGCTTTATCGCGGACAGCCGCGACCAGGCGACCAGCCAGCGCCTGGACGACCTGAACGACCCGTACCGCCTGTTCCGTTGCCACAGCATCATGAACTGCGTCGACGTTTGCCCGAAGGGGTTGAACCCGACCAAGGCCATCGGCAAGATCAAAGAGCTGATGGTTCGCCGCTCGGTCTGATCCTGCGCGGTTGTTGTAAGCGGCGCGTCAGTCCGGGCTATCAAACTGCATACCCGACCGGCGCGCCGGAAGTAGGTACCTATGACCGAAAGTGTTTCCCCCAGTTTCTCCCACCAGGCCGATCCGCACCGGCGTGCACGACTGCGCTGGCGCGCGCGGCGCGGCCTCCTGGAGAACGACATCATCGTCGAACGTTTTTTCAACCGTTACGAAGAGAGCCTCTCCGACCAGGACGTGGCCTCGCTCTCCGAACTCTTCGAGCTGAGCGACAACGAGTTGATGGACCTGCTTCTTGCGCGCAAGGAGTTGGACGGTGAGCTCGACACGCCCCCGATGCAGCACGTGATTGCCCTGCTGCGTTCGGTCTGAGTTTCGTCAACATTATTAGTCAGCATTAGAAGGAACCGACATGACGCCGTCCGATGTGAAAGCCACGCTATCGTTTTCCGATGGTTCCCCCAGCGTTGAGCTGCCGATTTATACGGGTACCGTTGGCCCCGATGTAATCGATATTCGCAAGCTGTACGGACAAACCGGCAAGTTCACCTATGACCCCGGTTTCATGTCGACGGCTTCGTGCAATTCGAAGATCACCTATATCGACGGGGACAAGGGTGAGCTGCTGTATCGCGGCTACCCGATCGAGCAGCTGGCCACCAAGTGCGACCACCTGGAAACCTGTTACCTGCTGCTCAAGGGCGAACTGCCCAATGCCAAGCAGAAGGAAGAATTCGTCGGTGCCGTGATGAACCACACCATGGTTCACGAGCAGATGCAGTTCTTCCTGCGCGGCTTCCGCCGCGACGCCCACCCGATGGCCGTCCTGACGGGCCTGGTGGGCGCCATGAGCGCGTTCTACCACGACGCCATGGACATCGATGATCCGCACCAGCGCGAAATCTCCGCGATCCGCCTGATCGCCAAGATGCCGACCCTGGTCGCCATGGCCTACAAGTACAACATCGGCCAGCCGTACATCTATCCGCAGAACGACCTGTCCTACTCGGGCAACTTCATGCAGATGATGTTCTCCACGCCGTGCGCCCCGTACAAGGTGAACCCGGTGCTCGAGCGCGCGCTCGACCGCATCTTCATCCTGCACGCGGACCACGAGCAGAACGCCTCCACCTCCACGGTGCGCCTGGCTGGCTCCTCGGGTACCAACCCGTTTGCCGCCATCGCCGCGGGCGTGGCTTGCCTGTGGGGCCCGGCTCACGGTGGCGCCAACGAAGCCGCCCTCAAGATGCTTGAGGAAATCGGCAGCGTCGACAACATCACCGAGTTCATCAAGCAGGTCAAGGACAAGAACTCGGGCGTGCGCCTGATGGGCTTTGGCCACCGCGTGTACAAGAACTACGACCCGCGTGCCAAGCTGATGCGCGAAACCTGCTATGAAGTGCTGAATGAACTGGGCCTGCACAACGACCCGCTGTTCAAGCTCGCCATGGAACTGGAAAAGATCGCGCTGGAAGACGAGTACTTCGTCAGCCGCAAGCTGTACCCGAACGTCGACTTCTACTCGGGCATCGTGCAACGCGCACTTGGCATCCCGACGTCGCTGTTCACCTGCATCTTCGCCCTGGCACGCACCCCGGGCTGGATCTCGCAGTGGGAAGAAATGATCACCGATCCGGAATACAAGATCGGCCGTCCGCGCCAGCTGTTCAACGGCGCGGCAAGCCGCAACGTGCCGGACATGGGCACGCGCTGATGCCCCGGTAAGGTGGCGCTGGCAGTCACGGCGCCGCATGCATCATGAAACGCCCCGGCCTTGGCCGGGGCGTTTTGCTTTTGTGCGCGTGTACCTGCGCAGATCTGATCCGTCAGCCAAGACGAGCCAAGACGGGCCAAGATGGGAAACGGCTCGCCGGGGCGGCGCAGCAATACCAAATGCTCCGGCCTTGCCAAGGCCTTGTCCTCCAGGCCCGGCAGCACTTGTGCGACGCAAAAGATTTATTGCGTGAAAGGTGGCGAAGACGCCAATTTCCGACGATTTGTGCTGTGTTACTACCATTAAGATCCTCATTTGTTGTGCAAATGTGCTATCCGGCGCGGAATTTGACCCTATAATGCGGGCTGCTTTGCCGACAGCAGCCGGGCCACCCTTCCGGACTGCGTTGAGGCGAGCGGGGCAGGCGAATCACCTGCGCAATAGAGAACGCATTAACGTTGTCTTTCCGAACCAAGGTCTTCCGCTGCATGGATTGCAGAGGAGGGCTGACACACGCCGGGCCCCGCACACGCTTCTTTTCTTGCAGGCCCGTCTTCCGCGTCTCGGGCGTTTTTCCCAGTTTTCGCTCGCGGGTGTTGTTCGATTGCGCAGGTCATGCCGTCTCGGCCCATGACCAACCATAATCGAGGAGCACCTGAATGACGCTGTCCCGTCTTACGTCCATCTCCCTGGCCACGGCCCTGTGCGCCTTCGGCGCCGCCGCCAACGCTGAAACCGTCAAGATTGCCATTGCCGGCCCCATGAGCGGCTCGGTCGCCCAGTACGGCGACATGGTCAAGGCTGGTGCGCTGACTGCCATCGAGCAGATCAATGCCGCCGGCGGCGCGGGCGGCAACAAGTTCGAAGTGGTGATGATGGATGACGCCTGCGAACCGAAGCAGGCCGTGGCGGTAGCCAACAAGATCGTCAGCCAGAAGATCCATTACGTGATCGGCCACGTGTGCTCGGGCTCGACCATTCCGGCTTCGGACATCTACGAGAACGAAGGCATCGTCATGGTGACGCCGTCGGCCACCGCGCCGCAGCTGACCGAGAACAAGAAGCGCAAGTTCATCTTCCGCACCATCGGCCGCGACGACCAGCAAGGCCCGGCCGCTGCCCAGTACATCATCACCAAGGTCAAGCCCAAGAAGGTCGCGATCCTGCACGACAAGCAGTCGTACGGCCAGGGCATTGCCTCGTCGGTGAAGAAAGACCTGGAAGCCGCCAAGATCCCCGTGGCTGTGTTCGAAGGCGTGAACGCAGGCGATTCCGACTACTCCGCTGTCATTACCAAGCTCAAGTCGCAAGGCGTGGACTTCGTCTACTTCGGCGGCTACCACCCGGAAATGGGCCTGTTGCTGCGCCAGGCGCGCGAGCAGGGCGTCAAGGCGACCTTCATGGGTCCTGAAGGCGTGGGCAACAAGGACGTGACGGCCATCGCCGGCGCGTCTTCGGAAGGCATGCTGGTCACGCTGCCGGCCGACTTCTCCGCCGATCCGTCCAACGCCGCGCTGGTCAAGGCTTTCGCCGACAAGAAGCGCGATGCCAACGGCCCGTTCCAGATGCCGGCCTACGCCGCGGTCCAGATCATTGGCGATGCCATTGCCGGCGCCAAGAGCACGGATCCGACCAAGGTCGCCGCCTACATGCACAAGAACGCCTTCCAGACCCCGATCGGCAAGGTCGAGTACGATGCGCAGGGCGACCTGAAGTCGTTCAGGTTCGTTGTGTTCACCTGGCACAAGGACGCTACCAAGACCGCCGCCAACTAAGCCGCACACCGGCTTTGCACGCCCCGCTCCCGGTTTGAGCGGGGCGTTTTGGTATCGGGGTCCGGTTGCCCGGCCGGCGCGGTTTATCCGCCGCGTCCGGGGCCTGGGCATATCCGGCATTACGGAGCCGGCCCGGCGCTTGCGCACCTCCTGCAACGCCGGCTTCTCCAGCTTCAAAGTTATGGGGCTTCCCGCATGAACGAGTTCCTTCCACAGTTTACCCAGCAGCTGGTCAATGGCCTGACGCTGGGTGCGATCTATGCGCTGATCGCCATTGGCTACACCATGGTCTACGGCATCATCGGCATGATCAATTTTGCCCACGGCGAGATCTACATGATCGGCGCCTACGTGGGCCTGGTGACGCTCACGGCCATCGGCGCGAGCGCGGGCTATCCACTGCCGCTGGTGCTGGGGGCCGCCTTGCTGGTGTCTGTCCTGGTCACCGGTTTGTATGGCTTCGCGGTGGAGCGGGTGGCCTACCGGCCCCTGCGCGGCGGTCCGCGGCTGGTGCCGCTGATCTCCGCCATCGGCATGTCGATCTTCCTGCAGAACTATGTGCAGATCGGGCAGGGCGCGCGCGACATGTCCGTGCCGGTGCTGATCTCCGGCGCCATCGAGTTCCAGATGGGCGGCGATTTCACCGTGACCGTACCGTATTCGCGCCTGCTGATCGTCGGCGTGACGCTGGTGCTGATGCTCGCGCTGACGCTGTTCATCGGCCGCTCGCGCATGGGCCGCGCCTGCCGTGCCTGCGCCGAAGACATGCGCATGGCCAACCTGCTCGGCATCGACACCAACCGCGTGATCTCCTTCACCTTCGTGCTGGGCGCGATGCTGGCGGCGGTGGGTGGCGTGCTGATCGGCCTGACCATCGGCAAGCTCAACCCGTACATCGGCTTCGTGGCGGGCATCAAGGCCTTCACCGCGGCCGTGCTGGGCGGCATCGGCAGCATCCCGGGCGCCATGCTTGGCGGCGTGCTGCTGGGCCTGGCCGAGACCTTTGCCTCCGGCTATATGCCGGCCGAGTACAAGGACGTGGTGGCTTTCGGCTTGCTGGTGCTGATCCTGCTGTTCCGCCCGACCGGGCTGCTGGGCAAGCCTGACGTTGAAAAGGTGTGAGGACGCTATGACACAAGCTATTGCTACGCCAATCAGTTTGGCGCAGGGCGCGCCGGCAGGGCAGACCCTGAAGAACGCCATCGTCGCGGCCGTGATGACGGCCATCCTGACCATTCCCGTGCTGGGGCTGCAGCTCAAGCTCGACGGCTACAAGGTCGTGCTCGAGCCGCACTGGCAGCCGGTGTGGCTGGCGGTGGGCGCGGTCTTCCTGTTCCAGCTCTTCAAGCCGCTGTTCCAGCGCGCTACGGCCGGCGTCAAGGTGCCGAGCCTGCCCGCGCTGGGCGCGACCCAGCAGCGCAAGGTGATCTGGCTGCTGCTGGCGGTGGGCCTAGTGTTCCCGTTCTTCAGTTCACGCGGCGCCGTGGACGTGGCCACGCTGGCGCTGATCTACGTGATCCTGGGCCTCGGCCTGAACATCGTGGTGGGCTATGCCGGCCTGCTCGACCTGGGCTATGTCGGCTTCTACGCGGTCGGCGGCTACACCTACGCGCTGCTCAACCAATATTTCGGGCTGACCTTCTGGGAGTGCCTGCCGATCGCCGCCGGCATGTCGGCGCTGTTCGGCTTCGTGCTGGGCTTTCCGGTGCTGAGGCTGCGCGGCGACTACCTGGCCATCGTCACGCTGGGTTTCGGCGAGATCATCCGCTTGCTGCTCAACAACCTGACCAGCCTCACCGGTGGCCCGGATGGCGTGTCGGGCATCCCGAAGCCGACTGTGTTCGGCATCGAGATGGCGCGCAGTTCGAGCGTGGAGGGCGTCAAGACCTTCCATGAGCTCTTGGGCTGGGACTACAGCGGCGAGCACATGGTGATCTTCCTCTACCTGCTGGCGCTGCTGCTGGTGGGCTTCACGCTGTTCGTCACCAGCCGGCTGATCCGCATGCCGATGGGGCGCGCGTGGGAAGCCCTGCGCGAGGACGAGATCGCCTGCCGCTCGCTGGGCCTGAACCCGACCCGCATCAAGCTGTCGGCGTTCACGCTGGGCGCGGCGTTTGCCGGCCTGGGCGGCGCGTTCTTCGCTGCGCGCCAGGGCCTGGTCAATCCCGAATCGTTCACCTTTATCGAGTCCGCGCTGATCCTGGCGGTGGTGGTGCTGGGCGGCATGGGCTCGCAGCTGGGCGTGATCCTGGCCGCCATCCTGCTGACCGCGCTGCCGGAAGTGGCGCGCGGCTTCGCCGAATACCGCATGCTGATTTTCGGCCTGGTGATGGTGCTGATGATGATGTGGCGTCCGCAGGGCCTGCTGCCCGCGAGCCGCCCCCATGTGGAGTTGCCGCAATGAGCCAAGTTCAATCAGCGGAACTGCTGAAAGTCTCCGGTCTGCAGATGCGCTTTGGCGGCCTGCTGGCGGTCGACGGCATCGATTTCGATGTGCGCCGCGATGAAGTCTTCGCCATCATCGGCCCCAACGGCGCGGGCAAGACCACGGTGTTCAACTGCGTGGGCGGCTTTTATAAGCCCACTGCCGGCGAGGTCATGCTGGACGGGCATTCGATCGCCCGCCTGCCGAGCCACCAGGTGGCGCGCCGCGGCTTGGTGCGCACGTTCCAGAATATCCGCTTGTTCAAGCAGCTGACGGTGGTCGAGAACCTGCTGGTGGCGCAACACCTGCAGGTACGCTCCGGGCTGCTGCGCGGGCTGTTTGCCACGCCGGCCTACCGCCGCGCCGAGCGCGAGGCGCTGGAGCGTGCCGCGCTGTGGCTCGAGCGCATGGGCTTGCGCGGCGTGGCCAACCGCGAGGCGGGCACGCTGTCGTATGGCCACCAGCGCCGGCTGGAAATCGCACGCTGCATGATCACCAATCCGCGCTTGCTGATGCTTGACGAGCCAGCTGCCGGCCTCAATCCGCAGGAGAAGGTCGAGTTGTCGCAGTTGATCGACCAGCTGCGGCGCGAGCACAAGATCTCGGTGCTGCTGATCGAGCATGACATGAGCCTGGTGATGGGCGTGTCCGACCGCATCCTGGTGATGGAACACGGCCGCCCGATCCTGGTCGGCAAACCGGCCGAAGTGCGCAACGACCCGCGCGTGATCAAGGCTTACCTGGGAGAGGACTGATGCTGAAGCTGGAACAAGTCCATACCCATTACGGCGCGATCGAAGCGCTGTCTGGCGTATCGATTGAGGTGAACAAGGGCGAGATCGTCACGCTGATCGGCAGCAACGGCGCTGGCAAGACCACGCTGATGATGACCGTGTGCGGCTCGCCGCGCGCATCGAGCGGGCGTGTGATGTTTGAAGGTCAGGACATCACGCGCCGTCCCACGCACGAGATCATGCGCCTCGGCATGGCGATCTCGCCGGAAGGGCGGCGCGTGTTTCCCAGCCTGACGGTGCTGGACAACCTGAAGATGGGCGCCTTCTTCGGCAAGCGCGACGAGATCGAGGCGGGCGTCGAGCACGTCTACAAGCTCTTCCCGCGGCTCAAGCAGCGCTCCACGCAACGCGCCGGCACCATGTCCGGGGGCGAGCAGCAGATGCTGGCCATCGGGCGCGCACTGATGAGCCGGCCCCGGCTGCTGTTGCTGGACGAGCCGACGCTCGGCCTGGCACCGCTGGTGATCGCGCAGATCTTCGACATCATCCGGACCATTCGTGACGAGGGCGTCACAGTGTTCCTGGTCGAGCAGAACGCCAACAAGGCGCTGGGCGTGGCGGATCGCGGCTATGTGCTGGAGACGGGGCGCGTAGTGCTGGCGGACACCGGCGCCAATCTGCTGGCCAACGACCGCATCAAGAGCGCTTACCTGGGCGGCTAACCCAGCCTGCCTCCCGCACACCCGCCTGGCGGGTGAGCGGGAGGCCAGCGCCACTCCCCCCCTTTTCGCCATCGGCGAAATCCCCCTTTCGCCAATCACATTACATTTCCGCCGCCGCGCAGGCCGGGCACGGCCCGGCCGCGCGCTATCGCTGTGGCATAATCGATTGTGAAGTCAAGCATCGCAGCAAGCCGCATTTTATTGCCCGCACTCCTGCGAAAAATCCCCCAAACTACCGCGCGACGCCGCCAACCGTGCTGTACCAAACGGTCCCGGCCCGCCCCCCCTGCATCATGGCCAAGACGCTTTACGACAAACTTTGGGATGACCACACTGTGCACGTCGAGGATGACGGCACCACGATGCTGTACATCGATCGCCATCTGCTGCACGAAGTCACCAGCCCGCAGGCGTTCGAAGGCCTGAAGCTGGCGCAGCGCCCGGTCTGGCGCATCAGCGCCAACCTGGCGGTGTCGGACCACAACGTGCCGACCACGGATCGTAGCCAGGGCATTGCCGATCCGGTGTCGAAGCTGCAGGTGGATACGCTGGACAACAACTGCGACGCATACGGCATCACCCAGTTCAAGATGAACGACCTGCGCCAGGGCATCGTGCACGTGATCGGGCCGGAGCAGGGCGCCACGCTGCCGGGCATGACGGTGGTCTGCGGCGATTCGCATACCAGCACGCACGGCGCGTTTGGCGCGCTGGCGCACGGCATCGGCACCTCCGAGGTGGAGCACGTGCTGGCCACGCAGACGCTGCTGGGCAAGAAGGCCAAGAACATGCTGGTGCGCGTGGAAGGCAAGCTGCCGCGCGGCTGCACCGCCAAGGACATCGTGCTGGCCGTGATCGGCAAGATCGGTACCGCGGGCGGCACCGGCTACACCATCGAGTTCGCTGGCTCGGCCATTCGCGACCTGAGCATGGAAGGGCGCATGACGGTGTGCAACATGGCCATCGAGGCGGGCGCGCGCGCTGGCCTGGTGGCGGTGGACGATGTCACGCTCGAGTACGTCAAGGGCCGCCCGTTCTCGCCGCAGGGCGTGGAGTGGGAGCAGGCCGTGGGCTACTGGCGCACGCTGCATTCGGACGCCGGTGCGCATTTCGACCAGGTGGTCGAGCTGCGTGCGGAAGAGGTTCGTCCGCAGGTGACCTGGGGCACCTCGCCCGAGATGGTCGTCAGCATCGAGGACCGCGTGCCGGATCCCGAGAAGGAAAAAGACCCGAACAAGCGCAACGCCATGGAGCGCGCGCTCGAGTACATGGGCCTGCAGCCCAACGTGCCGGTGGACAGCATCAAGATCGACAAGGTCTTTATCGGTTCCTGCACCAACTCCCGCATTGAAGACATGCGCGCGGCTGCTTGGGTCGTGCAGAAGCTGGGACGCCGCGTGGCGTCCAACGTGAAACTGGCGATGGTGGTGCCGGGCTCGGGCCTGGTCAAGGAGCAAGCCGAGCGTGAAGGGCTGGACAAGGTCTTCAAGGCCGCGGGTTTTGAGTGGCGCGAGCCGGGCTGCTCGATGTGCCTGGCCATGAACGCCGACCGCCTGGAGGCGGGCGAGCGCTGCGCGTCGACCTCGAACCGCAACTTCGAAGGGCGCCAGGGAGCGGGTGGCCGGACTCACCTGGTGAGCCCGGCGATGGCCGCCGCGGCTGCCATCGAAGGCCACTTCGTCGATATCCGCCAGCTCAGCTAATTCGCGCAGGCTCATCATGAAACAAGCCCTGATTGTGTTGCTCGCATGCCTGGGCATGCTGCAACTGGCCGGCTGCCATACGATGGCCGGCCTTGGCAAGGACACACAGGCCGCAGGCCGCTCGCTCGAAAGCGCGGCAAAGAAGTAAGGAACCGACCATGGATAAGTTCACTGTACACAGCGGGCTCACGGTGCCGCTGGACCGCGAGAACGTCGACACCGACGCCATCATCCCGAAGCAATTCCTCAAGTCGATCAAGCGCACCGGCTTCGGCCCGAACCTGTTCGACGAATGGCGCTACAAGGATGTGGGCCAGCCCGGGCAAGACAACAGCCGCCGCCCGCTGAACCCGGACTTCGTGCTCAACCAGCCGCGCTACCAGGGCGGCTCGATCCTGCTGGCCCGCCGCAACTTCGGCTGCGGCAGCTCGCGCGAGCACGCACCCTGGGCGCTGACGCAATATGGCTTCCGCGCCGTGATCGCGCCGAGCTTTGCCGACATCTTCTTCAACAACTGCTACAAGAACGGCTTGCTGCCGGTGGTGCTGACCGAGTTGCAGGTCGACCATATCTTCAACGAGACCAATGCGTTCAGCGGCTACAAGCTGACCATCGATCTCGATAAGCAAGTGGTGGTCACGCCGGGCGGCAACAGCTACCCGTTCGACATCGCGCCGTTCCGCAAGTACTGCATGCTCAATGGCTTTGACGATATCGGCCTGTCCCTGCGCCATGCCGACAAGATCAAGGCGTATGAGGCCGAGCGCGTGGCCAAGATGCCGTGGCTGAACAACCGCGTGGTCGGCTGAGGCCGGTTGGTACGCTGAGACAAAACAAGGAAGACAAAGCATGAAAATCGCAGTCCTGCCGGGTGACGGCATCGGTCCCGAGATCATCGCGGAGGCCGTCAAGGTCCTCAACGCGCTCGACGAAAAATTCGAGATGGAAACCGCCCCGGTGGGCGGCGCCGGCTACGAGGCCAGCGGCCATCCGCTGCCCGACGCCACGCTCAAGCTGGCTAGGGAAGCCGACGCCATCCTGTTCGGCGCCGTGGGCGACTGGAAGTACGACAAGCTGGATCGCCCGCTGCGTCCCGAGCAGGCCATCCTCGGCCTGCGCAAGCACCTGCAGCTGTTCGCCAACTTCCGTCCGGCGATCTGCTATCCGGAACTGACCGGTGCGTCCAGCCTGAAGCCCGAGCTGGTGGCCGGCCTGGACATCCTGATCGTGCGCGAGCTGAACGGCGACATCTACTTTGGCCAGCCGCGCGGCATGCGCGAAGCCCCGGACGGTCCTTTCAAGGGCGCACGCGAAGGCTTCGACACCATGCGCTACAGCGAGCCGGAAATCCGCCGCATCGCCCACGTGGCCTTCCAGGCCGCGGCCAAGCGCGGCAAGAAGCTGTGCAGCGTGGACAAGGCCAATGTGCTCGAGACTTTCCAGTTCTGGAAGGACGTCGTGATCGACGTGCACAAGGAATACCCGGAAGTCGAGCTGTCGCACATGTACGTGGACAACGCGGCCATGCAGCTGATCAAGGCGCCCAAGAGCTTCGACGTGATCGTCACCGGCAATATGTTCGGCGACATCCTGTCGGACGAGGCCGCCATGCTGACCGGCTCGATCGGCATGTTGCCGTCGGCTTCGCTGGACGCCAACAACAAGGGCCTGTACGAACCGTCGCACGGCTCGGCACCGGACATCGCGGGCAAGGGCGTGGCCAATCCGCTGGCCACCATCCTGTCGGCCGCGATGATGCTGCGTTTCTCGCTGAACCGCGCCGAGCAGGCCGACCGCATCGAGAACGCCGTCAAGAAGGTGCTGGCCCAGGGCTACCGCACCGGCGACATCCTGACACCGGGCTGCAAGCAAGTCGGCACGCGTGAAATGGGCGAGGCGGTGCTCGCGGCACTGTAAGCCGCATTAAAGTTGAAAAGGCGCCGCATGCGGCGCCTTTTCTTTCATTTGTCCCCGATTTCCCCCGTGTGGCAGCGCCACAAAATCGTGTAGACTCTGCGAATGGTCCGAATCTTCCAGTCCCCCTCGACTGCCATCGCCGCCCCGGTTGCTACCCGCAGCCCGGTTGGCCTGGGTTCGCACGGCCACCCGCTTACCGCAACGACGATTAAAACCATTACTACCAAAACGATCGGCTAGATCGTTCGTCGTGCCTGCTCGTCTTCCCCGCGCAGTCACGTCGGGCGAGGAAAGCGCGGGGAAGTTCAAATCACATCCGAGGTTAGTCATGATTGTAGGTCTCGTCGGCTGGCGAGGAATGGTCGGCAGCGTCCTGATGCAACGCATGCAGGAAGAGCGCGATTTCGACCATATCGAGCCCGTATTCTTCAGCACGTCCAACGCTGGCGGCCAGGCTCCGGCCATGGCCAAGAATGAAACCAAGCTCAAGGACGCGAACGACATCGAAGCGCTGAAGAAGTGCGACGTTGTCCTCACCGCCCAGGGCGGTGACTACACCAACGAGATTTTCCCGCAGCTGCGCGCAGCTGGCTGGAAGGGCTACTGGATCGACGCGGCGTCCTCGCTGCGGATGAAGGACGATGCCATCATCGTGCTGGATCCGGTCAACCTTGGTGTCATCAAGGACGCGCTGGCGAAGGGCGTCAAGAATTTCATCGGCGGCAACTGCACGGTCAGCTGCATGATGATGGGCCTGGGCGGCCTGTTCCAGCACGACCTGATCGACTGGATGACGTCCATGACCTACCAGGCTGCTTCGGGCGGTGGCGCGCAGCACATGCGTGAGCTGCTGACGCAGTTCGGCACGCTCAATGCATCGGTCAAGTCGCTGCTGGATAACCCGGCATCGGCCATCCTGGAAATCGACCGCACCATCCTGGCGACCCAGCACGGCCTGTCCGCCGACGAAACCAAGCAGTTCGGCGTGCCGCTCGCTGGCAACCTGATTCCCTGGATCGACAAGGACCTGGGCAACGGCGTGTCGAAGGAAGAATGGAAGGCCGGCGCCGAGACCAACAAGATCCTGGGCCGCGGCGAAGGCTTCCTGGGTGCGACCGGCGCTGCGCCGATTGCCGTGGACGGCCTGTGCGTGCGCATTGGCGCCATGCGCTGCCATTCGCAGGCGCTGACCATCAAGCTGCGCCGCGATGTGCCGCTCGATGAGATCGAAGCCATGCTGGCCGAAAACAACCAGTGGGCCAAGGTGGTGCCGAATACCCGTGAGGCCAGCATGACCGACCTCACGCCGGCCGCCGTGACCGGCACCCTGACCATTCCGGTGGGACGCCTGCGCAAGATGCAGATGGGTGGGGAATACCTCTCGGCCTTCACCGTCGGCGATCAGCTGCTGTGGGGCGCCGCCGAGCCCCTGCGTCGTATGCTGCGCATCCTGATCGAAGCCTGAGCCAGGGACTTGCTCCCAAGGAGCGCTTGAGTCATGTCTTGGTCCATGTCTTGAGGCTCCGCGCAAGGCCTCCGTGGTTCCGTTGCAGCAAGGCAACAGAAACCACGGGCTTTGATAACAACGCCGCGCCTGTGCGCGGCGTTGTCACGCCCGGGCGCCTATTCTTCCCGGCGTTGCGTCACAATACAGGCGGCATATGCCGGGCTGCGGGGCGGTTATCCGCACGTCCGTACGAGTTGGCGCGGGGCTCAGTCGGGACGCTAACTTGCTGCGCTAAACCATTGATGTTAAGTTAATTTCACTACTAGAACACAACGGAGCACAAGGTGAGTGTGAGCCAACATCGCCGGAAAGATGCGCCTACCGCCCGCCAGCGCTGGTCAACGCTGGCCTTCACGGCACTCGGTTTGCTGCTCGCGCAGCCGGCCGCTTATGCCGCGGGGTTTGGGCAATTACGGGTACAGTCGAATCTGGGTCAGCCGCTGCAAGCGGAAATCGATATTAGTGGCGTCAGCGCGGAAGAGGCGGACGGCCTGGCCGTCAAGCTGGCGTCTCCCGATGCGTATGCCAAGGCCGGCCTGACGTATCTGCCCGCGGTCAGCAGCCTGCGGCTGCAGGTCGAGCGCCGCCCCAACGGGAGCTATGTGGCGCGGGTCCGGTCAACCCAGCCGCTCAGCGAGCCCTTTGTCGATATCCTGGTGGACATGACATGGGCGAGCGGCAAGGTGTCGCGCGCGTACACTTTCCTGCTGGATCCGGCAGGAGCCAAGCCTTCGAACCAGACTTTCTCGCCTGCCACGGTAGTGCAGGCGGGCACCCCTGACGAATCCGGCGCCACCAGCCCGGCGGCGCCCGCGCCAAGCGCCGCGCCCGTGCCCGCGCCGTCGGTGCAGGCTCCGCCTCCCGTGGCGGCCAGCCCGGCGCCACGGCCCCAGGCCAAGGC
>NZ_JBFRDD010000088.1:0-20547 GCF_052113425.1 Cupriavidus sp. YAF13
CAGCAGGGCAGTTTTGCCCCACCCCGCAAGACTTCTTCGACGTCTCGCGCTCCATGGGAGGGCGGGGCGCGTTCATACCATCTCTTCTTTGCGTCGGCAAAGAAGACTAACGAGAAGAAAGCCGACCCTGCCGGGCGCAGAGCAATAAGGCTCTCGAATATCGGTGGTTGCGTCGTACGGCCCGGAGTGTTGGCTGGCGAATTCTACCGGCCCGAAGGACATCGTTTCCACATGACCCATGGGTTACGTGGTGCGGCCCCTGACCTCGCTTGCGGTGACCGTTCCCACATCTGCCGTTCGCGGGGCGAAGTGCTGCGCCATTTCGGATGTGGCTGGTTTCGTGGTTTTGTCTCGGAGGACGAGCACCGTGAAGTGCGAGCCCGGCCCTCGCGGACCGGGCCACGGTGCCCACCACGAAACCAGAGGGGGCGATAGCAAGGTGCCGCCCGCGCCGGTACGGCAGGGCACCAAATAGCCGGGCGGCTACCGTCAGAGACAAAACCACGAAACCACCGATGCAGGCAGGATCGTGGCGCTGCGCACCGCGAACGGCAGATGCCCGAACGCTCACCGAGCAAAGCGATSAGGGGCACCACCACGTGACCATTGGGTCATGCMGTWGCGATGTCCTTCGGGCCGGTTGGACACGCCAGCCAACACTCCGGGCCGTACGACGCAACCACAGAGGCAAAAACAGCCTTATTGCTCTGCCCCCGGCAGGGCGGCTTTCTTTTCGTTAGTTTTCTTTGCCGGTCAAAGAAAAGTGACCGGCAGCCCCCGCAGGGGGATGTCGTATGGCCCTTGGGTGCAAAATCCATCGCCGATGAAATAAACAGCGACCAACCTTGCAGGGCAATGTCGTATGGCACTTGGGTGCAAAAACCAACGCCGTTCAAAGCAACAGCGCCGCCCCCAACAGACCTCCCCCCCTCACTCCAACACCCCCCGATGCCTAGTCACCGCCAACAGGACAATCTCATCCAGCCCGGCATCTTCACTGCCGTCCAGCCGCGCCAGCAAAGCACGCCGCATGCGTGGTTCCCAGAAGCGCTTGATATGGCTGGCGATATCCGCCACGGCTTCTTCCCGGTCCGGCATGGCTTCGAAGAAGGTGCCGATCTGGTTCGCCATCTTGACGAGGTTGTCGGAGTTCATGCCYGTTCCGTCCTGCTGTGCAAACGTTGGGGGTGGGAGTAGACCACGTGCCGGCCGGCGCGTACAAAGCCGGCCAGCGTGACGCCGGCATCGATCGCCAGGCGTACCGCGAGCGCGGTCGGGCCTGATACGGCGGCCAGCACGCCGACGCCGGCGCTGGCGGTCTTCAGCACCATTTCGTAGCTGGCGCGGCTGGTCACCAGCACGGCGCCGCGCGAGCGGTCCTCGCCGGTGCGTGCCAGCGCGCCGATCAGTTTATCGAGCGCGTTGTGGCGGCCCACGTCTTCGCGGACCAGCGCGACCTGGCCGTCGGCGCGCAGCCAGGCGGCGGCGTGCGTGGCGCCGGTGTGGCGCAGCAGTTCCTGCCGGGTCTGCAACTGCGCGAATGCGGCGTACATCGCCTCGTCGCTGAAGCTGGCGCCGCTGCTGACGGGTGCCGGGGCGCGCATGACTTCCTGCAGCAATTCGGTGCCGCACAGGCCGCAGCCGGTACGGCCCGCCATGGCGCGGCGCCGATCCTTGAGCGCGGCGAAGGCTTGCGCCGCGATGCGCAACCGCACCGCGATACCCTCTGGGCGGACCTCAGTCTCCATCTCATAAACGTCGCGCGGGCTGGCCACCAGCCCTTCGCTCAGGCTGAAGCCCAACGCGAAGTCTTCGAGATCGGCCGGCGAGGCCAGCATGACCGCATGCGAGATGCCGTTGTATTCGAGCGCAACCGGTACTTCCTCGGCAATTTCGTCGGCCTCCAGCGCCAGCTCGCCCAGGCGGCTGCGGCTGACCTCGAAGGTGCTGTGGGTGACCGGTTCGGCGTCGGCCATGGCGAGCTCGCAGAGTGTCATGCCGACCCTGCCTCGGCGCTGGCCGCCTGCAGCAACTGCATCTGCTGATCGTGGAAATCGCGGTACTGGCGCTGCCATTCGGACGGCTGCGCCACCGGCATGACCTGCACCGCGGTGACCTTGTACTCGGGGCAGTTGGTCGCCCAGTCCGAGTTGTCCGTGGTGATCACATTGGCGCCGGACTCCGGGAAGTGGAAGGTGGTGTACACCACGCCCGGCTGCATGCGCTCGCTGACAATGGCGCGCAGCACGGTTTCGCCCGCACGGCTTTGCACGCCGACCCAGTCGCCGTCCTTGATGCCGCGTTCCTCGGCATCGTGCGGATGGATCTCCAGGCGGTCCTCGTCATGCCACATCACGTTCTCGGTGCGGCGTGTCTGTGCGCCCACGTTGTACTGCGACAGGATGCGGCCCGTGGTGAGGATCAGCGGGAACTTGCGGTTCACGCGCTCGTTGGTGGGTACGTAGCGGGTAATGATGAACTTGCCCTTGCCGCGCACGAATGCGTCGATGTGCATGGTCGGCGTGCCCTCGGGCGCGGCGTCGTTGCACGGCCACTGGATGCTGCCGAGTTCTTCCAGGCGCTGGTAGCTGACACCGCTGAAGGTGGGCGTGAGCCGCGCGATCTCGTCCATGATCTCGGAAGGATGCTTGTAGTTCATCGGATAGCCCAGCGCGTTGGACAGCAGCACGGTGGCTTCCCAGTCGGCATAGCGGGCCTTGGGCGGCATCACTTTGCGCACACGCGAGATACGGCGCTCGGCATTGGTGAAGGTGCCATCCTTCTCCAGGAAGGACGAGCCCGGCAGGAATACGTGCGCGTACTTGGCGGTCTCGTTGAGGAAGATGTCCTGCACCACGATGCACTCCATGGCCGACAGCGCCGCCGACACGTGCTGCGTGTTCGGGTCGGACTGCACGATGTCTTCGCCCTGGCAGTACAGGCCCATGAAGCTGCCGGACAGCGCGGCCTCGAACATATTGGGAATGCGCAGGCCCGGCTCCGGGCTGATCTCCACATTCCACGCGGATTCGAACAGCCCGCGCGTGGTGGAATCCGACACGTGGCGGTAGCCCGGCAGTTCATGCGGGAACGAGCCGATGTCGCACGAGCCCTGCACGTTGTTCTGTCCGCGCAGCGGGTTCACGCCCACGCCTTCGCGGCCGATATTGCCCGTGCACATGGCGAGGTTGGCGATGCCCATCACGGTGGTCGAGCCCTGCGCATGTTCGGTCACGCCCAGGCCGTAATAGATCGCGGCATTGCCGCCGGTGGCATACAGGCGCGCCGCGCCGCGCAGTTGCCCGGCGGGAATGCCGGTGATCTCGGCCATGGCTTCCGGCGAGTTCTCCGGCAGCATGACGAAGTCGCGCCATTGCTGGAACGCGCGGTCCTCGCAACGCTCGGCGATAAACGATTCGGCCATCAGGCCTTCGCTGACGATCACGTGAGCCATCGACGTCACCACCGCCACGTTGGTGCCGGGACGCAATTGCAGGTGGAAGTCGGCGCGCACGTGCGGCGAATCGACCAGGTCGATGCGGCGCGGATCGATCACGATCAGCTTGGCGCCGGCGCGCAGGCGCTTTTTCATGCGCGAGGCAAACACGGGGTGGCCGTCGGTTGGGTTGGCGCCCATCACCATGATGACGTCCGCCTTCTCCACCGAGCGGAAGGTCTGCGTGCCGGCGGATTCGCCCAGCGTCTGCTTGAGGCCGTAGCCGGTGGGCGAGTGGCAAACCCGCGCGCAGGTATCGACGTTGTTGTTGCCGAAGGCGGCGCGCACCAGCTTCTGCACCAGGTAGCCTTCCTCGTTGGTGCAGCGCGAGGACACGATGCCGCCGATGGCGTCGCGGCCATGCTTGGCCTGGATGCGCTTGAACTCGGAGGCCGCGTGGCTGATCGCTTCTTCCCACGACACTTCGCGCCACGGATCGGTGATCCTGGCGCGGATCATCGGGTTCAGGATGCGGTCCTTGTGGGTCGCATAGCCAAAGGCGAAGCGGCCCTTCACGCACGAGTGGCCTTCGTTGGCCTGGCCGTCCTTGTACGGCACCATGCGCACCACTTCATTGCCCTTCATCTCCGCCTTGAAGGCGCAGCCCACGCCACAGTATGCGCAAGTGGTGACCTTGCTGTGCTCCGGCTGCCCCATGCGGATGATGGAGGTCTCGGCCAGCGTGGCGGTGGGGCATGCCTGCACGCAGGCGCCGCACGACACGCAGTCGGAATCCATGAAGCTGTCGCCCTGCCCCGCCGTCACGCGCGAATCGAAGCCGCGGCCGCTGATGGTGAGCGCGAAGGTGCCCTGGGTCTCCTCGCAGGCACGCACGCAGCGGTTGCACACGATGCACTTGGAAGGATCGTAGGTGAAATACGGATTGGACTCGTCCTTGGCCTCGGCGCGGTGGTTGGCGCCGTCGTACCCATAGCGCACTTCGCGCAGGCCGACCACGCCGGCCATATCCTGCAGCTCGCAGTTGCCGTTGGTGGGGCAGGTCAGGCAGTCCAGCGGATGGTCGGAGATGTACAGCTCCATCACGCCGCGGCGCAGGTCGGCCAGCTTGTCGGTTTGCGTCTTCACCTTCATGCCGGCTTCGGCCGGCGTGGTGCACGAGGCCGGGAAGCCCCGCCGGCCTTCGATCTCGACCAGGCACAGGCGGCAGGAGCCGAAGGACTTGAGGCTATCGGTGGCGCACAGCTTGGGCACGTTCACGCCGGCTTGCACGGCGGCACGCATCAGCGAGGTGCCGGCGGGCACGGTCACGTCGACGCCGTCGATCTCAAGGGTGACCTGCTGTTGCGAATCGCTGGCCGGCGTGCCGAAGTCGATTTCGTTGCGTGTGTTCAAGGCGGGCTCCCGCTGCGGCCTGGGCCGCGTACTGGTGATTCAGAGTGGCGCAGTGGCAGCGCCGGTTCGATAGGCTGTGGCGCTGCGCTCAGGCTGCTTTGGCTGGCACTGCCACGCCAAAGTCTTCCGGGAATGCGTCTAGCGCCGACAGCACCGGGTACGGCGTCATGCCGCCCATGGCGCACAACGATCCGCCCAGCATGGTGTCGCACAGGTCGCGCACCAGCTTGACGTGCTTCACCGGCTGGTCGCCCGCGATGATCTTGTCGATCACCTCGACGCCGCGCGTGGAGCCGATCCGGCACGGCGTGCATTTGCCGCAGGATTCGATGGCGCAGAATGCCATTGCGTAGCGGGCTTGCCTGGCCATGTCGACGGTGTCGTCGAACACCACGATGCCGCCGTGCCCCAGCACCGCGCCGAACGCGGCGAAGGCTTCATAGTCCATCGGCGTATCCAGCCGCGACACCGGCAGGTACGCACCCAGCGGGCCGCCCACCTGCACCGCGCGGATGGGCCGTGCGCTGCGCGTGCCCTGGCCGTAGTCCTCAAGCAGTTCGCGCAGGGTCACGCCGAAGGCCTTCTCCACCAGCCCACCCTGGCGCACATTGCCTGCGATCTGGAACGGCAGCGTGCCGCGCGAGCGGCCCATGCCAAAGTCGCGATAAAACTGCGCGCCGCGCGCGAGGATCACTGGCACGGTGGCCAGCGAGATCACGTTGTTGATGATGGTGGGCTTGCCGAACAGCCCTTCGATGGCCGGCAGCGGCGGCTTGGCGCGCACCACGCCGCGCTTGCCCTCCAGGCTTTCCAGCAGCGCGGTTTCCTCGCCGCAGACATAGGCACCGGCGCCCTTGCGCACTTCGAGCCGGAAGCGCCGGCCGCTGCCGCGGATATCGTCGCCCAGCCAGCCGGCCGCCTGCGCGATGCCGACGGCGGATTCCAACACGGCGATGGCGTGCGGGTATTCCGAGCGCACGTAGATGTAGCCATGCTCCGCGCCGACGGCGAGGCCGGCGATGGTCATGCCTTCGATCAGCATGAACGGGTCGCCTTCCATCACCATGCGGTCGGAGAAGGTGCCGGAGTCGCCTTCATCGGCATTGCAGACCACGTACTTGGTGGGCGACGGCGCGTTGCGCACCGTCTGCCACTTGATGCCCGTGGGAAACGCCGCGCCCCCGCGTCCGCGCAGGCCGGAATCGGTCACTTCCTGCACGATCCGCGCGCCGTCCAGCGCCAGCGCGCGGGTCAGGCCGGCATAGCCATCGTGTGCGATGTAGTCAGCGAGCGAGAGCGGATCGGTGATGCCCATGCGGGCAAAGGTCAAGCGCTCCTGCCCCTTGAGGAACGGGATTTCCTCGGTGAGCCCAAGCGCCAGCGCATGCGCGCCACCAGCCAGGAAATCGGCATCGAACAGCGCGGCGACATCTTCGGGGGTAACCGGCCCATAGGCCACGCGCCCTGCGGGGGTCTGCACTTCAACCAGCGGCTCAAGCCAGAACATGCCGCGCGAGCCGTTGCGCACCAGTTCGATGCTGGCGCCACGCGCCGTGGCCTCACGCGCGATGGCGCGGGCCACCGCATCGGCGCCCATGGCCAGCGCGCTGGAATCGCGGGGTACGAAAACGGTGATGCTCATGCTGGCACCTCCTGGTCTTCGGCCACGCCCGTGCAGGCTTTGATCAGCGCATCGAAGCGCTGCGGCGTGACGCGGCCAGCCAGTTCCCCGTCGATCATCACGGCCGGGCCACAGGCGCACTGGCCGAGGCAATACACCGGCTCCAGCGTGAACTCGCCATCGGCGGTGGTTTCATGGAATCCGCAGCCCAGCGCACGCTCGGCGTACGCGGCAAGGGCCTCGCTGCCAACCGACTGGCACGCTTCCGCGCGGCAGACCTGGACCACGTGCCGGCCCGGCTTGCTGTCGCGAAAGTGGTGATAGAAGGTGACCACGCCATGCACCTCGGCGCGCGACAGGTTGAGCGCGCGGGCAATCTCGGGCAAGGCGTCGGCGGGCACGTAGCCCACCGCGTCCTGGATCTCATGGAGGATGGGCAGCAAGGCGCCCGGCATGTCGCGGCGCGCGGCCACGATGCGGGCGACCGGGTCGGGCACGGCGTTGGTGGCCGGCTTAGCGGCTGGCTTGGCGGCGGAATCAGACATCGAGTCTCCTGGTGACGCAGCGCGGGCCGGCGCAAGCGCTCAAGCGCAACGCCAGCGGCAGACGGTGTGGCGCATTGGCTTGCGCGTCTTGCCAGGATTTGCTGCGGGGCGCGGCACACCGTGTTGCGGCGACCGCGTTATATGCTATTTTTTTCATATATTGGGGGCTCTGAACGGGCATTCCCCATCTCGCCTGGCCAGTTAAGCGGGCTTCTATCGGGTGCTATGCCTCTTCGAGCGGACTATAGGCAGTTGGCCACGTTCGAGCAATATGCTATTTTTCTCATATGATTCGCATCTCGATCCTGCCCCACCTCCAAATCCGCGACGACAGCGACGCCGCCAGCGCCCCGCTTGACGTGTCCCGCCTGGTCACCTTGCTCGGGCATATCGAAAGCACCGGCAGCATCAGCCAGTCGGCGCAGGCGACCGGCCTGTCCTACCGCTATGCCTGGGGCATCCTGCGCGACGCGCAAGCCCTGTTCGGCGGCGCGCTGATCGCCAAGACCCGCGGGCGCGGCAGTGCGCTGTCGCCGCTGGCGCAGCAACTGGTGTGGGCCAGCAAGCGCATTGCCGCGCGGCTGTCCCCCACGCTGGAGAGCCTGGCCTCGGAACTGGAAATCGAACTGAAGAAGCTGGTGGACCAACCCGGCCCCACGCTGCGCCTGCACGCCAGCCATGGCTTCGCGGTGGCGGCGCTGCATGATTTCCTGGACGCGCACGGGGTGCGCCACGACCTGAAGTACTGCGGCAGCCTTGAGGCGGTTGCGGCACTTGCGCAAGGTGCCTGCGACATAGCCGGATTCCATGTGCCGATCGGCGAATTCGAGCGGGACATGCTGGCGAGCTTTGCCACATGGATTCGCCCCGAGACCCATTGCCTGATCCAGCTCGCGGTTCGCTCGCAAGGCATCTTCRTGCGCCCCGGCAACCCGAAGCAGGTCACCACGCTGCAAGATCTCTGCCGCGCCGACGTGCGCTTCGTCAACCGCCAGACCGGTTCCGGCACGCGGCTGCTGCTGGACCTGATGCTCAAGGCACGCGGCATCGACAGCGGGCGCATCGAGGGTTACAGCAATGGCGAGTTCACGCACGCCGCGGTGGCCGCCTATATTGGCAGCGGCATGGCGGATGCGGGATTCGGCGTGGAGACGGCGGCGCGCCGCTTCGGGCTGGATTTCGTGCCGGTGCTCAAGGAACGGTATTTCTTCGTGATCGAGCGGGAGCGCCTGCAAAGCCCAGCGCTGGCCGGCGCCGTGGCGGCACTCAGGAGCGCCGGTTTCCGGCAGGTGGTGGATGCCCTGCCCGGCTATGACGGCGGCCTGACGGGCACGGTATTGACACTGGAAGAGGCATTCCCCAACCGCGCGGGCCCGAGCGACTGACCAAGCTACCAAGCTGGAGCAAGCTGGATCTAGCGCGCAGGCGCGCCGTCCGGCAGGGCCTCGATCCGCTCGACGCGGATGGCCGGCGCCCACGTGCCAGGCTGGTTTGCGCGCAGCACGGTGCCGGTCACGCCCACCTTCTGGCCGCGCAACGCCTCGGCCTCGCCGACAGGGAATTTCTCCAGCACCCATGCCTCGCCATCGGCGGTGACCAGCACCGGCTGCTGGAACAGGGCGCTGCCCTTGACCATCACCGTGCCCGTCAAGGCGATGGACCGGCCGGCCGGCACCGCGTGCACGCACGCAGCCAGCACGACGGACAGGGCAGCAATCAGGAGCAGGATTCGGCGCATGAGGTTGATTGGATCGACAAGTCCGGGCGGCGAACATCGCCGCCCGGGAGCCGCCGGAGCAAGCTCCGGCGAGCCTGCGCTTAGCGCGTTCAGTACACCACTACGGATAGCGTAGCGCCAGCAGGCACGCGCACGGTCTCGTTGAACGTGGCGCCTGCATTGCTGCGAACCACCGGGAAACTACCGTACGGCTGCAACGTGGCGGGCACGGCCACCGGCAGCTTGCGCGAGGCGCGGAACAGGTCCGGATCGATCAGCGGGAGCGTAAAGCCGCCATCGATACGCGCCGGGTAGCCGTAACGCGCCGGCGACGTCGCGGCTGGCATCAGCGAATTGCTGGTGACGCTCCAGCGCAACAGTTCCTGGCTGAAGCCGGAGTCCGGGCGCGCGGCCTTGATGGCCTGGTCGAGCACGGTCTTGGAGTCCGCGCTGGAAGTCCGGCCCAGCAGGTCCTTGTAAAAGGCCAGGCCGAGTTGCCGGTCCAGGAAGCCGCCGAAGCTGCCCGACACCGAATAGCTCTCGCAGGTGGCGCCGAAACCGGTGAAATTCAGCATATTGCAGTTGAAGTTGCCATTGCCGTAGCTCACGTAGTCCCTGAAGCGCACGTCGCGGATCGCGTTGTAGGTGGGGTCGATGGTCTGGCTGGCGAAGTCCTCCATCATCATCGCGGACATTTCTTCCAGCCAGCTATCGAATGCGTACTGCTGGCCGGCCTTGACGCCGCGGCGGTAGAAGTTCTGCATATGCATCCCCTCGTGCGCCATCGTCATCTTCATCGACTTCAGGCCTTCGGCGCCGCCCAGGTACAGGGTCTCGGAATCGAGATAGAGCGACAGCGACTCGTTGCTGCGCGAATCCGAGGTGGCCTTCAGGTTGTGCAGGCCCCAGAAATAGCCCACGGTGCCGAATGGCTTGCCGTTGTTGTCGAAGTTGAGCACGACGATATCCACCGGCTGGCCGCTGCCCGCGATGAGGTTGTTGTAGCTGTGCGTACCCCACAGCGGGCCACCGACCGAGGTCAGCATGTCGTAAATGCCGCCGCCGCTGGCGAAGGCGGCAGCCAGCGTGTCGACGAGGGTGCCGGTGACCTTGCCAGGCACCGACTCGGTGGTCTCCACCCAGATGTTGACGGTGGTGGCGTCTCCCGTGCTCACTTGCTTGACCAGCGTGGCCGCGCGGCGCGTGCCGTCGGTGTGATACCAACTCTTGGTATCGTTGAGCACGGAAGCGAGCGGCGGTGGCGGCGCGATCTCGGAAAGGCTGGCCACCTGTTTGCCGCCGGCCAGTGCTGCCCAGCCGGTGCGATTGAACTCGGCAATGTCGCGCATCGTCTGTTCGTCCTGCCCGGTGGAGACCGACTGAATCGAGAGATTGCCCAGCACGGACTGGATCACCGACAGCGACAAGCCGGCCGGCATGGCCTGCGCCGTGGCACCGTTGGTGTAGAGCAGCGTCACGGCCTTGCCGTTCACGCCGCCGATGGCAACGGGCACATCGGCCGGCGCGCCGGTGGTGTTGGAGGCGGACCAGACGCCGACGCCAGAGCCCGAGTAATTGCTGGCATCCACGGCGCTGCAGCCGCCGCAGGCCGGCGCCAGCGTGGGCGGCACCGGCGCGCTGGCGACCGGCACGGAAGGACTCGCGCTTGTCTGGGCGGCAGCGGGCGCATCGCCGCCACCGCCACCGCAGGCGGCGACGGACATGGCGGCCAGCAGGGCAGCGAGCTGGCTTGCGCGTTGGCGGAAGAGAGGACCCCTCATGTTCTAAAGCTCCGATTCTTGTTATGTGGATGCCGGCCTGGGCGCACGAAGCCTAAGCCACACAAATAACGGCATCCGGGACAAGAGCTTTAACGAGGGGAAATGCCGCCGGCGAGTGCCCGAACCGATGCGCGAGCCAACGGATTCAGGCCTTGGCGGCGCCGCGCCAGCGCCGGTACATCGCCATCAGGGGTGTGGCCGATGAGCCATGCAGCACCACCGAAAGCACCACCACGTAGAGCGTGGCGTCGGCCAGCATGGCGCCGTGGCGGAAATCCGCGCCATGCGCAAGCGCATAGGCCAGGTAGTAGACCGAGCCGATGCCGCGCACACCAAACCAGGCAATGAGCCGGCGCTGCGGCGGCTGCAGCGCCGCTCCGATGGTGGAGATCGCCACGGCCAGCGGGCGCACCACCAGGATCAGCGCCAGCCCTAGGCCAAGGTACTCCCAGCGCAGCATCCGTATGGAGAGCAGCGCGCCCACCGCCACCATCACGCTAAGCTCGGCTAGCCGCTCGAGGTCCAGCGAGAACTCGCTGACGGTGTGTGCCAGGTAGGCGGCAGCCTTGTCGTGCTGCACGGCCGTGCTCTCCTGCTCCGAGAACACGGTCGCGCTCAGCACTTCGTCGGCCTCGACGTCCTGGTTCTCCTGGTGCTCGACGTGGCGCATGGCCATGCCCGCGGCAAACACCGCCAGGAAGCCATAGCTGTGCACGGCCAGCGCGGCGCCGTAAGCCAGCCCGATCAGGCCGACGGCGAAGAAGCTCTCCATGCCGGCCGCGCCATGCCGGCGCTTGCGCAGGGCCAGCACCGCGCGGCTGCACAGCCAGCCCATGCTCCAGCCCAGGGCCAGGCCTGCCAGGGAGGCCCACAGCAGGTCGACCCACAGCCAGCGCTGCCAGCCAATGCCGGCATCCTGCGCGCCCATCAGGCCAAGCGCGAGGATGACGAAGGGAAACGCGGCGCCGTCGTTGAGCCCGCCCTCCCCGGTCAGGCTAAAGCGCATCCGGTCGCGGTCCTGCGTATTCTCGACCTGCACGTCGGAGGCCAGCACCGGATCCGTTGGCGCCAGGATGGCCGCTAGCAGCAAGGCCACGCCCGCAGGCAAGCCCATGACCCAGAAGCCAATCGCAAACAGCATGGCGATGGTCAGCAGCATGCCCACCGTGGCCAGCCGCAGCGCAACGCGCCAGAGGCGATCGCGCGGATGCACACGCAGCCGCAGCCCCACCGCGAACAGCGATACCAGCAGGGCGATCTCCGTCACGATCTCCAGCGCAGCCGCATGATCGCGATCCGTCACATCGCCCCGGATCAGGCCAAGCCCCCATGGCCCGAGCCCGATGCCGAACAGCAGGTAAAGCGCCGACGCCGATAGCGGCAGCCGCTTTACCTGCGAACTGATCAAGCCCATGGTGACGAGCAACGCGCCGATAACCCAAGCCCAGGTGCCGAACAAGGATCACCTCCTGTAGCGAGCCTTCACTGAGAATAGCCGGAACCAGGCAGGGCAGCGCTGGCCGCACGCGGTCGCGTGGACGCCGTGCGAGATCGCCGGCTACGGCGGCGACCCGTGCTAGCGCAAGGGCTGGCGGCGCGCGAACAAGACGGTTCAGTAGACTTCCGGCACGATCATGTTGTCGGGCACCGGCTGGCGCGAGTAGTCATCGTGCCGCTCGCGCTGCGGCAGCACCACGGGCGGCTGCGCGCGCTCTTCATAAGGCATCTGCTGCAGCAGGTGATGGATGCAATTGAGGCGCGCCTTTTTCTTGTCGACCGCCTGCACCACCCACCACCGCGCCTCGTCGATATGCGTGCGCTCCAGCATGATTTCCTTGGCGCGGGTGTAGTCCTCCCAGCGCCGGCGGGATTCGAGATCCATCGGGCTGAGCTTCCACTGCTTGAGCGGATCGTGGATGCGGGAGAGGAAGCGCAGGTGCTGCTCTTCGTCCGAGATCGAGAACCAGTACTTGATCACCTGGATGCCGGAGCGCACCAGCATGCGTTCGAACTCCGGCACCGAGCGGAAAAACTCCTCGTACTGGTCGTCGGTGCAAAAGCCCATCACGCGCTCCACGCCGGCGCGGTTGTACCAGCTGCGGTCGAACAGCACGATCTCGCCCGCCGCCGGCAGGTGCGAGACATAGCGCTGGAAATACCACTGGGTGCGTTCGCGGTCGTTGGGCGCTGGCAGCGCCGCCACCCGGGCCACGCGCGGGTTGAGCCGCTGGGTGATGCGCTTGATCACGCCGCCTTTGCCGGCCGCGTCGCGCCCTTCAAACAGGATCACAACCTTGTGGCCGGTCTCCACCACCCAGCTTTGCAGCTTGACCAGCTCGCCCTGCAGGCGGAACAGCTCGCGGAAGTAAAGCCGTCGCGCAGCCCGCTCGTCGTCGTCCAGGCCGCCACCGGCTTCGCCGAACAGCGTATCGACATGGTGGTCTTCCAGCTCCAGTTCGAGTTCTTCGTCATAGTGATCGGCCACCTCGCGGTGGATACGCCGAATCAGCGCGTTCTCGTCTGGTCTCATCGCTAACTCCTGTTCGCAACAACGTGGTGACTGGCAGGCTAACCGTGAGATGTGACGCGCCCGTGACGCATTGCCAGCGCGCTCAGTAACTACCCTGCTTGCGGAAGGCCCAGCGCCCCGCCAGCACGGTGAAGCTGGCCACCAGCACCACCAGCACCCAGAAACCGTGCGGATGGTCCGCCAGCGGAATCCCGCCCACATTCATGCCGAAGAAGCCGGCGACAATGTTGATCGGCAACGCCAGCACGGTGACCAGCGTCAGCGTGAACAGCGTGCGGTTGGTCTGCTCGTTGAGCTTGGCCGCGATCTCTTCCTGCAGCAGCTTGATGCGCTCGACCAGCGCGGCCAGGTCGCTCAGCACCAGCGAAAACTCCTCGGTGGAGGAGCGCAGATCCTGGATGTCCTGATCCTGCAGCCAGGCTGGAGGCCGGTTGAGCAAGCGAAACAGCGCGCCAGGCTCGGGCGCGAGCAGCCGCTGCAAGCGCACCAGGCCGCGGCGCATGGAGCCAAGCTCCGCGCGGTTGCCATGCAGACGATGCGAGAGCAGGCGATCCTCGACCTGGTCCACGGTCACGCTGGTTTCGCGCACGATGCGCACCAGCACATCGGCCTGGTCGCGCAGCAAATGCACCAGCAGCGCCAGCGGCGTGTGGAACAACTCGCCCTGGCGCACCGAGGCGCGCAGCTGGTCAACCGAGCGCAACGGCTTCATGCGCGCAGTCACCAGGATGCGGCGGTCGGCACAGGCCCACAGCGTGGAGATATCGGTGGTGGCCACGCCGAAGTTGTAAATCACGTCATTGACCACCGCAAGCAGCGCCGTATCCAGGCGCTCGATGCGCGTGGAGCGCGAACCCTCGCGCAGCGCCTCGAAGAATCCCTCGGGCAGGTCGAGCTGGCCCTTGAGCCAGCGCTCGCACGCGCTATGCGACAGATTGAAGTGCAGCCAAAGAAACTCGTCGCCCGACGGGGGCTGCCCGAGCCACGCGGCCGCCGCGGCGGAATCGATGGGCTGGCCCGGCTCGCCGGGCAGGAAGCGAAAGCCGCTGACCAGACCAACCGGATCGGAGCCGTAGCTGGCTTCGACGATAGCCGCATGCATGTGGTGCCTCTTCGAAAACGCGAATTCGCGAAGATGGGACATTAGCATGCGGGGATGACGGACGGCACCCGGCCAGGGGCACAAGGTCCTTGAGGCCATCTCGCTCTTGCCAGCGCCCGCCCTCTCCCCCGGCCCACTTGACACGGTTGCTCGCCCGCAAGCGGGAGAGGGGACCAAACCAGAGAGAGCAGAAAACGATTTCGTGTAGCCGTGATTCCCGCCTCCAGGCGGAAATCACCCAAGCGCGATGCGAAGCGAGCCGTGAAGGTTTGCATCCCCCGTTATGGGGCGCCTCGTCGGCAGGCCAAAAGAGCGGAAAAGAGGGACCCATGTTTGAGCATCGCCTTAAGGCGATACGAGTTTGGGTCCCGGCCGCTCTTTTGGCCTGGCGACGAGGAGTCTTTCGCCCCATCCGGGTCGCCTTCTTTGCCTACTTTCTTGGCGAGACAAGAAAGTAGGTCGCCTCCCCGCAGGGGAGGTGAAACTGCTTTTGACTTTAAGCTTTTGACGTTGCAGTTGAAGTTGCAGCTGAAGTTGCAGTCAACCTACCCCACCCAATAACCTACCCCACCCATTCCCCTCACCCGAACTTGCGCCGGGCATCCAGCGCCAGCCCGGAACCAATGCCGCCAAACAGATCGCCCTCGATCCGCTGTGCCCCCGGGATCAGCTCGGACAACCGCTCACGCAGCAAAGGCACGCTGCTGGATCCGCCGGTAAACAATACGGTGTCGATCGCATCCGCCTGCACGCCCGCATCCCGCAACAACGCCTGCACCGTCACCTCGGTCTTGCCAACCAGCTTCGCAATGGACAGGTCAAAGTCAGCGCGGCTGATCGCCATGGTCTCGCCCGGGGCGATGCGCCCCAGGTCGAGCTGCGTCTGCGGCTCGCCCGACAAGGCGATCTTGGCGGCTTCCACCTGGATCGCGAGCCAGTGGCCGGCGCGCTGCTTGATCAGGCTGATCAGGCGGTCCAGCTTTATCTTGTCGGCGGCATCGCGATAGTTGTCCATCACGTGCGACCACGCCTTGCGGGTGTAGACCAGGTTGATGGTATGCCAGCTCGCCAGGTCGAAATACTGGCCCGAAGGCATCGCCTTGCCGTTGCGCAGCTCGCTGCCCAGGCCCAGGAACGGCATCACGCTCGCCAGGCTCAAGCTCTTGTCGAAGTCCGTGCCGCCGATGTGCACGCCACCGTTGGCCAGGATGTCGCCACGCCGGTCGACCTTGCCGGCCCGCTCGGGCGACAGGCGCACCAGCGAGAAGTCGGAGGTGCCGCCGCCGATGTCGGCCACCAGCACCAGTTCCTCGCGCACGATCGTGGCTTCATAATCGAAGGCCGCGGCGATCGGCTCATACTGGAACTCGATGTCCTTGAAGCCGGCATCCGCCGCGATCTCGCGCAGCGTCTGCTCGGCGAGCTGGTCGGCCTTGGTGTCTTCGTCGATGAAGAACACCGGGCGGCCCAGCACGACCTTGTCGAAGCTGGCGCCGGCCGAGGTCTCGGCGCGCTGCTTGAGCTCACCGATGAAGTGCGAGAGCAGCTTGCGAAACGGCATGGCCTGCCCCATGACCTCGGTGCTGTCCTCCATCATCGAGGTGCCGAGCAGGCTCTTGAGCGAGCGCATCAGCCGCCCTTCATAGCCCGCCAGGTAGTCGCCAAGCGCGGCGCGGCCGTAGCTGACCAGCGGATCCTCGGAATGGAAAAAGATCACGGAGGGTAGCGTGAGCTTGCCATCTTCCAGCGGCAACAGCGTGGGTTGTCCCGGCCGGCACCAGCCCACCGTGGAATTGGACGTGCCGAAATCTAGGCCGCAAGCGTTTGACATCATGTTTCTGGTTTCTTCCCTACTGCATGGTTAAGTCCGGGCCGGGATGGCCGTGCTGGCTGGGCCGTTTTTTTCCGCGCCGGACATTGCGGCCAGCATGATAGCAAGCCCGGCCGATGCCACCGGGCCACGCGAGTGCTCAAGCAGGCGCATTCAGCAGCGCGAGTATCTGCTGGTGCAGCCGCGGGTCGCCGCAGGCCACCACGGTGCCGCCCTGCTGTGCATCCCCGCCGGTCCAACTGGTGATAACGCCGCCCGCTCCCTCCACAATGGGAATCAGCGCCTGCACGTCGTAGGCCTTCAGGCCAGCCTCGACCACCGCATCGACATGGCCCGCCGCGACCATGCAGTAGGCGTAGCAATCGCCGCCATAGCGCTGCATGCGGGCGGCGTCCGCCACGCGGCGAAAGGCGGCGAACTGCGCCGCGTCCTCGAACATCTCCGGCGTGGTGCACATCAGCTTGGCCTGCGCCAGGTCGGCGCACGGCCGGGTACGCAGGGGCTGGCCGTTGAGCCATGCCTGGCTGCCATCGCCGCTGAACCGCTCGCGCGTGAACGGCTGGTCCATGATGCCGATCACCGGTCGCTGGCCGTCGTTAAGCGCGATCAGCGTGCCCCAGAGCGGCAGCCCGGTAATGAACGCACGGGTGCCGTCGATGGGATCGAGCACCCAGGTCAGCGGCGAGCTGCCGGCCACACGGTCTTCTTCTTCGCCCAGGATGCCGTGCTCCGGGTATGTCGCCAGGATCAGGTCGCGCATGGCGCGCTCGGCTGCCTTGTCGGCTGCGGTGACCGGGTCGAAGCGCCGGCCACCTTTGTCCTCTACCGCCGGGGCGCTGCGGAAGTACGGCAGGCTGGCATTGCCGGCCGCCTGCGCGAGGTCTGCGGCGAAGTCCATGTATTCGATAAGCTGCTCGGCGGTCAAAGGCATGCGGAGATCCTGGGGTCCGTGAATGGTGTCGGGGCGGCGGCGGCATGCGGCTCCGGGCAGACCGGGCTGCGCGCGCGCAGTGGGACAGCGCTGGCCGCGCGGCCCGCCAGCATTGTAGCGGGCCGTGTGAGGCGGGCATCGATCGCCTTTGGCGTCTCGCGGGCGGAGTGCTAATGTCAAGAGTGCGGGTAGCCGTCCATGCGTCGCCCAACAGTCCGTACGTTCTTTCGCCGAGCTTGCTGAGTGACTCCGGGGATGCCCGTTGCCGACGTGCCCGCGTGCCAGAAAAAATTACCGTCCCGCGTGTAAGTTCGTGCCGCCACTGTCGACAAAGGCACATAACCCGTTGCAGCCGCACCTGCGAGCGCCACGGAACATGGAACATTGGAGAAAGACGGTGGACACAGCCTCCCAGCTATCGCGGCCCGCACACGGCCGCCGCGGACAAACGTCCGCCTCCATCCAGCCGGCGTGGGTGCGCATCACCCATTGGCTCAACGCCATCGCCGTCATCGTCATGGTAATGAGCGGCTGGCGCATCTATAACGCGTCGCCACTGTTCGGCCTGCATTTCCCCAATGGCATCACGCTCGGCGGATGGCTGGGCGGCGCGCTGCAGTGGCACTTCGCCGCCATGTGGCTGCTGGTCGCCAACGGGCTGTTCTACTTGCTGATGAACGCCCTCACCGGACGGTTCCGCCGCCGCTTCCTGCCGCTGTCGGTGCCCGCGGCGCTGCGCGATATCGCCGCGGCGTTGCGCGGCCGGCTGGCGCACCCGGACCTGGCCGAATACAACGCGGCCCAGAAGGCCATGTACCTGGGCGTGGTGGTGGTCATCGTGGTCACGGTGCTGTCCGGCCTGGCGATCTGGAAGTCGGTGCAATTCCCGCTGCTGCGCGAGCTGATGGGCGGCTATGACGCGGCGCGCTGGGTCCACTTCGTATGCATGAGCGCCATCGTGCTGTTCATCGTCGTGCACGTGGCCATGGTGGCGCTGGTGCCGCGCACGCTGCTGATCATGCTGCGCGGCCGCTGATCGCCGGCCGTGTTTACGCAAACGCATCCACAGAACCGAATCCACAGAGCCGCATCGCGGAGAACCGCCATGAGCAAGTCCAAACCCATCGCCACGCTTGACCGGCGCCTGATCCTGCGAGACGCCGTGCGCGAACTCGATATGCCGTCGCGCCGCCTGTTCGCCAAGCGCGCCATCACGCTGGGCGGGCTGTCGATGCTGACGGGTTGCAGCCTGAGCGACGACGCCTCGGTGGAGCGCTTTCTCACCGCGGTATCGCGCTTCAACGATCGCGTGCAAGGCTGGCTGTTCGACCCCAAGCGGCTCGCGCCCACCTATGCGGAGTCCATGATCACGCGGCCGTTCCCGTTCAATGCCTTCTACGGCGAGGACGAAGTGCCCGAGGTCGACGGTGCCGACTTCCGGCTGGAAGTCGGCGGCATGGTGGCGCGCAAGGATCCGTGGACGCTCGAGCAGCTCTACGCGCTGCCGCAGACCTCGCAGGTCACGCGCCATATCTGCGTGGAAGGCTGGAGCGCCATCGGCAAGTGGGGGGGCACGCCCTTCTCGGAATTCCTGCATCGCGTGGGTGCCGACACCAGCGCGAAGTACGTGGGCTTTCGCTGCGCCGACGACTATTTCACCAGCATCGACATGCCCACCGCGCTGCATCCGCAGACGCTGCTGACCTTTACCTACGACGGGGAGAAGCTGCCGCCCAAGTACGGCTTCCCCATGAAACTGCGCATGCCGACCAAGCTTGGCTACAAGAACCCCAAGCACATCATGGCGCTGTACGTCACCAACACGTATCCCGGCGGTTACTGGGAAGACCAGGGATACAACTGGTTCGGCGGATCCTGATCCGCTTGAAATTGGCCGGCATGATGCCGGCTTGCACACTGACCAACCCAAGGAGATCTTCATGAACAAACTTTTCGCAGCTACCCTGCTCTCGACCACGATGCTATTTGCGGGTCATGCCTTTGCCCAGGACTCCATGAAGAAGGATGCCATGAGCAATGACAGCAGCATGGCCAAGGACACCATGGGCAAGGACTCGATGAGCAAGGACAAGATGGGCAAAGACAAGATGGGCAAGAGCCACGACAAGATGAGCAAGGACAAGATGGGCAAGGACAGCATGAGCAAAGACGCCATGAGCAAGGACTCGATGGGCAAGGACGCCATGGGCAAAGACGCGCCGAAGCAGTAAGGCGTAAGCAGTGCGCCCGCTTGCCTGCCAGGCGAGYGGCAGGCCATGTGACAACGCCCCGGCTTTCGTCCGGGGCGTTGCTTTTCGGGCGCGGGGAATCTCAGGCGTCACTCCGGCGTATCGGGACATACCCGCAGCGGCCGTCACTGAAAGGCGGATGAAAGCACTCGCGCCTACTGTGCTTGGTAAGCCATTGGGGTGCGCCTGAGCGCGCGCGCTTGCTGTCGATGACGATCTGTGGCGGAAACCAGCGTAGCCTCGCGCCCCGCCAGCTTCCTCCGATTCGCGCGCCATTCCGCAAGAATGCCGCGCGTAGCCTGGTCCGCCGTGCCTGCCTTGCCGCAGATGCGCGGCCTGGGTTTCACTGCAGGCGAGGGAGACAGCCTCATGGAACTATTCGAACACCTGGCCCTTGGGTTCTCCACGGCGCTGACACTGCAGAACGTTGGATACTGCTTTCTCGGCTGCGTGCTGGGAACGCTGATCGGCGTGCTGCCCGGCATCGGGCCACTGGCGACCATCGCCATGCTGCTGCCGGTGACCTACACGCTGCCGCCGGTGGCCGCGCTCATCATGCTGGCCGGTATTTACTACGGCGCCCAGTACGGTGGTTCCACCACCGCCATCCTGGTCAACCTGCCGGGTGAATCGTCGTCGGTGGTGACCACCATCGACGGCTACCAGATGGCCAGGCGAGGGCGAGCAGGGGTGGCGCTGGCCACCGCTGGCCTGGGCTCCTTCTTTGCCGGCTGCGTGGCGACGCTGATCCTGGCCGCGTTTGCTACGCCGCTGTCGGAACTGGCATTCAAGTTTGGGCCTGCCGAGTACTTCTCGCTGATGTGCCTGGGCCTGATCGGCGCCGTGGTGCTGGCTTCGGGCTCGCTGCCCAAGGCGGTTGCCATGATCGTGCTGGGGCTGCTGCTGGGCCTGGTCGGCACCGACGTGAACTCGGGCGCCGCACGCTTCTCCTTCGACGTGCCGGAGCTGACCGACGGTGTCGATTTCGTCGCGCTGGCCATGGGGATGTTCGGCTTTGCCGAGATCATCGCCAACCTGGAGCAGAAGGAAAACCGCGAAACCTTTACCGATCACGTTAGCAACCTGTGGCCCTCCAAGGCGGACTTCAAGCGCATGGCGCCAGCGGTGCTGCGCGGTACCGCGCTCGGCTCCGTTCTCGGGATCCTGCCCGGCGGCGGCGCGGCGCTCGCTTCTTTCGCGGCCTACTCGCTGGAGAAGAAGACTTCCAAGTATTCGCATGAGTTCGGCAAGGGCGCCATCGAAGGCGTGGCAGGTCCGGAATCGGCCAACAACGCCGCGGCGCAGACCTCCTTCATCCCGCTGCTGACGCTGGGCATTCCGCCCAACGCCGTGATGGCGCTGATGGTGGGCGCGATGACCATCCACAACAT
>NZ_JBFRDD010000089.1:0-20546 GCF_052113425.1 Cupriavidus sp. YAF13
AACTCGCATCGCCTTAAGGCGATACTCAGACATGGGTCCCTCTTTTCCGCTCTTTTCGTGAAATCCCGAGGCGCCCCATACGGCCTTGGCACACCTTCACGGCTCGCTKCGCATCGCGCWYGGGTGTTKCCCGCCTGGGGGCGGGAAACACGGCTTRCCACAGAGGGRTCAARTTTCGATTCGGTGTAGCCGTGATTKSCGCCCCCAGGCGGCAATCACCCACCCGCGATGCGCAGCGAGCCGTCGGGTTTTCATCTCCCGTTATGGGGCGCCTCGTCGCCGGACGAAAAGAGCGGAAACGAGGAGGCCATGTTTGAGTATCGCCTTAAGGCGATGCGAGTTTGGCCTCCGGCCGCTCTTTTCGCCCGGCGACGAGGAGTCTTTCGCCCCATCCGGGTCGCTTCTTTGCCTACTTTCTTGGCGAGACAAGAAAGTAGGTCGCCTCCCCGCAGGGGAGGTGAAACTGCAGTTGCCCTTGACGTTAATCCGTTGAAGTTAAGCAGTTGACATTGAAGTTGCGCCCCCACCCGAACACAATCGCAGAACCCTCCGCCGCCCAAACACAACGCCTTTCCCTCCCACCATGCCCACCTTCGAATCCAAACTAGTCCCCCCCGACAACCCAGCCGCGCTAGCAGAAAAACTAGCCACCCTCCCCCGCCCCCTAGTCTTCACTAACGGCGTCTTCGACATCCTCCACCGCGGCCACGCCACCTACCTGGCGCAAGCCAAGGCCCTGGGCGCCAGCCTGGTAGTCGGCGTCAACAGCGACGCATCAGTGCGCATGCTCGGCAAGGGTGACGACCGTCCCCTGAACCACGAATCGGATCGCATGGCGCTGATCGCAGCGCTGGCATCGGTGGATCTGGTAGTGATGTTCCGCGAGAAAACGCCGGTCGAGCTGATCCGGCTGGTGCGCCCGGACATCTATGTCAAGGGCGGCGACTACGACATCGATACGCTGGAAGAAACCCGCCTGGTGCGCAGCTGGGGCGGCCAGGCGCATGCCATCGCGTTCCTGCACGACCGCTCCACCACCAAGCTGCTGTCCAAGGTACGCCAGGGCAGCTGAGCGAAGCAGCAAGCGCTGACGCGCGGCTCAGGTGCAGGTCAGCAAGTCCTGCGCGCCATAGCGCTGGCGCATCTCGTCCAGCCGCGAGCGCAGTGCCGCGTCGGCGTTGCGCACGCGCAGCCACTGGCGCGTCAGCGGATGCGGCGTATCGGTCAGCACCGCGGTGCGCACGCCGTGCTCGCGCAGGTTGTCGAGGAAATGCTCGGCATGCTCGCGCTCCTGGAACAAGCCCAGCGACACCGTATAGGTTTCCGGCGAGCCGGCGTTGACCACCGATACATCGGTGATATTGCGCCGGCGCAACTCGCCGAGCTTGCGCTGCAGGTTCTCGCGCGAGGCCTGCGGCGGCAAGTGGACCCACCAGCGCGCCTGCTCCTGCCGCTCGAACTGTTCCACGCGCCAGGCGCCGGGCGGGGCGCTGGCCAGCTCATCGGCCACCTTGCGCACCAGTTCCCCGTTGAAACCACCAATTTCTACGCAAGCCATGGCTGGTGCGGCGGCTTGGGGAGTGGCTGCGGTTGTGGCTGCGGCAGTGGCGGGCCCGGATGCCGCCCGCTTGCCGCTCGGCTGCGGCATCTGGCGGAAGCGTTCGGCACGCGCCTGCTGGGCAGCGCGTTCGGGCTCGCGCGCGCTTTCCAGCCAGCCGGCCAGCGGCTGTGGGCCGAACGCGCCCAGCACGGCAGCCAGCAGCAACGCATTGACCAGGACCAGCAGGATTAGGAGGCTTCGTTGGAGCATTGGGGGCGATGCTGGGGTGGAGCGACGGGTGAAGAAGGCGATATGGCGTGATGCGGGTTCAGCTCGCTGTGCCGACCGGGCTTTGCGAGGCCATCACATGCAGGCCGAGCAACACGAGATTATCGTGCATCTCGAACGGCAGGGAGAGCGCGTTAGCCAACACATGGCGGGCGCCGCCGGAGAGCAGGCAGCGCACCGGCCCGCGCTCGCACAGCGCGCGCCAGGTGCGCTCCACGGCACCGGCTTGGGCCGCCAGGCAGCCGGCGGCGATGGCGTCGCGGGTGTTGTCGGCCCAGGGCGTGGCCAGCCCGGCATCGCTCACGTCCAGGGACGGCAATTGCGCTGTGTTGCGCGCCAGCGCGCCCAGCATCAGGTCCAGGCCAGGCAGGATCAGGCCACCTTCGAAACGGTGCTGCGCGCTCACCACGTCGAGCGTGGTGGCGGTGCCGGCGGTGACGATCAGCAAAGCGCCTTCGGGGCGGTAGCAGCGCGCGCCGATGCTGCCGATCCAGCGGTCGACGCCGAGCTGCGTGGGCTCGCGGTAGCCGTTGACGAGGCCACCGAAGCGCGGGCCCGAGCGTACCCAGTTCACGCCGATGCCAGGGCCGAACACGGTGTCGAGCGTGGCTTGCAGGCTGGCCGCGATGGCCGGGCCGGCCACGTTGCTGACCCACACCAGCGGCTGCGCGCCGCCGGCGCCGGCCGCGCGCAGCGATGCCCATTGCGCCACCAGCGTGGCCAGTTCGCCATGGGCCACCGCGCCGCCGTGCGGCCAGGGCGTGGGCAACGCAGCCTCGTGCAGCGCGGCGCCAGACCAGGCCTCGTCGCACCAGGCCCATTTCAAGCGGGTGTTGCCGATATCGATCAGCAGTTGCGGAACACGCGGCATGCCGGCGCTGGCGCCGCTCATGCGCCCGCCCCGTTATCCGCCGCCTTATCCGCCGCGTTGTCCGCCGAACGCAGCGACACTTCGCCGCTGGCAATGCGCTCCAGGCCCGAGGGCGTTTCCAGCAGCAGGTGGCCGTCGCCGTCAACACCGCGCGCCAGGCCTTCGGCCTGCACGCGGCCGTCGTGCAGCAGGCGCACTGGCTGGTCGCGATAGGCGTCGCGCGCGGACCAGCGGGGCGCCATCGGCGCAAAGCCCTGCGCCAGGAAATCCTCGCGCATCACCGCGAGCCGGTTCAGCACCGCAGCCAGCAGCACGGTGGGATCGCAGCCCGGCAGGAATTCGGTCACGCCGGCCAGGCTGCGCCCGAGCGCGGCTTCCATCTGCGCATCGCGCACCAGGTTCAGGCCAATGCCGACCACGGCCCAGACCCGCTGTGGCCCTGCCGGCACCGACTCGATCAGGATGCCAGCCAGCTTGCGGCCGTCGATCTGCAGGTCGTTAGGCCATTTCAGGCCAACGGCGGCGCCCAGACGCGCGTCGCAGTCGCCCAGCGCCTCGGCCAGCGCCAGCCCTACCGCCAGGCTCAGCCCGCTCAACTGCGAGGGCGCTAGCGGCAAGGGCAGCGCCACCGAGAACGTCAGCCCGGCCTGGCCTTGCCAGGGACGCCCCTGGCGGCCCCGCCCGGCGGTCTGCCGGTAGGCCAGGCGCAGCGTGGCGGACTCGGCCCATGGCGCGCTGCGGCAGGCCAGCGTCAGGTCGGCGTTGGTGGAGCCGGTTTCGTCGACCACGCCGAGGGCCCAGCCGCGCGCGGGGCCGGTGAGCGCGGCGCGCAGGCGGTCGGGGTCGATGCGCCAGGCTTGCGCGGGAGCGGCGGCCGCAGGGGTCGGGTCTGGCGTGGGCAAGGATTGGTCAGCGGACATGCGTTTCGACGATGGACAACACAATGGGCACAAGCAGCTACGCATTGTAGCCGTGCGAATCCACGGCCGAGGCCCTGCGCGCGCCCGCTGACGCTGCGGGTGGCATAGAATCGGGACTTGCCCATCACTTCTCCCCCTCCTTTGGAAAGCCCTACCACGCCAGCCATAGAAGTGACGCGCGCGGACGGAGCGCAAACCGTGCAACTGCGCGGCGACTGGACAGCGCTTGCGCTCTCCGATTGCCACCGCGCCCGCGCGCTGCGCAGCGAGTTGCACACGATCGCCGCGGACGCGCACTGGTCGCTGGCAAGCCTCGCCCGGCTCGATCACATCGGCGCACAGCTGATGTGGCAGGCCTGGGGCGGCAAGCTGCCCGAGAAGCTGGAAGCCAACGAGGCGCAGCGCCGCGTCTTTACCCGCATCGCCGGGCTGCGCCGCGAGAACTGGAAGAAACATATGGTGGACCGGTTCAATCCGGTGACCCTGTTCGGTGCCTCGATCCTGTCGATGTTCTCGCAGCTCGGCAATGGCGTGACCATGCTGGGCCAACTGGCCTTCGACCTGCTGCGCCTGGCGCGCGCGCCGCAGCGCGGCCCCTGGCGCGAGATCTCCGCCAATATCTACAACGTCGGCTACAAGGCGCTCGGCATCACGGCGCTGGTCGGCTTTTTGATCGGCATCGTGTTGTCGTACCTGTCGGCCAACCAGCTGCGCACTTTTGGCGCGAGCATCTTTATCGTCAACATCCTCGGCATGGCGGTGATCCGCGAGCTGGGCCCGGTGCTGGCGGCCATCCTGATTGCCGGGCGCTCGGGCTCGGCCATCACCGCGCAGATCGGCGTGATGCGGGTCACCGAGGAGCTCGATGCGATGCGCGTGATGGGCATCTCGCACGGCTTCCGGCTGATCATGCCGCGCGTGATCGCGCTGGCCATCGCCATGCCGCTGCTGGTGGCGTGGACCGACGTGCTGGCGCTTGCCGGCGGCATGCTGGCCGCGCACTTCCAGCTGGATATCAGCGTGGCCTTCTTCCTGCGCGCGCTGCCCGATGCGGTGCCGGTGGCCAACCTGTGGATGGGCCTGGGCAAGGGCGTGGTGTTCGGCATCCTGATCGCGCTCACCGCCTGCCATTTCGGCTTGCGCATCGAGCCCAACACGCGCAGCCTGGGCGAAGGCACCACCGCCTCGGTGGTGACCTCGATCACCGTTGTGATCGTGGCCGATGCCATCTTCGCCATCCTGTTCAAGGACATCGGTTTATGACTACCACCACGGCCGCCACCGCAACGCCGCCTTCGGGCACCGTGCAACACGCCCCGCGCACCACCGTGATCGAGGTACGCGACCTGGTCAAGCGCTTTGGCGAGGCGGTCGTGCACGACCACCTCAACCTCGATGTGTACCGGGGCGAAGTGTTGTCCATCGTCGGCGGCTCGGGCAGCGGCAAAACCGTGCTGCTGCGCCAGATCGTGGGACTGGAGCGGCCCACCTCCGGCACCATCCGTGTATTCGGCGAGGACCTCACCGAGCTCGACGCGGCCAGGCTGCAAGCCCTGCGTAACCGCTGGGGCCTGCAGTTCCAGCGCGGCGCGCTGTTCTCCGCGCTGTCGGTGATCGACAACATCGCGCTGCCGCTGCGTGAACTTCGCACCCTGCCCGACGATCTCATCTGCGCGGCGTCGCTGCTCAAGCTGCAACTGGTAGGGCTGTCGGCCCGGGATGCGGACAAGATGCCGTCCGACCTGTCCGGCGGCATGATCAAGCGCGTGGCGCTCGCACGTGCCCTGGCCCTGGAGCCGGAGCTGGTGTTCCTGGACGAGCCCACCGCCGGGCTGGACCCGATGGCCTCGGACGACTACGTGGCGCTGATCCGCGAACTGCGCCGCGAGCTGGGGCTGACCGTGGTGATGGTGACCCACGACCTCGACACCCTGGTGGCGCTGTCGGACCGCGTCGCGGTGCTGGCGGACCACAAGGTACTCGCCGCGCTGCCGATCCGGGAACTGGTGCATATTGACCACCCGTTCATCCACGAGTATTTCCTGGGCGAGCGCGGGCAGCGCGCCATGCAGGCGCTCCCGGCTTTGCCGGACGCGGCACGCGCGGCAACGCATGCGGCAACACCCGCAGGCCCGCAATCTGGAGAAGCATGATGGAAAACAAGTCACACGCCTTCCTGGCCGGCGTGTTCACGATTGGACTCGCCATCCTGGTGCTGTTCGCGATCTTCTGGTTCAGCAGCGACCACGCGGTGCGCGTGCCGTATGACCTGATCACCCGCTCCACCGTCAACGGGCTGGGGCCGCAGGCCGACGTCAAGTACCGCGGGCTGGAGGTGGGCAAGGTGGTGTCGATCCGCTTCGATCCGACCGTGCCCGGCCAGATCATCGTGCGCATCAGCGTCAACCAGGACACCCCGATCACCCACACCACCTATGCCACGCTCGGCTTCCAGGGCGTGACCGGGATCGGCTACGTGCAGCTCGACGACACCACCGCGCAGGAAGGCGGCGCGCCGTCRCCGCACCTGGCCACCTCCTCCAAGTCGGTGGCGCGCATCATCATGCGGGCCGGCTTCTTCGAAGAGCTGGAAAAGCGCGGCGACAGCTTGCTCACGCAACTGGAGACGATCATGGGCTCGCTGAACGACATGTTCCAGGCCGACAACCGGCGCGACCTGATGGAGGCGATCCGCTCGGTGCACAAGACCGCCGACGACTACTCGCAACTGGCCAGCTCGATCGCGCCGGCCGCGCGCCAGCTGCCGCAGGTGACCGAGAACCTCAACGCCACGCTGGCCACCACGCGGCGCCTCACCCAGGAGCTCGCCAGCCCCGACGGGGCCGTGATGCGCACCGTCGACCGCGTCGGGCGCGACCTGCAGGGCGCCGCCGATTCCGTGCAATCGGCCGCTGGCGGCGTCTCGCAAGACACGCTGCCGCAGATCAACGGGCTCGCGCGCGATGCGCGCCAGACCATGCGCAGCATCGACCGCGCCGCCAGCCAGTTCAACGACAGCCCGCGCAGCGTGCTGTTTGGCGGCCCTCCCACCGTGCCGGGCCCGGGCGAGCCCGGCTTCCAGGCCCCCTGACGCGGACCGCAAGCCCTCATGCCGCGCACCTACGCACTCGCCGCACGCACACCACGCCTGGCCCGCCAGGCTGGCGCCGCGAATCCTTCGAGCAAACCAAGGCACATCATGATGCGCAATGCCCAAACCCGGCCGGACGGATGCGACACACCCGGCACCTTCGCCATGCCGCGCCGGCTGGCCGCCGGCGTCGCGCTGGCCTGCCTGCTGCTGGGCGGTTGTGCCCTGACGCCATCCACGCCCACCATCACCTACGATCTGGGCCCGCCGGCAGGCGCCGCACCTGACGCCGTGCACCTGCCCAAGATGCGCGTGGCGCAGACCGATGGCCCTACCTGGCTGGACGGCAACTCGCTGTACTACCGGCTGCATTACGCCCAGGCGGAGCGCCTGCAGCCCTATGCCACGCAACGCTGGGTGATGTCGCCGGTGCGCCTGTTCGACGACCGCCTGCGCGAGGCCGTGGCCTCGCGCGGCGCGCTGACCTGGCTCGGCGACACTGCCGCGCCGGCCCTCAAGATCGATGTGCTGGAGTTCGAGCAGGTGTTCGACAGCGCCAGCGCCAGCCGCGGCGTGATCCGCGTGCGCGCCACGGTATTTCGCAGCGGGCTGATCGGGCAGAAGACTTTCGTGGTGGCGCAGCCCGCCGCCACGGCCGATGGCGCCGGCGGCGTCAAGGCGCTGGCCACCGGCAGCGATGCCGCCATTGCGGCGATCCTGGACTGGGTGGCCACGCTGCCGCTGCAGTAAGAGGGCCGCGCATGGCATCGGCTCCCGCGCCGCTCGTTCCCCCGCCACCGCCACCGCCAGCGCCACCGCCGCCGCGCCACTCGCCGCTGGCGCGGGTGGGGCTGTTGTGCTTCGTCCTGCTGGTGGTCTATGGCAGCCTGTACCCGTTCACTGGCTGGACGGACAACGGCATCTCCGCGCTGGCCTTCCTCACCGCGCCCAAGCCCCGCTACCTGACCGGGTTCGATCTCATCACCAACGTGCTGGGCTACTGCCCGCTTGGCGCGCTGGTGGTGCTGTCCCTGCACCCGCGCATCTCCGGCGTGCGCGCCGTGCTGCTGGCGCTGGTGGCAGGCACACTGCTGTCGGGCACCATGGAAGCGCTGCAGACCTGGCTGCCCAACCGCGTCTCGTCCAATATCGACCTGATGACCAATGCGCTGGGTGCTCTGCTGGGCGGCGCCGCGGTGGCGCCCTTCTCGGCGGCGCTGATCGATCGCGGCTCGCTGCGCCAGTTGCGCATGGCGTGGTTCGAGCCGCACGCCAGCTTTGCCATCGTCCTGATCCTGTTGTGGCCGTTCGCGCAGATCTTCCCGCAGGATCACCTGTTCGGCATGGGCGGGATCGTGCGCGAGTGGCTGACCGACCCCGACTCCTGGCCTGTGCAGTGGTTGCAAGGCGTTTTTCCGGGGCTGCCCGACCTGATCGAGAACATCAGCCTGCTGCGGCCGGACGATGCGCAAGGCCAGCAATTGCTGGAGTCCCTCGTTACCGGATGCGGCTGGGTGGGCACCGGGCTGTTCGCCTCGATCGCCATGCGCAGGCAGGCGCCGATGCTGCGCATCCTGGCGGCCTTGCTGGCCAGCGCGCTGCTGCTGAAAGCCGTGGTGGCCGAGATGCAGTTCCCGGACGACAACGCCTTCAACTGGCTGTCCGAAGGCGGCCGCTTTGCCCTGTTGACGGGCTCGCTGGTGCTGGTTTTGCTGCTGCGGCTGCCGCGCTGGCTGCGCGGCGCGCTGGCGCTCGCCACGCTGATGCTGCTGGTGACGCTGTCCAACCTGCTGCCCGCCAATCCGTATTCCTGGATCTCGGAGCAAGGCTGGCGGCTAGGCCGCTTCATCCACTTCAACAGCCTGTCGCAATGGCTGGGGTGGATGTGGCCGTTCGTGGCGCTGTGCTACCTGATCTGGCGCTTCGAGCAATTCCAGCTCGATCGCCGCAGCCTGCGGCGTGCGCGCCGCAAAGCAAAGCGGCTGGCGGCGCGCGCAAGTGATGGCGACGGCGATGGCAGCGGCGATGGCAACAATCACGAGGATGCCATGCCGCCGGGCGCCTGAGCGGCGCCTCAGTGCGTCTGGCCGCCCTGCTCGCGGATATCGCTGGTGGTGGCAAGCGCCGTGGCCACCGCGCAGCGGATGCCTTCGATCATCAACGCCAGCGACAGGCTGGGCTGCCCCGGATGGCGCGCGGCCTGTTCAGGCAAGTAGGGAATATGGATGAAGCCGCCACGGATCCCGGCAGGCACGCCTTGCGTGGCAAGCAGGTGCATCAAGCCGTAGAACACGTGGTTGCAGACGAAGGTGCCGGCGGTCTGCGACACCGATGCGGGCACGCCCGCCGCGCGCATGTCGCGCACGATGGCCTTGATCGGCAGGCTGGAGAAATACGCCGCCGGGCCTTCTTCGGCGATGCGGGTGTCGACGGGCTGCGCGCCGGCATTGTCGGCAATGCGCGCATCGTCGACATTGATCGCCACGCGCTCCACCGACATCTCAGGGCGCCCGCCCGCCTGCCCCACCGCGATCACCAGCACGGGATTGACCGCGTCGACCAGGTCGGCCAGCGCATCGTTGGCCGCGCCAAACACGCAAGGCAACTGGCGCGCGACGATGATCGCGGCGTCCAGGTCATCGGGCCCGTTGCCGATGCGCACGCCGTCAAGCGCGCGCACCGCTTCCCAGGAAGGATTGATGGGCTCGCTCTCGAACGGCTCGAAGCCGGTCAGCAGCACGGTACGCATGGCAGGGACTCCCGGCAAGAAGCCCGGTTGCCCGGGCCCCTGGCCAATCATTCGCGGCGGGGCCGCGTTCTTACATCAGGAAATACAGCAATACGATATTGGCCACCAGGACCATCAGCGCGGTTGGCACCTGCGCCCGGATCACGGCGTTCTTGTCATCGAGCTCCAGCAGCGCAGCCGGCACGATGTTGAAGTTGGCCGCCATCGGCGTCATCAGCGTGCCGCAGTAGCCGGAGAACATGCCGATCGCCGCCATCACCGCCGGGTTGCCGTGGAACATGTTCACCAGGATGGGCACGCCGATGCCGCCGGTCATCACCGGGAAAGCGGCAAAGCCATTGCCCATGATCACGGTAAAGAGCGCCATGCCCACGCAGTACACCACCACGGCCACGAGTTTGTAGTCCATGTTGATATAGGCCGTGGTCAGGTGCGCCACCGCCTTGCCCACGCCGGCATCGGCGAACACCAGGCCCAGCATGGCCAGCATCTGCGGCAGCACCAGCGCCCAGCCCAGCGACTCGGTCAGCCGGCGCGATTCGCGCACGCCCTGCACCACCGTGTCGCGGGTGAGCCAGCACGCCACGCCCAGCGCCAGCAGGCAACCGATGCCGAGCGAGACGAAGGTGACGTTCTTGGGATCGAGCAGCGCCAGGCCGGCGACCTTCACGTCCTTGAACAGCAGCGTGCCGATCACGGTCACCACGGGAATCAGCAGTGCCGGGATGAACAGCTTGTTGCCCAGGCGCTGCGCCGAGGCGCGGCGCTCAGCCTCCGGCAGCGTGCCGTGCTTGCCGTGGCCCACGCCGCCAAAGCCCGCGATCAGCGCCATCACCACGGCGCCGATGCCGACGATGGCCGGCGGCAGCTTGTCGCCGATCAGGAAGACCAGCGCATACAGCGCCCAGAACAAACCCGTGCTGAGCCGGCGCGGATGGTCGCGGTCGGCGAAGGTCATCAACGCCGTGATGGCCAGCACCAGGCCGGCGAGCCAGTAGAGATAGTCGATGGAAATGATCATGGCTTACTCCCCGCTCTTGGCCGCGGCGGCAGCGCCAGCCGTTGCGGCGGACTTGCCGCCCGCTTCGCGCTCCAGCCACATGTCCAGGCGCTTGAGGCGCACGGCGTGGATCAGGAAGGCGCAGATCGCGGTGGGGATGCCCCACACGGCGATATGCAGCGGTTCCACGTCGATGTTGGACGACAGCAAGAAGGTGTGCATCAGCGCGATGGCGCCGAAGGCCACGAAGATGTCTTCGCCGAAAAACAGGCCAACGTTATCGGTGGCCGCGCAGAAGGCCAGCACGCGCTGGCGGATCGGCTCGGGCAGCTTGCCGAAGCGGGTCTCGGCCGCGCCTTCGGCCATCGGGGCCAGCAGCGGGCGCACCATCTGCGGATGGCCGCCGAGGCTGGTCAGGCCCACCGCGGCGGTGAGCTCGCGCACGCCGAGGTAGACGATCAGCAGGCGTCCCACGGTGGCCGACGCGATGCGCGAGATCCATGCCTGGGCATGCTCGCGCAGCCCGTGGCGCTCGAGCAGGCCGATCACCGCCAGCGGCAGCAGGATGATGAGCGGCAGGTTGCGCGTCTTGACGAAGGCGGTGCCGATCGCCGTGAAGATCTGCATGACCGGCATGGTTGCCGCCAGCCCGGTGGCGATGGCGGCAAGCGCCACCACCATCATGGGGTTGAAGCGCAGCACGAAGCCAAGGATGATGATGCCGACCCCAACTAGGGGCCAGAGGTTGACTGCCTGTTCCATGAGAGACACCAATAGAGTGTGATGGAGGCGAGTGCCCTGCGTCGCGTCATGCTGCTCGACACCCACGGGGCACAGTGAAAGCCGGAAGCCTGGGGGCGCGTCCGTTAGGTGTGGCGTGCCCCTCAGACTCCAGCGCGGATTGCGATGCCTTCGGCGCCGAGCCGCTCGCGAATGCGGCGCGCAAAGGCAAGCGCGTGTGCGCCGTCGCCGTGCAGACACACGGTTTCGGCGCGAATCGGTACATAGGTGCCGTCGATGGCGCGCACGCGCTGCTCGCGCACCATGTCCAGCGTCTGGCCCAGTGCCACGTTCTCGTCTTCGTGCAGCGCGCCAGGCGTGCCGCGCTTGACCAGCGAGCCGTCGGGGTTGTAGCCGCGGTCGGCGAAGACTTCTTCCTTGACCTTCAGGCCGGCTTCGCGCGCCACCTTCACCATGACGCTGCCGGCCAGGCCGAAGAAGACCAGGTCGGAGTCGAAGTCGCGCACCGCGCGCACGATGGCCTCGGCCAGCTTGGGATCCTTGGCGGCCTGGTTGTAGAGCGCGCCGTGCGCCTTCACGTGGGCCAGCTGGCCGCCCTGCGCGCGCACCAGCGCTGCCAGGGCGCCGATCTGGTAGAGCGTGTTCGCGTACACCACCTCGGGATCGAGCTGCATCTCGGTGCGGCCAAAGTTCTCGCGGTCGGGATAGCTGGGATGCGCGCCGATGGCGACGCCCTGCTCCAGTGCCCACTTCACGGTCTGCAGCATGGTGGCGGCGTCGCCGGCGTGCCAGCCGCAGGCCACGTTGGCCGAGCTGATCAGCCCCAGCAATTCGCGGTCGTTGCCGCAGCCTTCGCCGAGGTCGGCGTTCAGGTCGATATGCATTGCGTTGCTCCTCACCGGTCTTGCGGCTTGTGTTGAGGTGTTGGGGTTGCTGTGGTTCTGTGGTGCTGTTGTGCTGTCGTTGCCCGTTAGGCGACTCAGGCCACCGCAGCGCGGGTACGCGTGCGCCGCCGCGAGGCGATCACCATGCCGTCGCCCTGCCACTGCAGCGCCTGATCCAGTTGCTGCAGGTACCGGTCCAGCTCGGCTTGCGCAGCGGCGGCCTCATCCAGCGTGACGCGCACGAAGCGCACCGGCGCCCCCAGCGGCACCTGCGCCAGCCGCCACAGGTCGGCGCCGATCACCACGCCGATCTTGGGATAGCCGCCGGTGGTCTGCGCGTCGGCCATCAGCACGATGGGCTGGCCGGCCGGCGGCACCTGGACCACGCCCGGCAGCACGCCATGCGAGAGCAGGTCGGCCGCGCGCTCGGGCTGGCGCGCCAGGGCCGGGCCTTGCAGGCGCAAGCCCATGCGGTTGCTGTTGGGCGTGACGATCCAGTCGGACTGCCACAGCGCTTCGCGCGCGGCGGCGTCGAAATCCTCGTACTCGATGCCGGGCAACATGCGGATCGGCATCGCGTCGCCGAGCTTTTTCACCGGCAGCGCCCAGGATGGCGCCTGCACGCCCAGCCAGTCGCTGTCCTCGGCCACGCCGGGCCGGCCCGCGTCGAGGCGGTCGCCTTCATGCAGCGCGCGGCCACCCAGGCCGCCAAAGCCGGCTTTGAGGTCGGTGCTGCGCGAGCCCATCACCGGCGCCACGGCGATGCCGCCCGCCACGCACAGATAGGTACGGGTGCCGCCCTGCGCCGCCGACAGCGTCAGCGTTTCGCCGCGGCGCACGTCGAAGGCATGCCACGACCAGACCGGCACGCCGTCCAGGTTGGCCCGGCATTCGGCGCCGGTCAGCGCCACGCGCATGTCGGCATGGAAACGCACGGCGGCGCGGCCCAGCGTGAATTCGATGGCGGCGTCGCCCGCCGGATTGCCCAGCAGGCGGTTGCCGATGGTGAGCGCGACAGTATCGAGCGCGCCCGCGGTGCCCACGCCAAAGCGGCGAAAGCCGGGACGGCCAAGGTCCTGGACCGAGGCCAGCGCGCCGGGCCGGGTGATTTCGATCATGGCAGCAGCGCCTCGACGACAAAGCGCACGGTATCGCCGGGCGCAAACAGGGAAGGCGGATCGCGGTCTGCCAGGAAGAGTTGGCTGGTGGTGTGCCCGATCAATTGCCAGCCGCCGGGGGCGGTTGCCGGGTAGATGCCGGTCTGCTCGCCGCCGATGCCGACCATGCCCGCGGGTACAGACAGACGCGGCTCGCGCCGCCGCGGCGTGGCCAGCGCCGGGTCCAGGCCGCCCATGTAGGCAAAGCCGGGCTGGAAGCCGAGGAAGTAGACGACGTACTCGCCCGCGCTGTGGCGGCGTACCACTTCCTGCGCCGTGAGGCCCGTATGCGCCGCGACTTCGGCCAGGTCGGGGCCATGCTCGCCGCCGTAGCGCACCGGGATCTCGACCAGCTTGCCGGTGGCGGCACGCGCTTCGCCGGAAGCCCAGGCGAGCTTCAGGTTGCGCTCCAGCGCTTCGGGATCGGCTTCGCGGTCGAACACCACGGTGAGATTGTTCATGCCCGGCACCGCATCGACCACGCCACGCCACTCGGCGGCGCGCTGGGCCATGGCCCAGATACGTCGCTGTACTTCTAGCGAGGCCGGCGGGGGCACGCTGCACAGCAGTGCCTGCTCGGCCAGGCGGTGAACGGAACATCGGGTCATGGGCGGCACCAGCGGGGGACCTGTCTTGCAGTGTAGGCGGGCGCGCTGTACTAGTCAGGCGCGGTGCCGGCTGCGACGGGTCCGAGAGTGAGATCGCTATTTCATCGACGATTTATCGATAAATTCATAATAACCAAACAAGAAGATGCTGTGGCTAGGTGTTGACCCTAGGCGCTCGGTGCTACGTCTTCATGCGGGATAGCGTTGGCGCACCGCCTCGGTGCGGGTACCGGGCGCGGCGATTGCATCCGGTGCAGGAGCGCCCGGTGCGGCTCTCGCGTCGCACCGGCCCTGCTCGATGCGGGTGCGTGCGCCCCTGCCGGGCTGGGCATGACAAGGGCAAAAGAATTTCCGGGAAATGCGCTCATCCGTGGCGCGCATGCAACGGCGGGACAAAAAAAGACCGGCCGGTAAATACCGGCCGGTCTTCTCGACGGGCTGATGCGCGCCGTAGGGCGCAAGGCTGGGCCTCAGGCGAACCCGGCCTTATGCGCCTGCTCGTCCGCGTGGTAGGAGCTGCGCACCATGGCGCCCACGGCGGCATGGGTGAAGCCCATCTTGTAGGCCTCGGCCTCGAACATCTTGAAGGTGTCCGGATGCACGTAGCGCATCACCGGCAGGTGGTGGCCCGACGGCGCCAGGTACTGGCCGATGGTCAGCATGTCGATGTCGTGGGCGCGCATGTCGCGCATGACTTCGAGGATTTCCTCGTCGGTCTCGCCCAGGCCCACCATCAGGCCGGACTTGGTGGCCACGGCCGGGTTGCGGCGCTTGAACTCTTGCAGCAGCTTGAGCGAGTGCGCGTAGTCGGCGCCCGGGCGGGCCTGCTTGTACAGGCGGGGCACGGTTTCCATGTTGTGGTTCATCACGTCAGGCGGGCCGGCCTGCAGGATGTCCAGCGCCTTGTCCAGGCGGCCGCGGAAGTCCGGCACCAGCACTTCGATGCGGGTGGCCGGCGACAGCTCGCGGGTCAGCGTGATGCAATCGACAAAATGCTGGGCGCCGCCGTCGCGCAGATCGTCGCGGTCGACGCTGGTGATCACCACGTAGTTCAGCTTGAGCTGGGCGATGGTGCGGGCCAGGTTGCCCGGCTCGTTGACATCCAGCGGATCGGGACGGCCGTGGCCCACATCACAGAACGGGCAGCGGCGGGTGCACTTGTCGCCCATGATCATGAACGTGGCGGTGCCCTTGCCGAAGCACTCGCCGATGTTCGGGCAGCTGGCTTCCTCACATACCGTCACCAGGTTGTTGGCGCGCAGGATGTCCTTGATCTCATAGAAGCGCGAGCTGCCGGTGGCCGCCTTGACGCGGATCCACTCGGGCTTCTTGAGCTTCTCGGCCGGCACGATCTTGATGGGGATGCGCGCGGTCTTGTCCGCCGACTTCTGCTTGCGGGTCGGGTCGTACTGCTCCGCCTGGGGTTGCGGGGCTTCGCTGGAAGTGGCGATCAGGGCGTCGCTCATAGTGTTCTCCGCACGCGCGGTGCGTGCATATTCGGCTGGATGACTAAGTGGCCAGGGCCGCGGCGGTATTCCGTTGGGCCGCCAGGGCGCGCTCTTGCGCCTCTGCCAGCACCTCACACAGCGCCGCCGCAAGGCGCCGCGCGATATCGGCTTGTTGTGCCGCGGTCACGGGCAAGCGGGACGCACCCGCCGCATCGGCCACCGCGAAGGTGGCGCCCGCCGTTGCCATGTCGACCGTTTCCAGGCCGGCATAGCCGCAGGGGTTGATGCGCAGGAAGGGCGCGAGGTCCATCTGCACGTTGAGGCTGACGCCGTGATAGCTGCAGCCATTGCGGATCTTGAGGCCGAGCGCGGCGATCTTGGCGCCCTGGTGCCGGCCTTCGGAAAGGTAGATACCAGGCGCGCCGGGCTTGCGTTCGGCTGCGAGATTATACGCCGCGAGCGTATCCAGCACGGCCTGCTCGATCGCATGGACGAGCTCGCGCACCATCAGGTGACGGCGGCGCAGGTCGAGCAGCAGATAGGCCACGACCTGGCCGGGACCATGATAGGTGACCTGTCCGCCACGATCGATCCGCACGACGGGGATCGCATCGTCAGGGGCCAGCACATGCGCGGGATCTCCCGCCTGGCCGAGGGTATAGACCGGGGGGTGCTCGACCAGCCAGATCTGGTCGGGGGTGTCGGGGGTGCGTGCGGCGGTAAAGGCGCGCATCGCGTCGAAACAGGGCTCGTACTCTTGCCGGCCCCGTTCGATGACTTGTATCGATTGCATCCCGGCAGTTTAGCGAAAAGGGGCGGATCTCACAGGAGGCCGCCCCTTTTCTGGTGTGTCTTTCGTGTCTTTCGGTGTGTCTTTATGACGTTGGCGTTGCGTCCTTGCTTGCCGGCCTGGCGTGGATCAGCCGCAGATGGCCGCGCGCGCGGCCATCTGCATCGGTATCCGCTGGCTCAGGAAGCCGTGACCTGGTCCTGGTTAGGCGTCCACTCGGTGCCTCGAACCAGGCGCCGCGCCATGCGCGCCACCAGGTGCGACACGTTGGTCGCCGGCCGGCGGGCTTCGGCGATCAGGGCCAGGCGTACCGGCTCGGCTGCGCGCGGGTCCACGCTGAGCGTGATTTCATCGCCGCTGTTGAGCAGCAGGCTACCGCCGCAACGCAGCCAGTAGTCTTCCGAATCGCCTTCACGGGTCACCCAGACATCGATCCCCGTGGCCTCTTCGACGCGCAGGCGCTGGCCGGCGTGGATGGAAAGGGAGGTAACTTCGCCCGGGCTCAGGGTGAACAGGGTCGTTGTGAGCAATGTTTTCATGTTGGGCATCCTTCGCTGACATCGTCGGCTGCCTCGCCCGCTTGCCCGGAATGGGCGGCCGCCGATCAGCTCAGCCCTGGCGGGCTTATGCTTGGTCTTGCCTGGTACTGGATCGGCACCGGTGCGGGTAGCGCCCCGATGCATTGCATTCTAGTGATTGCCGGTCCTCTTCCAAAACGATATATTTTCCTTGTTCTTGTTAGGTAAGCTCACATAAGACGAGGTGGACGATGGCGCTGAAGGGAGCATGGGAGAGAGATTTGCCACGTGGCTGGCACCGCGAGCTGCCGCGCCTGCCGGGGCTGACCGCGCTGCGCGCGTTCGAGGCAGCCGCCCGCCACGAGAGCTTTTCGCGCGCGGCCACCGAGCTGTTCGTCACCCACGGCGCGGTCAGCCACCAGATCCGCGCGCTGGAGGAAGAGCTGGGCCAGGCCCTGTTCGAGCGCAACGGCAAGCGTGTGACCCTGACACCCGGTGGCCGGGCCTACGCCGGGCGCGTGCGCGAAGCCCTGCTGGAGATCGCCGATGCTACCCGGGCGCTGCAGGCCGGCAACCGCGACAAGCGCCTCACCATCAGCACCATGCCGTCATTTGCCGCGCGCTGGCTCACGCCGCGCATCGGCAGCTTTATCGAGCAGCATCCCGAGCTGGACGTGGAACTGCTGTCGTCCAACACGCTGGTGGATTTCGGGCGCGAGGAAGTCGACATCGCGTTGCGCATGGGCAGCGGCGACTATCCCGGCCTGTATGTGGAGAAGCTGCTGGACGACGTGTTCTTCCCGGTCTGCAGCCCGGCCTTCAACGGCGGCAAGCTGCCGGCGCGGCCGCAGGACATGAAAGGCATGTCGCTGCTGCGCGGCGAGGGCGATCCGTGGAAGCCGTGGTTCGAAGCCGCCGGCCTGGACTGGCCGGAACCGCGCAAGGGCCTGCTGCTGGAGGACTCCTCGCTGCTGCTGCAGGCAGCCGCCGCGGGCCAGGGCATTGCGCTGATCCGCTCGTCGCTGGCCTATAACGACCTGCTGTCGGGGCGCGTGGTGCGGCTCTTCGATGTGAGCATTACCTGCCCGTGGCTGCTCTACTTCGTCTGCTCGGCAGGCATGCTGGAGGCGCCCAAGGTAAAGGCCTTCCGCGCGTGGCTGCTGCCGGAGATGGAAGCCTTCCGGGGCATCCTGGCGCAGTGGGAGGGTTAGCCGCCCTTGCCGGCTTCTGCTTCTTTTGCGTCTTTTGCGTCTTTTTCGACTTCGGCATCTTCGGCGTCTTTGCCCGCGTCCACGGCCTTCGGAACCACCACCGGCGCCGGCCCTGTGTGCGCCCTGCCCGCGCGCGGGTGCGCCTTGTCATAGACCTTGGCCAGGTGCTGGAAATCCAGCGCGGTATAGATCTGGGTGGTGGCCACGCTGGCGTGCCCGAGCATCTCCTGCACCGCGCGCAGGTCGCCCGAGGATTGCAGCACGTGGGTGGCAAAGGAGTGCCGCAGCATGTGCGGATGCACGTCGGTCGGCACGCCGGCCCGGATCGCCTGCTGCTTGATGCGCAACTGCACCGTGCGCGCCGGCAAGCGCCGCCCGCGCGCGCTCAGGAACAGCGCATGCGCATCATCCGGCAGCCCACCGGGGCGCAGCAGCTCCGGACGCACCGCCAGCCACGCGCGCAGCGCTTCCATGGCCTTGCTGCCAACGGGCACGGTGCGCCGTCGCGAGCCCTTGCCGATCACCGTGACCTCGGCACCGTCCATGTCGATCCAGCCTGCGGAGCGGTATTCCCCATCCTCGGCATAGCGCGCGTCCAGCTGCACCAGCTCCGACACGCGCAGCCCGCTGGAGTAGAACAACTCGTAGACAGCCTGGTCGCGCCGCCCCTCGGCGCCGTCGCCCGCGTTGTGCGAGACCAGCGCCACCGCGTGCTCCACCGACAAGGCCTTGGGCAGCCGGTGCCCGGATTTTGGCGCGCGCACGCCGTCCACCGGGTTGGCCTCCACGCCCAGGCCATGGCGCGCGGCCCACAGGAAGAAGCCGCGCCACGCCGACAGCGTGCGGGCAATGCTGGTGCCGGCCAGGCCGCTGCCGTGCATGCGTGCGGCAAAGGCGCGGATATGGTGGGTCTGCAGCGACAACAGCGCAATGCCCGGCGCATGGCGCGCGGCGTGCGCTTGCAGCACGGACAGGTCGCGGGCGTAGCTGGTCAGCGTGTGGACAGCCAGCTTGCGGCTGCTGGCGAGCCACTCCAGATAGCGCAGCACGACCGGGCCGGGCGGCTGCTTGTCGAGCGGCGCCTCGACGGCCTCCTTGCGCGCAGCCGGCTTCTTCGCCGCAGGCGAAGCGGCCTTGCGCGCGCGGCTCGGCTCCATCAGTCGCGCAGGCGGTTCAGCGCGGCACCCGCCACTTCGCCGATCTGCGCCAGGTAGGCCGTGCCCATGCCCTCGTGGAAGCGCCGCGGCTCGGGCGAGCCCAGCACCAGCAGGCCAAAGGCCGCGCCGAGCGTGCCGGCGTCGCGCGTGGGCACGCGCAGCGTCACCATGGCCAGCGAGGCGATATCGTCGCGCTCCAGCCAGGCCGCGGCCTCGAAGCCACTGTTGGCGCCGCAATACGGCGCGCGCAGGCCCTCGGCAAACAGCCGGACGTCTTCGCTCGCGCCCTGCGCCACTTCCATGTGCGCGTAGCTCTGCGCCACATTCCACAGCTTGAGGGCCACGCCAGGCACGTCGAACACTTGCTGCAAGCCGTCCTGGACCGCATACGGCAGCGCGTGCGAGTCCACCTCGGCCAGCAGGCGCAACTGCCAGGCGTGCATGCGCTGCTGGGTGCGGTCGTTGTCATGGCCGTGGCGGACCAGATCCGCCAGCTTCAGCTCCAGGCCTTTGTTTTTCTCGCGCAGGATTTCCATCTGGCGCTCCTGCAGCGACACCGCGCGGTGGCTATGCGGGCTGGTGAGTTGCACCGTGGCCAGCAGTTCAGCGTTGTCTTCGAAGAACTGGGGATTGGTCTGCAGGTAGGAGGCAACTTCTTGGGCGTTCATTGGCTTCAACCGGATTGTTTGGGGGGCAGTGTAGCAAAAGGTTAGGGGGAGTCTTGGGGGGAGGTTTTGGGGGAGGCTTTGGGGGAGTGGGCGGTGTTGGTTTTTGGGCGCAAGGGCCATACGACATTGCCCTGCTGGGGTTGGTCGCTGTTTATTTCATCGGCGATGGCGTTTGCACCCAAGTGCCATACGACATCCCCCTGCGGGGGCTGCCGGTCACTTTTCTTTGACCGGCAAAGAAAACTAACGAAAAGAAAGCCGCCCTGCCGGGAGCAGAGCAATMAGGCTGTTTGGRCCTCGGTGGTTGCGTCGTACGGCCCGGAGTGTTGGCTGGCGGATTCTACCGGCCCAAAGGACATCACACTTGCATGACCCATGGGTTACGTGGTGCGGCCCCTGACCTCGTGCGCGGTGACCGTTCCCACATCTGCCGTTCGCGGGGCGAAGTGCTGCGCCGTTTCGGGTGTGGCTGGTTTCGTGGTTTTGTCTCGGAGGACGAGCGCGGTGAGGTGCGGGCGCGGCCCTCGCGGACGGGCCACGGCGCCCACCACGAAACCAGAGGGGGCGATAGCACGGTGCCGCTCGCGCCGGTACGGCAGGGCATCAAATGGCCGGGCGGCCACCGCCAGAGACAAAACCACGAAACCACCAAGGCAGGCCGGATCGTGGTGCTACGCACCGCGAACGGCAGATGCCCGAACACTCACCGAGCAAAGCGATGAGGGGCACCACCACGTGACCACTGGGTCATGCGGTTTGGGCCTGTCAGTTTTTTTGTGTGCAGGGCAGGTATAGACTCACCGTCGACTTGAGCGGTGAGTGCAGCATTATCTCAACGATGCGGATGGGTGAAGCGCTCCTCGTACAGGATCGCGAACTGGTTCATAGCAGCCTTCCAATCGTGT
>NZ_JBFRDD010000090.1:0-20161 GCF_052113425.1 Cupriavidus sp. YAF13
CGGGAGCACCGCCGGGAGCACCGCGGCGCCCGCGTCCGCGCCGGCGGCCGCGCAGGCCGCGGCGCCTCCTGACAACGTCCGCTACTCGGCGCCCCCCTCCACGCTGCTGCACTACGCCAGCTTCGTCAATGGCGTGCAGAACCCGGATGGCCTGATCCGCTGGCAGCAAGATGGCGCGCACTACCAGCTTGCAGTGGAGACACGGGTGTTGTGGTTCCGCTTCGCCTTTCACAGCACCGGCGCGCTCAACGAGCGCGGCCTCGCGCCCGAGCGCTATGAGGAGAGCCGCCGTAACCGCGTCGAGGCGGCTCGCTTCGATCGCGCTGCCGGCACGCTCGTCTTCGAGGGGCGCGGCAAGCAGGAGCCGTTGCCGGCCGCGGGCCAGGACCGTTTCAGCGTGTTCCTGCAACTGGTGGGGCTGGTGCGGGGCAATCCGCAGCGCTACGCCACGCCGGGCGTGACGGAGACCTTCGAAGTGGCGGATACGCGTGACCTGGAGCCCATGCAGGTGCAGTATGTGGGGGAAGAGGACGTGGATACCGGCCATGGCGCGGTGCGGGCCAAGCATTTCGTGCGGCTGCCGCGCCATGCCAATGATCGCCGGCGCGTGGAAGTGTGGCTGGCGCAGTCGCTGCAGTGGATGCCAGTGAAGCTGCAGCAGACGGAGCCCGACGGCACGCAGATCGAGCTTGTTTATCGCGACAGCGAACCGCTGCGCTGAGCCTGCAAGCTGTCTTCAGACCGTCTCACGTCCGGCTTAGGCCCGTCCGCAAGCCAGGCCCGTCCGCAAGCCGTCCGCAAGCCGCGGCATCGGCCGCCGCTGTGGTTCACCGTGTTTTCACCAACAACCGGAGACCCGTCATGAGCGCCACCCTGCCACCATCCGAGACCCGCCGCGTGCGCGTGGGCGATATCAGCCTGCAAGTGCGCATTGACGGGGGCGACGGCCCCTGGGTGGTCCTGGCGCATGCGCTGGGCGCCAATCACACCTTGTGGGATGCCACGGCGCGCCACCTGGCGCCGCGCTATCGCGTGCTGCGCTACGACCTGCGCGGGCACGGCCAGAGCGATGCGCCGATCGGCGCCTACTCGATGATCCGCCTGGCCGACGATGTGGCCTGCCTGATGGATGTGCTGGAGGTGCCGGCCGCGCATTTCGTCGGGGTCTCGGTGGGCGGCATGATCGCCCAGACCGCGGCCGTGCGCCATCCCGAGCGTTTGCTGTCGCTGACCCTGGTCGCGACCGTCAACCGCACGCCGCTGGGTGGCCACCCGATGTGGCATGAGCGCATCGGGCATGTGGAAGCGCACGGCATGGCGGGCGTTGCCGACAGCACCATGCAGCGCTGGTTCAGCGCGGCATTTGGCGGTGCGCATCCGCAGGAGGTGGCCCGCGTGCGCGAGATGCTGCTGGCCACGCCCGTGCACGGCTACGTCGGCACCAGCCAGGCCATCATGGCATTTGACCTGGCCGGGGCGATTTCGCGGATTCATTGTCCTACTCTGGTCGTGGCCGGCGAGGAGGACCTGGGGGCGCCGCCGGCGATGGCACGCGAGATAGCCGCCGCCATTCCCGGTGCCCGGCTCGAAATCCTGCCTCACGCCGCGCACCTTGCCCATATCGAGCAGGCGGCCCGCTTTCATTGCGTGCTGGACGCTTTTCTTGGCAATGCGGCTTGCGGCGCGCAGTGCGATGTACCCTGAGACGAACCTTGGCGCTCAAGGCAGAGCTAGGCAGAACGGCGGGCGATGGCTTTCCCACCAAACTCAAGAACTTGCTGGGATGGCCGTTGCCCAATGTAGTGAGGGAACGCTTAATACCTGCGGTTTGTCGAAGCAGAACTTGAAAACACGGCAAACACCCTCAGCTTGGAGGTGAAATCGCGGAGGGCAACCGGCCAGTGTGCCGGTTATCGAAATAATCCGTCGCCCCCCGCTTGACCCATGACAGCCAGGAGGTATGCCATGCAAATGATCTACAACAGCGACAATTACTGCATTGTCGAGTTTGGTGCGGATGTCGAGCATGCGCCTCTTGCCTCTGGCGGCTATGAAATCGTGGACAAGAACCTGAAACGCGAGATTTTCCTCGGTGGCCAGATGGCCGAGAGCTTTCGCGCGGACGTGACGCGTCTGATCGAAAGCGAGCCGTCGGTGGAAGAGGTGGATGATTTCCTTGGCAAGTTCGATACAGTGATGATTCACCCGCTAGTGATGCACTAGGCTCCGCGGTTGCCTTTGCCAGCGTTCCGTCGCGTGACGGGCTGGCAAGCCAAGCCATAGAGGAAATAGCAAGAAGCCCGCGCATCGCGCGGGCTTCCTGCTTTCAGGCATCGTGCATTCAGTATCTGTTCCCGGCCTCTGTTCCCGGCCAGCTTCCGGTCATTCAATACTGTTAATACTGTTCCCAGGGCAGCCCGGCATGGCGCCAGCCGTTGAGCGTATTGCGGTGGCGCTCGGCGTCGAGGTCGCCCTCGAAGCCATGCAGCACGTTGTAGACGGTAGAGAACCCGGCACCCTCCAGGGCCCGCGCGGCGGCCGTCGAGCGGTTGCCGCTGCGGCAGATCAGCAGCACCGGGCGCGCCGATGCCTGGCCAGCGAGCTTTTTCACCGACTGCACGAAATGCGGGTTCACCTCCCAGTCGGGACCATCGTTCCAGGGCACGTTGTGCGCCCCCTTGGGGTGCCCGACAAAGAGGTACTCCATTTCGCTGCGGCAATCGATGAAGAGCGCATCGGGTGACTCGCTGAGGAGCGTTTGCGCGTCGCCGGGGCTGAGGTGTTGCATGGGCAAGGCTTTCCGTTAATGGGAACAAGGGCGAATGTGCCCCAGTGTAGGGCCGGGCGGTGCCGCGCGGCAACCCGCGAGCGCCGTTGGCTGCACCGCCCGGATGCCGCCGTTATTCCGCAAACCATTGATGTAACTGATAAAATCGCAGTCTTTTCTCTTGCTGTCGAGCCCCACATGAGCGCCGCCCCACGTTCCGCCTCGCTTCCTCCCGCGCGCCCCTACACCCGGGCGGCCAACCTGCCGGCCCTGCTGCGCGAGCGCATCCTGATCCTGGATGGCGCCATGGGCACCATGATCCAGCGCTACAAGCTGACCGAGGCAGATTACCGCGGCGAGCGCTTCGCCGGGCACCATGTCGACGTCAAGGGCAATAACGAGCTGCTGCTGCTGAGCCGCCCGCAGGTCATCAGCGAGATCCACGAGCAATACCTGGCCGCCGGCGCCGACCTGATCGAGACCAATACATTTGGTGCGACGGGCGTGGCCCAGGAAGACTACAAGATGGCGGACCTGGCGTACGAGATGAACGTCGTTGCCGCCCGGCTGGCGCGCGAGGCCTGCGACAAATACAGCACGCCCGACAAGCCGCGCTTTGTGGCCGGCGCCTTCGGCCCCACGCCCAAGACCGCGAGCATCTCGCCGGACGTGAACGACCCGGGCGCGCGCAACGTGACCTTCGAAGAGCTGCGCCATTCGTACTACGAGCAGGGCAAGGGCTTGCTGGAAGGTGGTGCCGACGTGTTCCTGGTGGAAACCATCTTCGATACGCTCAATGCCAAGGCCGCGCTGTTCGCCATCGACCAACTGTTCGAGGACACCGGCGAGCGCCTGCCGGTGATGATCTCCGGCACGGTCACCGACGCCTCCGGGCGCATTCTCTCCGGCCAGACGGTGGAAGCCTTCTGGAACAGCCTGCGCCACGCCCGGCCGATCACCTTCGGCCTGAACTGTGCGCTCGGCGCCACGCTGATGCGCCCCTACATTGCCGAGCTGGCCAAGATCTGCGACGCGGCAGTGTCGTGCTATCCGAACGCCGGCCTGCCTAACCCGATGAGCGATACCGGCTTCGACGAAACCCCGGAGGTCACGTCGTCGCTGGTGGAGGAGTTCGCCGCGTCCGGCCTGGTGAACCTGGTGGGCGGCTGCTGCGGCACCACGCCCGAGCACATCGCCGCCATCGCCGCGCGCGTGGCCAGCAAGAAGCCGCGCGCCTGGCCCGGCCAGTACCGCGACGCCGCCTGAATTCGCATCGCGAGCCCACGGAAACAAGATCAAACCATGACCAACGATACCCTGCCGCCGCGTCCGATGCGCCTGTCCGGCCTCGAGCCTTTCACCATCGATGAAGACACGCTCTTCGTCAACGTCGGCGAGCGCACCAACGTCACCGGCTCCAAGGCCTTCGCCCGCATGATCCTGAACGGCCAGTTCGACGATGCGCTGGTGGTGGCCCGCCAGCAGGTCGAGAACGGCGCGCAGATCATCGACATCAACATGGACGAAGCCATGCTGGACTCCAAGGCGGCCATGGTGAGGTTCCTCAACCTGATCGCCTCCGAGCCCGATATCGCGCGCGTGCCCATCATGCTGGACTCGTCCAAGTGGGAAGTGATCGAGGCCGGCCTGAAGTGCGTGCAGGGCAAGCCCGTGGTCAACTCGATCTCGCTCAAGGAAGGCGAGGAACAGTTCCGCCATCACGCCGAACTGATCCGCCGCTACGGCGCTGCGTCCGTGGTGATGGCCTTCGACGAGCAGGGCCAGGCTGACACCTTTGCCCGCAAGACCGAGATCTGCAAGCGCAGCTACGACATCCTGGTCAATGAAGTCGGCTTCCCGCCCGAAGACATCATCTTCGACCCGAACATCTTCGCGGTGGCGACCGGCATCGAGGAGCACAACAATTACGCGGTGGACTTCATCGAAGCCACCGCCTGGATCAAGCAGAACCTGCCGTACGCCAAGGTCAGCGGCGGCGTGTCCAACGTGTCGTTCTCGTTCCGTGGCAACGACGCGGTGCGCGAGGCCATCCACACCGTGTTCCTGTACCACGCCATCAAGGCGGGCATGGACATGGGCATCGTCAACGCCGGCCAGCTCGGCGTGTACGACCAGCTCGACGCCGAGCTGCGCGAGCGCGTGGAAGACGTGGTGCTCAACCGCCGCGAGGACAGCACCGACCGCCTGCTGGAGATCGCCGACCGCTACAAGGGCGGCGGCGCGAAGAAAGAAGAAAACCTGCTGTGGCGCGGCACCCCGGAGAACCCGGTGCCGGTGGCCGACCGCTTGTCGCACGCGCTGGTGCATGGCCTGACCACCTTCATCGTGGAGGACACCGAGGAAGTGCGCCAGCAGGTGGAGGCACGCGGCGGCCGCACGATCGAGGTGATCGAAGGCCCGCTGATGGACGGCATGAATATCGTGGGCGACCTGTTCGGCGCCGGCAAGATGTTCCTGCCGCAGGTGGTCAAGAGCGCTCGCGTGATGAAGCAGGCCGTGGCTCACCTGTTGCCCTACATCGAGGAAGAAAAGCGGCTGCTGGCCGAGGCCGGCGGCGACGTCAAGGCACGCGGCAAGATCGTCATCGCCACCGTCAAGGGCGACGTGCACGACATCGGCAAGAACATCGTCTCGGTGGTGCTCCAGTGCAATAACTTCGAGGTGGTCAACATGGGCGTGATGGTCCCGTGCAACGAGATCCTGGCGCGTGCCAAGGTCGAGGGCGCGGACATCGTCGGCCTGTCCGGGCTGATCACGCCGTCGCTCGAGGAAATGGCCTACGTCGCCTCCGAGATGCAGCGCGACGACTACTTCCGCATCAAGAAGATCCCGCTGCTGATCGGCGGCGCCACCACCTCGCGCGTGCACACCGCGGTCAAGATCGCGCCGCACTACGAAGGCCCGGTGGTCTACGTGCCGGACGCCTCGCGCTCTGTCAGCGTGGCGTCCAGCTTGTTGTCCGACGATGGCGCGGCCAGGTACCTGGACGAGCTGAAGACCGACTACGAACGTATCCGCCACCAGCACGCCAACAAGAAGGCCACGCCGATGGTGTCGCTGGCGAAGGCCCGCGCCAACAAGACGCCGGTGGACTGGAGCGCCTACGTGCCACCCAGGCCGAAATTCATCGGCCGGCGCATCTTCCGCAACTACGACCTGACGGAGCTCGCCAACTATATCGACTGGGCCCCGTTCTTCCAGACCTGGGACCTGGCCGGCAAATTCCCCGACATCCTCAATGACGAGATCGTCGGCGAATCCGCCCGCCGCGTGTTCTCGGACGGCAAGGCCATGTTGTCGCGCCTGATCCAGGGCCGCTGGCTGACGGCCAACGGTGTGCTGGCCCTGCTGCCGGCCAACGCCGTCAACCACGACGATATCGAGATCTACACCGACGAGACCCGCAGCAAGGTCGCGCTGACCTGGCACAACCTGCGCCAGCAAAGCGAGCGCCCGGTGATCGATGGCGTGATGCGCCCCAACCGCTGCCTGGCCGACTTCGTCGCGCCCAAGGACAGCGGCATCGCTGACTACATCGGCGTGTTCGCGGTCACCGCCGGCATCGGCGTGGACAAGAAGGAAGCCCAGTTCGAGGCCGACCATGACGACTACAGCGCGATCATGCTGAAGTCGCTGGCCGACCGCCTGGCCGAAGCCTTTGCCGAATGCCTGCACGAGCGCGTGCGCCGCGACCTGTGGGGCTACGACGCCGGCGAAGTGCTGACCAACGAACAACTGATCGCCGAGACCTATCGCGGCATCCGTCCGGCGCCGGGCTATCCGGCCTGCCCGGAGCATACGGTCAAGGCGCCGATGTTCGAGTTCCTCAACGCCGCCGAGATCGGCATGGGCATCACCGACTCGCTGGCAATGACGCCAGCCGCATCGGTGAGCGGCTTCTACCTTGCACATCCGGAGTCGACGTATTTCTCGGTCGGCAAGATCGGCGAGGACCAGCTGGACGATATGGTGGCGCGCCGCGGCGAAGAACGCAGCGTGCTGGAGCGCGCGCTCGCACCAAACCTGTAACCGCTTGCGTGCCGGCGCGGCGGCGTTTTGCGCCGCTGTGCCATCGCAAGCCATTGGGCAAGCAGGAAAAAGCCTCTTTAAGCGCATCCATGTGCCTTTGTAAGTTCTTCACTACTCCTTACAAGGCATTACATCTCCTAACAGACCGCGCGGCACTGCGTCCCTAGACTGAGGGCTCACATCAAGTGAACACCGCAGCGAATGTTTCGCAGCGGCGCAAACTGCTAGGAGCCTCTCCATGAACAAACTGCTGATCTCCCTTTCCGCACTCTCGATCGCTGCCGCTTCCTCGCTGGCCATGGCACAAGGAACTGGCGTTGATGCGAAGGCTGGCGTCAACGGCGCCATGGCGGCGCCCGCGATCAGCGCGCCCGCCGACAAGGGTGCAGCCGCCAGCGCGGGTGCAAACGCTGGCCTGGGCGCTTCGGCCAGCGCCGACAAGGGCGTGGATGCCAAGGCTGGCGCCGACGCCGACACGCACGCCAAGTCGACCGCCAAGACCAAGAAGCACACCAGCCACGCCAAGGCCAAGAAGGGCGAGGCAGCAACCGACACTGGCGCGGCCGCTGAAGCCGGCGCGGCGACCAAGGTCCAATAAGGCTGGCCAGGACGGCAAGTCTGGCATGCTGGAACACAGGGACGGGTTCACCCCGTCCCTTTCTCATTGGCGCGGCCAGCTGGGAGCCTGTCAGTTTTGCGCCGACGGTCGGGCGGTTTTGTAAGCACTACAATGCACTAGCCCGGCCGCTCCTGAGCGCTGGTGCACCCATGCCCAGGGAGACATCATGATTCGCGTTTTGATCGCCGACGACCACCAGATCGTGCGCGCCGGCCTGCGGCAGTTTATTTCCGACGAGCCCGATATCCGGGTGGAGGGCGAGGCAGCCAGCGGCGACGAAGTCATGATACGGCTGCGTGAGCTCGAGTTCGATGTGGTGGTGCTCGATATCTCGATGCCCGACCGCAACGGCATCGACGTGCTCAAGCTGCTGCGCCAGCGCCATCCCGAGCTGCCGGTGCTGATCCTCTCCACTTACCCGGAAGAGCAGTACGCCATCAACCTGATCCGCGCGGGCGCTTCCGGCTACCTGACCAAGGAAAGCGCGCCCGACGATCTCGTCAAGGCCATCCGAACCGTGGCCCAGGGCCGGCGCTACGTCAGCGCCAACGTGGCGGACCTGCTTATCGGCGGGCTTGACAAGCCCACCAACCAGCCGCTGCACCAGACCTTGTCCAAGCGCGAGTTCCAGATCTTCTGCAAGCTCTCGCGCGGGCAGTCGGTCTCGGTGATCGCCGAGGAGCTGTTCCTGAGCGTCAAGACGGTCAGCACCTATCGCTCGCGCATCCTGGAGAAGATGGGCATGAAGACCAATGCCGACCTGACCTACTACGCGATCAAGAACGGTCTGGTGGAGTAGGCGCCGCAAAGGCAAGGCGCATTACACGGCACTCTGCCACATTTGCCAGACGCTGCTGTAGGACGGACGCCGATGGTCTCTCCCTACACGCCATTGCTACCATGGAACCATGTTGGATCAAGCTGCGGCCCCCTCGTATCGCGCGCTGCGGGTCCTGCTAATCGAGGACTCAGCGGTATTGCGGGGTATGTTGCTTGAATACCTGAACGCGTTTCCGTTTATCGAAGTCGTGGATTGGGCGGATACCGAAAGCGCGGCGCTGCGCCTCTATGAGGCGGGCAAGTACGAGGTCGTCATCGTCGACCTGCAGTTGCGCCAGGGCAACGGGATCAACGTGCTGCGCGCCTTGCAGAGGAAAGAGGTGTCGGGCATCCGCATCGTTTACACCAATCATGCCCAGGTGCCTACATACCGGCGGCAGTGCGCCGAGGCCGGCGCGGACTATTTCTTTGACAAGTCGCTCGAGCTCGAGCAGGTGTTCCGGGTGATCGAGGAGTACGCGCAGGCAGGTGGCTGAATCCATATCAGCCAGATCAGCCAGATCAGCCAGATCAGCCATATCGACCTGATCGACCGTATCGGCAATACCAGCCGTTCCAAGCGCGGCCATGCCGCGTCAACCTAGAGCAAGGAGAGAATCATGAGAAAGCTGATGGCGCTGTGTGCCCTGGCAGGTGTGGTCCTGGTGACCGGTTGCAATACGATGGCCGGTGCCGGCAAGGACATCGAGAAGGGCGGCGAGAAGGTGCAAGGCGCCGCCGAGAGCACCAAGCAGAAGATGTAAGGTGCCAGCCGCCGTGCCGTGTGCATGGCTACCGGGCAAGAGGAATGGAAAAGGGGCTCCGCGGAGCCCCTTTTCCATTTTTTACTGCTCGGCTGGCCGACTAGCTGGCCGGCGGCGTGCCGGTGGGCGCGTCCTGCGGCCGCTCGCCGGGGTCGCCCATGCCGTCGAGCTCCTCCTCATCGTCGCGCGGCGGCGCCACGATGGCATCGGTGAGCGGCACCACCACCTGGATGGTGACGCCGGCACCGGGTTCCGACCGGAGCTCCAGCGTGCCGCCCAGCGCGACCACGCGCTGCTCCATCCCCAGCAGGCCATGGTGCCCCACCGAGCGCTGCGATTCGAAATCCGCCGGCAGCCCGCGCCCGTTGTCGCTGATTGCCAGCGAGAGCACGCCGTCGGCGCAATCGAGCTGGATGGACACGCGCTGCGCTTCGGCGTACTTGCTGGCGTTGGTGAGCGACTCCTGCACGATGCGGTATAGGGCGATGGCCGCGTCGTCGCGCAGCGGCGGCACCGCCTCTGCCAGCTGCACATCCGCCTCCCACTGGTTGCGCGCCGCCACTTCCTCCACCAGCTGGCCGATGGCTTCCTTCAGGCCCAGGTTGAGCAGCACGGTGGGCCGCAGGTCCTCGATCAGGCGCCGCTTGATCTGGATCCCCTGGTCCACATGCAGCATCACGCGGGTGAGCTTTTCCGCCACATCCGGGTGGGTGTCCTGGACGCGGCGGCGCACCCAGTGCATATCGAGCTTGGTGGCCGTCAGGATGGCGCCCAGCTCGTCGTGCAGCTCGCGCGCCAGCCGCGTCTTCTCGTCCTCGGTCACGCGCTGCAGGTGGGATGCCAGCGCCGATAGCTGGCGGGTGCGCGAGCGCACCATGCTGTCCAGGCGCGCGCTTTCCTCCTCTAGCTCGCTGCGTGCGGCTTCCGATACCGCCATGCGGCGCGAATGCTGCAAGCCCACCACAATCAGCAGCACGATATTGATGGCGGTCAGCAGGCCGATGCCGTAGCGCGACAGAGCAAGGTCGCGGTCGGCGTACTCCAGGCTCTGCGACACCGATTTGGCCTCGCGTTGCAGCAAGGCTTCCAGCCCGCGCCGCGCGTTGTCCATCGTCTGTTTGCCGAAGTCCGTGCGCACCAGGTCGAGCGCCACTTCCACGTCGCGCTTGCCGTAGAGCAGTGTCAGGTCCATCTCGGTGAGCTTGCGGCTGACGGCGGTGGAGGCCTCGGTGAACAGCTTGAGCGCCTCGGGGTCGTCCGCGTAGCGGTTGCGCAGCGCGCTCATCAGCGCATTGATGCGCGGCACGGCCTTGTAGTACGGCTGAAGGTAGCTTTCCTTGCCGGTCAGCAGGAAGCCACGCTGGCCGGCTTCGGCAGTGACCAGCTCGCCGAGCAGGGCGTTGATCTGGCCCTGCACCTGCTGCGACTGGATGACTTGCGTATAGCCCTGGCGCAAGCGGATATTGCCTGCCTCGGAGGCGATCAGCACCACCACGGTAAGCACGATGCCGCCCGCCAGAAGCAAGGTCGAGCGCAGCAGTGACTGCTTGAACATGTTCGTTTCCCGAAGTCGGGCGCCTGGCCGGCGCGGCGTCTCCCGCGCCTGGCCTGCACCTTGTCTGCGACGATGGAAGCACATCGACTGTCTGCGGTCAACCCGCCGTGTCTCCGGTGCGGCCTACGAGGCCGCGCCGGCGCTTGGACTGTAGGAATTGGCTGACAAGCGAATCGGTGCGGCTGCGGTGTCCGGGCGGAGGTCTGCTTTCTACCATGGTTCCATGAGCTTGCGCACCCTGCGTCAAGCCAGCTCGGGAAGAACGAGGGAGAACGCCAATGCTGAAATGGGCGCTGATTCTTGCAGTGGTTTCCGTGGTCGCCGGCTTGCTGGGGTTCACAGGGATTGCTGCCGGTGCGGCCGGCATTGCCAAGATCCTGTTCTTCATCTTCCTGGTGCTGTTCGTGCTGTTCCTTGTCCTGGGCGTGACCGTGTTCAAGGCGGTGAAATAGCCAATCGCAATCACCGATCGCTAATCGCTAATCGCCAGCCGCTGTCACTTGCCAAGCGCGCGCCTGCTGGCGCGGCAGCCCAATCCACTTAGGGAGCCATCACCATGTTGCACTACGCAGTCGTATTTTTTGTCATCGCCCTGATCGCCGCGGTATTCGGCTTTGGCGGCATCGCGGCAGGGGCGGTCGAGATCGCCAAGATCCTGTTCTTCATCTTCCTGGTGGTTGCGCTGGTGACGTTTGTGATCGGCCTGGTCAGGCGCTAGGTGCCAGGCGAGAGCGCGGCGGTCGGCAGGGCCGCCGCACTCGATCCACGCAGCGCGCCCCGGCAGTTAGCACGAACCCAGTCACAGCGCGTCATCAGACGAAACGGAGGTAAGCCAATGCTGACCAACAATCCGAGGATCCGAAAAGAAGTGAATCACCTGGCTGATCGTGCCGAAAGCACGGTGCGACAGATCCGGCATGCCGCACGCGATACGCGCGGCGCCGCCCGCGAAGCCACGGGGCCCGTGGCCGGCGAGGTCGGCGCACTGATCGCCCAGCTCGAGCAAACCTTGGAAGTGCTGGGGCGCGAAGGTTCGTCCGAGGCAGTGCAAGCCGGGCGCCGGTTGCACGACCGCTCTCACGCGCTGGCCGACCAACTCAAGAGCCGTGCCCGCGAACGTGTCGGCTACGCCGTGCATGGCGTGCAGCAACGCGTGGTGGAGTCGCCGTTGAAGGCGCTTGGCATCGCGGCGGCGGCCGGCGCTTTCGTCGCCTTGCTGCTGGCGGCCAGCGGACGCGCCCGCGGCGATTGACCGAGGCACGCCGACAAGTTCGCGGACATGCTGGGCAAGGGCTAGCGCTACGGCGCCAGCCTTGCCGGCAGTGCTGCATGCGCCGCGCAGGTGACGTTGGCCGCACCCTGAAACACAGATATTTCCCCTTCCGGATCCCCTCCCTGATCCGGCACGCCCGGCCAGAAACATCGGCCGGGCATTCTTTTTTGCCGGAAGTGCGAGCAGGCAGGGGGGGAATCCAGGCGGGCCGGAAGCGAGCCGGAAGCGCGACAAGAAGCAGGGAGCGAAAAGCGAGGGATCGGAAGGGGTCGGCAAGGCGGCCGGCTGGCGCCGGCCACCTTGTTTTCTATCTATGGGGGATTCGGCGCGCTGCCTACACGCCCCACATCACCTCGGTGTTCTCGCGCTGGGATGCGCGCAGCATGTCGAGGAAGGGGTAGGCGCGCTGGCCCAGGTGCAGGGGCTCTTCCTCGTTGTCATCGTCATTCTTGCCGGGGTGGACCGACGATACGGCAGGGTGCACCTTCTTGGCGTCCGTCACAGCGGCTTCCAGTATATGGATGCAGCGTGGCAGTTCCTCGGTGGTGATCACCCCGCGCTCCCCCAGGTGCTTGCCGATAATCCCCAGGAGCGTCACGGCAAGGTCTCTCATCATGATGAGGTCCTGCGACGCGTGGGATTTGAAGGTGATCAGCATGATATTTCCTTTCCTTGGCGTACAGCGAAATACATGGGCGAAAACCATGGCCGCGCGGCCTGTCCCGGGACCGGGCAGGGGGCTCGCAACGGCCGGTTTTGGGCTTGCTGCATGATGTCAGCATAGCACCTGATAAAATTCTGCGTTCTGCAATTCATTGCCTGCCACGCGGCGCGGCCTCCACATGCCGCCCGTGACGGTGCCGCCGCGGCAGAACCGCCGCGATGGCACCAGACAACCGCCTCAGGGCCACGACATCCATGCTGCCAGTTCAGACCACCAATCTTGCCGCTGCGTTCAATGACGCGGTGCGCGCAATCGCCCCGGCCGACGCCGCCCTGCCCGACGCCGTCTTCGAGCGTCCGAAGGTCGCCGCCCACGGCGACCTGGCCTGCAATCTCGCCATGCAGGTTGCCCGCGCGCTCAAGCGCAACCCGCGGGAGCTGGCCCAGCAGATCGTCGATGCAGTCAAGGCCGACGCGCGTACCGCAGGGCTGGTGGCCGGCCTGGAAATCGCCGGCCCCGGCTTTATCAACCTGCGCCTGACGCCGGCTGCCAAGGCCGATGTGCTGCGCGCGGTGCTGGAGCAGGGCAACCGCTACGGCGCCAAGGCGCAGGGCGTGCACGGCAAGGTGCTGGTCGAGTTCGTCTCCGCCAACCCGACCGGCCCGCTGCACGTCGGCCACGGCCGCCAGGCGGCACTGGGCGACGCGCTGGCCAACCTGCTGGACTGGCAGGGTTTTGCCGTGCATCGCGAGTTCTACTACAACGACGCCGGCGTGCAGATCCAGACCCTGGCCGTATCGGTGCAGGCGCGCGCCCGCGGCGTCAAGCCGGGCGATGCCGCGTGGCCGGAGTCGGCCTACAACGGCGACTACATCGCCGACATCGCTGCCGATTTCCTGGCCGGCAAGACCGTGCGCGCCTCCGACGGCGACGCCGTGACGGCCTCCGGCAACGTCGAAGACATCGAGTCGATCCGCAAGTTCGCCGTGGCCTACCTGCGCAACGAGCAGGACATCGACCTGCGCGCCTTCGGCGTCAAGTTCGACCGCTACTACCTGGAGTCCTCGCTGTACAGCGATGGCCGCGTCGAGGCCGCGGTGCAGTCGCTGGTGGCCAAGGGCAAGACCTACGAGAACGAAGGCGCCCTGTGGCTGCGCACCACCGACGAAGGCGATGACAAGGACCGCGTCATGCGCAAGACCGACGGCACCTATACCTACTTCGTGCCGGACGTGGCCTACCACACCAGCAAGTGGGAGCGCGGCTTCGCCAAGGTCATCAACGTGCAGGGCAGCGACCACCACGGCACCATCGCCCGCGTGCGCGCCGGCCTGCAGGGGCTGGACATCGGCATCCCCAAAGGCTACCCCGACTACATCCTGCACAAGATGGTCACCGTCATGAAGAACGGCGAGGAGGTCAAGATCTCCAAGCGCGCCGGTTCCTACGTGACCGTGCGCGACCTGATCGAGTGGAGTAACGGCGCGGAAGGCGGCGAGACCATCCGCGGCTGCCTGGAAGCCGGCGTGGCCGACTGGCCCGAGCACTTCACCCGCGGGCGCGACGCGGTGCGCTTTTTCCTGCTGTCGCGCAAGGCCGATACGGAATTCATCTTCGACGTCGACCTGGCCCTCAAGCAGAACGACGAGAACCCGGTGTATTACGTGCAGTACGCCCATGCCCGCATCTGCTCGATCTTCGAATCCTGGGGCGGCGCGGACTGGGAGGCCAAGCTGCCTGCCCTGGCCGGCACCGACCTGGCCCCCGTGACCGGCGCCGACGCTACCCCGCAGGCGCTCGCGCTGGGCCAGCGCCTGGCCGATTTCCCGGACATGCTGGCGGCAGCGGCGGGTGAACTGGCGCCGCATGCGGTCGCCTTCTACCTGCGGGACCTGGCGGGCGATTTCCACGCGTTCTACAACTCCGACCGCGTGCTGGTGGACGACGAGACGGTCAAGCTGGCTCGCCTGGCGATGCTGGCCGCCACCCGCCAGGTGCTGCGCAATGGGCTGGCCGTCATCGGCGTCTCGGCGCCGCAGCGCATGTAAGCCAGGCCGGCGTCGTGAAAGGGGGCAAGCCCCCCTTCATGACGCGCCTTATCCGTATCGCCCTGACCACAGACAGTGATGCCGGGATCGGCGCAGGCTCTATAATCGCGCCATCACGCTAGAGGAATTCATGCAACAGCAACGCAAGCGCACCCCGCGCAATGCCAGCCGCGCCCCGCAGCGCGGAGGTACGTTCCTGGGACTGGTGCTGGGCCTGATCGTCGGCCTGGCGATCGCGGTAGTGGTCGCCCTGTACATCACCAAGTCGCCGGCGCCATTCCAGCAAAAGGGCGCGCAGAAGCCGGCCGAGCCCGGCAATGTGGTCAGCAACCTGCCCGCTCCGGCGCAGGAAGCGCCAAGCGATCCCAACAAGCCGCTGTGGAGCAAGACGCCGGCCAAGCCGGTTGGGTCCGCCGCTGAGCCCGAGCAGCCGTCCGGCCCGGCGCCGACCACGGTGAAGCCGCCCGAGCGCCAGCCGCCGGTAGCCGTCACCCGGCCAGCCGACAAGCCCTCCGCCGAGAAACCCGCGGACAAGCCCGCCGATCGGCCCGCCGCCGAGAAGCCGGCCGACAAGACCGCGCAGAAGCCGGCGGAAAAGCCTGCCGAAAAGCCGGCCGAGAAGCCTGTCGCCGACCCGATCGCCGAGATCGCCCAGGCCGATGCCAACAAGGTAGGCTACCTGCTGCAGGTAGGCGCCTTCCGCTCGCAGGACGACGCCGACCGCCAGAAGGCCAACCTGGCCATGCAGGGGTTCGAAGCCAAGGTGACCGAGCGCGATGTCAACGGCGTCAAGCTCTATCGCGTGCGCCTGGGGCCGTTCAACAAGATCGACGACATGAACCGTTCGCGCGACCGGCTGCAGGCGTCGGGCTTCGAGGCTTCGGTCATCCGCTTTACCAAGCAGTAACAAGCAGTAACGGTAACCCGGGGCGATCCGCTGAACCGGATTGCCCCGCCGCTGTCATACGCTCATTGCCCATTCTCGAAAGCCGCGCCACATGAAGAAACTCGCCACCTTGTTTGCCACGCTGGTCGCTGTGACCGGTTTCCTGATGACCGCGCCCGCCCAGGCAGCCGCGCCCACCTCGGGCAAGGAATACCAGGTCCTGAAAGCACCGCAGCCCGTCGCGCCGGGCAAGATCGAAGTCACCGAGTTCTTCTGGTACGGCTGCCCGCACTGCTTTGACTTCGAGCCTGAGCTGGAAGCCTGGGTAGGCAAGCAGGGCAAGGATGTGGTGTTCAAGCGCGTGCCGGTTGCCTTCCGCGACGACCTGCTGCCGCACACCAAGATCTTCTACGCGCTGGAAGCCATCGGCAAGCTGGACGCCATGCACACCAAGGTCTTCAACGCCATCCACGTCGACCGCAAGCGCATGCTGGACCCGAACGAAATCGCCGACTTCATGGCCAAGAACGGCATCGACCGCAAGGCCTTCCTCGATGCTTACAACTCGTTCTCGGTGACCACCAACTCGCAACGTGCCAACAAGATCGCCGACGCCTACAAGGTCGACGGCGTGCCGACCATCGTGGTGCAGGGCAAGTACGTGACCTCGCCGTCCATCGCCGGCACCAAGGGCACGGCCATCCAGACCATGGATTACCTGGTCGGCCAGGTGCGCGACAAGAAAATGTAATTCCCGGGCTGCGGCCAACGGCCTTTGGGCTCGCCACGCGCGAGCCGGCCGATGGCCACCAGCGGTCGACCGGCACCGCCGGCGCCGGCGAGGCGCAGCGGCGTCCGGCGCGCGCCAGGGCGGGTCGGTCGGCATGAACCATGTTGCGCTTACCCCTGGACCCTCCCGATGCGAGCACAGAAAGTCTTCCTTACCGGCGCGTCGAGCGGACTCGGCCAGGCCCTGGCGCGCGAGTACGCCTCGCAGGGCGCCATCCTCGGCCTGGTTGGCCGGCGCGAAGAGGTGCTGCGTGAATTCGCCCGCACCCTGCCCAATCCCAATGCGGTGCGCGTCTACGGCGCGGATGTGCGCGATGCCGATGCCATGCAGCGCGCCGCCCAGGACTTCCTCGAGCATTTTGGTTGCCCCGATGTGGTGATCGCCAATGCAGGCGTATCGGTTGGCACCGTCGCCAGCGAGCGCGAGGACCTCGAAGCCTTCCGCATGGTGATGGACACCAACTGGTTCGGCGTGCTCACCACCTTCCAGCCCTTCATGCAGCCCATGCGCGAGCGCGATCCCGGCGCCGGCGGCTGGCGCGGCACGCTGGTCGGCATTGCCAGCGTAGCCGGCGTGCGCGGCCTGCCAGGCGGGGGTGCCTACAGCGCCTCCAAGTCCGCGGTGATCAAGCTGCTGGAGAGCTTGCGCCTGGAACAGCGCCGCGAGCGCATCCGCGTGGTCACTATCGCGCCTGGCTACATCCGCACGCCGATGACCGAGCACAACCCCTATCGCATGCCTTTCCTGATGGACGCCGATGTGTTCGCCCGCAAGACGGTGCGTGCTATTGCCGCAGGGCGTCGCTTTGCCGTGGTGCCCTGGCAGATGGGCGTGGTCGCATCCATCCTGCACCTGATGCCGCGCTGGCTCTACGACGCGATCTTCTCCCGCGCGCCGCGCAAGCCGCGCGCGCAGGAGGGGAGCCAGGACAAGCAGCCATGAGCTGGCAGGACGCAGCCGGCGTCCTGCACCACCCCGCCACGGGCGAGGTGCGCATTGCCTCGCTGGTGCCGTCCGTTACCGAACTGCTGTTTGCCCTGGGGCTGGGTCCCCTGATGGTGGCGCGCACCGGCTTTTGCATCCATCCAGAGCCAGCCGTGCGTGCCGTTGCCAAGGTGGGCGGCACCAAGGATGTCAGCCTTGGGCGGCTACGGGCATTGGCGCCCACCCATGTAGTGGTCAACATCGACGAGAACCGGCGCGAGACGGTGGACGAGATCCGCGCGTTTGTGCCGCATGTGATCGTCACCCACCCCTGTGCGCCCGAGGACAACCTGGCGCTCTACCGGCTGCTTGGCGGTATCTTCGGCCGCCTTGCCGAAGCGGAATCGCTCTGCGCCGCCATGGCATCCGAACTGGCGCAGGTACGTGCCCGGCAGTGGCCCGCGCGCAAGGTCCTGTATGCGATCTGGCAGGATCCGTGGATGACGGTGTCGCGCGGTACCTATATCAGCCAGATGCTGGCGCTGGTGAACTGGCAGACGTGGCCTTCGGCTGACGCCATGCCCGAGGCTTGTGTTGATGGGGAGTGCAGCCGGCCCAATACGCCGCAGACGCGGTATCCGACCTTCCGGTGGAGCGACGCGCTGGTGCGGGAGATTGACCTTGTCCTGCTTTCCAGTGAGCCGTATCGGTTTACCGAGGCACATGTTGATGCGCTGGAGCGGCAGATCGGCAAGGAGGTTTTGCTGATCGATGGGGAGATGGTTTCCTGGTATGGGAGCCGGGCCGTGGAGGGGGTGAGGTATTTGTCGAGGTTTGCAGGTGGGGTTTAGGGGGGTAGGGGGGGCTTCGGTTTCGGTTGCTACTGCTTGACGTCAACTGCAGCGGCTTAACTGCCAGTTCAAGGGCAAAAGCTGAAAGTCAAAGGCAGTTTCACCTCCCCTGCGGGGAGGCGACCTACTTTCTTGTCTCGCCCTCCATGTCAGGATACTTATCGCCTCCGTCTCCTTGGTGAAGCAGAATGGAGGGCGGTGTGCGAATAGGTGATGACACGATATGCAACCGAGCACCGGGAATGGGTGGTGGAGCAGATGATGCCGCCGCTGAACCGGTCGGTCGTGGAGTTGGCCAAGGCCACGGGGATCACGACAGTGACCTTGCGGACTTGGCGCAGGATGGCGAGAGAAGCGGGAAGAATTGTGCCGGGTGATGGAAAGCAAAGCGATCAATGGAGCAGCGCGGACAAGTTTCGCGTGGTGTTGGAGACAGCGCCGCTGAGTGAAGCGGAGTTGTCGGAGTACTGCCGTGCAAAGGGCATCCAGCCGGAGCAGATTCAGCAATGGCGTGAGGCGTGCGAGCAGGCCAATGCGCCTGCCCCCGTCAAGCGAACGCTGGCGCAGCGGCGGGAAGACGAAGCGGCGCGCAGGCGAGTGCGGGAACTGGAGCGCGAACTCAAGCGCAAGAATGCGGCGCTGGCGGAGACAGCGGCACTGCTGGTCTTGCAAAAAAAAGCCGCAGCGATCTGGGGACGGGACGAGGAAGACTGATCAGCACCCCGGATCGCTTGGAAGCCATAGAGTTGATCGATGACGCTGTAAGCGCCGGGGCGCGGCAGGAGAAGGCCTGCGAGGCGCTCGGTGTGACCGAGCGGACCTTGCAGCGCTGGCGGCAAGCGCCCGCCGACGGGCGGCCTGAAGCGCGTCGCGAGGCACCGGCCAACAAGTTCAGCGAAGCAGAACGGCAGGCGGTGCTGAGAGCGGCGAACCGGCCGGGTTACGCGAGCCTGACGCCGCACCAGATCGTGCCGAAGCTGGCGGATGAGGGGATCTACGTGGGATCGGTATCGACGATCTACCGGGTGCTGCATGCAGCGGGACAAAGCCGGCGGCGCGGCCGCAGCAAAACCCCGTGTACGCGCCCGCCGACGACGCACCGGGCCACGGGTCCGAACCAGGTGTGGTGTTGGGACATTACCTGGCTGCCGACCACGGTCAAGGGCAAGTTCTTCTACTGGTACATGATGAAGGACATCTACAGCCGCAAGCTGGTCGCCAACGAGGTGCATGAGGGCCAGACGGCGGAGGATGCAGGCCGCCTGCTGATGCACGGCTGTTTGCGGGAGCAAACAGCAGGTCGTCCGCTGGTACTGCACTCGGACAACGGCAAGGCCATGAAAGGGGCCACTATGCTGGCAGCGATGTATGACCTGGGCGTGGTGCCCTCCTACAGCCGGCCCAGGGTGAGCAACGACAACGCCTATGCCGAAGCGTTGTTCCGTACGGCGAAGTACTGCCCGATGTGGCCGGAGCGCCCGTTCGAGAGCCTGGAACAAGCGCGGGAGTGGGTGCTGCGCTTCGTGCGTTGGTACAACGATGAGCACCGACACAGCGGTCTGAAGTACGTCACGCCAAACCAGCGGCATCAGGGCACAGCCACTGCACTGTTGGCGCAGAGAAAGGCGCTGTATGAAGCGGCGCGCGCCCGGAATCCGCAGCGTTGGACCGCGGGCATCCGCAACTGGGAACTCCCGGATGCGGTGTACCTGAACCCGGAGCGAGCGCAGCAAAACGGAGAGAATTACAAGCAAGCAGCGTAACGGCTGAGGCGACAATTACCTTGACACACGCCGCTCGCCAAGAAAGTAGGCAAAGAAGCGACCCGGATGGGGCGACCCCCCCCCTCGTCGCCGGACGAAAAGAGCGGCCGGAGGCCAAACTCGCATCGCCTTAAGGCGACACTCAAACATGGCCTCCTCGTTTCCGCTCTTTTCGCCCGACGACGAGGCGCCCCATAACGGGAGATGAAAGGCAGACGGCTCGCTGCGCATCGCGGGTGGGTGATTGCCGCCTGGGGGGCGGCAATCACGGCTAGACCGAATCGAAACTTGATCCCTCTGTGGCAAGCCGTGTTTCCCGCCTGGGGGCGGGAAACACCCRTGCGCGATGCGAAGCGAGCCGTGAAGGTGTGCCAAGGCCGTATGGGGC
>NZ_JBFRDD010000091.1:0-19664 GCF_052113425.1 Cupriavidus sp. YAF13
CCTGACCCACACCTGACCCACACTACCGTCTCGCCACCTCGCGCTCCACTGCGGGGACGGGGCGCGTTCATACCATCTTTTCTTTACGAGTAAAGAAAAGTGACATCTCACACGTTCCAAAACGGCCAACCCCGTACAGCCGCGCCAGCAGCTAGAAGCAGTAAAACCCCACCCATAAGAGGCACCCCCGCGTTAGCGGGCTACACGCACGCATGCACCCCCCAACACCCCGTCCGCCCCGACTCAAGGACTCAAAGATTCAAGGACTCAAAGCCGGATGCTTCAGCGCATGCGCTGTCTCCGCCAGATGCGCCCGAAAGCTCCCCTCATCCCGCTTCAACCCTAGCTCGCCATACCGATAGGCCATCGCCAGCGCCTGGATCGATTCCGGATGCTCGCGCTCGGCCGCGGCCTCGTACCACGCCACCGCGCGGGCCTCGTCGCGCGGCACGCCCGCCGCTTCGCGATAGGCGTTGGCCAGCATGAACATCGCCTGGGGCACGCCGGCATCGGCGGCCAGCTCGAACCAGCGCGCGGCCGCGGCCGGGTCCGGTGCGCGCCCATAGCCGCCACGGTGCAGCAAGCCGAGGTAGTACGCAGCCCCGGTATTGCCAGCGGCGGCGGCCAGCTCGAAGTGGTGCCAGGCCGCCGCCGCGTCGGGCGCGCGCTGCGCATCGCCGAGGAAAGCCGCCTTGCCCAGCACGAAATGCGCGCGTGCATCGCCCGCGCCGGCGGCCTGCTTCAGCCAGTCCCGGCCTTCGGCATGCGCCGCCGCATCCCCGCTTGCCCATAACGCCTCACCAAGCGCGGCCTGGGCCGCGCCCTCCCCCGCCCGCGCCGCCTGGCGCAGCGCCGCGAGCGCCTCTTCGTCGCCGGCCGAGCCGGCCAGCGTCTGCCACTGGGCAAGCTGCGCGTGGCGCGCGCTGGCATGCTCGCGCCATGCCGATGCCCCGCCTACGCAGCCTGCCGCCACCGCGACCGCCACCAGCGCGGCAGCGATGACCGGATGCAGGCGGCGCTGACGGGCCTGGCGGCGCACAGGCGCACTGCATGCCGGTGCCGTCGTTCCCTTCATTGGCGTATTCGTTGCCGTGCTCATTGCCGTGGTCAGTGCCGTGGTCATTGCCGCCTTACTGGTTGAGGTCGACGCTGTACAGCGACAGGTTCTTGGTGGTGTCGTAGCTCGCCTGCTCCAGCGCGATATTGGCGAGGCCGGCGGCCTGTGCCTGCGCCAGCTGGCCTGGCGCAGAAGCAAACACCACCTTGCCGGCCGTGGCCACCTTGGTGAAGCGCCAGCTGCGCGCGCCGCCGTTGGTGGCGCGCGTGATGGCRCCGGCCTTCTTGATGTAGGCGATCAGCACATCGCGGCTGGCATCCGGCGACGCATAGACCGTCTTGCTGCCGTCCAGGCCGGGGAAATTACCGCCGCCGCTGGCGCGGTAGTTGTTGGTGGCCACGATGAACTGCTGGCTGGCGTCGAGCGGCACGCCCTTGTATGCGAGGTTCTTGATGCGGCTGCCCTCCGGCTGCGTCACGTCGATCTCGTACTGCAGGTCGGGCGAGGTGAACATGTCGAAGTTGTAGCCAGGGAAGCTGCTGATGAGCGGCTGGTCGGCGGTCTTGGCCGGGTCGATCAGGTTGAAGCGCTTGGCGGCGGTCTCCAGCCAGGCCTTGACGTCGCTGCCGCTCACCTTCACCGCGTAGATGGTGTTGGGGTAGAGGTAGAGATCGGCCGCATTGTTGATGGCGAGGTTGCCGGACTGCACATCGGTGTAGTCGTTGCCGCCGCCAAAGCCGCTCTTGAACGGCGCCGAGACGGACAGCACCGGCAGCGCGGCCAGGGCCGGCAGGTTGGCGGCGATGTAGTCCTTCACGTAGGCCGCCTGCGCCTGGTTGACGATCTGGATCGCGCCGGGATCGCCCACATCGGCGAAGTACGTGCTCATGCGGTAGTCGGTAGTGCCGATCGGGGTCTTCACGTAGGCGATGGTGGCCTGGTGCTCCGCATCGACCGCGGCCGCCACGCTGGCATCGGCCGCCACATAGCTCTTGTCGGCATTCTGGATCGAGCGCGCCTGCACCGTGGTAGCGCTCTTGTCGACCACCCAGCGGTTGCCATCATGCGCGAGCTGCAGCTTGATCACGCCGAGGCGGCGGCCCCAGTAGTCGGCCATCACGGTAGGCACGCCGTTGACCGTGCCGCGCACCTTGTCCACGCCTGGCAGGTTGAACTGCGCTACCGTGCTGGTGGCATCGGGGAAGACCTGGTGCGAGTGGCCGATCAGCATGGCGTCCACGCCGGCCACCTTGGACAGGTGCCAGCTGCCGTTCTCCATGGTGGGCGAGTAGGCGGAGGCATCGAGCCCGCCGTGCGAGATCACCACCACCAGGTCGGCGCCCTTGGCGCGCATCTCCGGCACGAACTTCTCGGCGGTTTCCTTCACGCCCTCGGTGTAGACCTTGCCGTCGAGCCAGCGCTTGTCCCAGCTCATGATCGCGGGCGGGGTGAATCCGATGATGCCGACCTTGACCGGCACCGTGACGACCTTGCCGTCGGGCCCCGTGGCGGTGATCTGGCGGGTGATGATGGTGTACGGCTGGAACAGCGGCGCGCGCGTGCGCACGCTGTACACGTTGGCCAGCACCTGCGGGAAGGCCGGCCCGGCGCACGGCGTCTGCACGGTCGGGTCGGGCAGGCCATCCACGTTGAAGCGGTTGCCCGTGACCTGGTTCAGATAGCCCAGGCCGTAATTGAACTCGTGGTTGCCGATGCCGCCACCGTCGAACTTGGCCGCGTTCATCACCTTGTACATGGCCAGGGTCTCGCCGCACTTGAGCGGGTTGACCTGGGCCTGGTAGTCGGCCAGCGCCGTGCCCTGGATGGTGTCGCCGTTGTCCAGCAGCAGCGTGTTGGGAAATTCGGCGCGCGCCTGCTTGATCAGGGTTGCCACGCGCTCGAAGCCGAAGGATTTGTCCTCGGCCAGCTTGAAGTAATCGTAGCTGCGCACATTGGTGTGCAGGTCGGTGGTTTCCAGCAAGGCCAGCGTGGCCTTGGTACCGGCCGAGACGCTATCGGCCTGCGGCGTGACACCCGTGCCCGTGCCGGGGCTGGCGGGGCTGTCATCGGAGCCGCAGGCGGCCAGCAGCGCGGTGGCCACGATAGCGGCACCCAGCGCGGCCGCGGTGGGCACCGCAAGGATGGGGGACGAAGCGGGCGCGGCGCGCGCGGGTAGAACGTCGGTCGGACTGCGGTGCATTTGTGGCTCCCTTCTTTATTGTTGTGCCTGGAGCCGGACATTGTCCCGAGCGCAAATGGCAGCAGAGTGACGCTCGCGTTACACCACTGTGACGACGGGCCACTGGCAGCAGGCGCACCCGGACGGCCCGCCGATATGCCCTGTCCTGACCCAATGTGCCATTGACGCCGCGTTATATACCGTCATATATTGCGCATTTGGCGGGCACATCTGGCGGGCATATTCCGGCCTGGCTCGCACCTGCTATCCAACCCGCTTCCGGCCACCCCCGCCATGCCCATGCTCCCGATTTCCGCTCCGTTGCCTGCCCAGTCCCGCCAGCCGCGCGGCGCCCGACGCGCCTCCTCGCTGGCGGCCAGCCTAGTGCTGTCCGCCACCCTGGCGCTGTCCGCCCCGGCCGCCTTCGGCGCAGACCTGGTGGTCTCCGCCGCGGCCAGCCTGACCAATGCCTTCAAGTCGCTCGCCGAATCCTACGAACGCGCGCACCCCCAGACCAAGGTGATCCTTAACTTCGGTGCCTCCGATGTGCTGATGCAGCAGATCGTCAATGGCGCGCCGGCCGATGTGTTTGCCTCGGCCGACCAGGACGCCATGAACAAGGCCGTGACCGAGCGCGTGGTGCAGCCGGCGTCGCGCCGCGATTTCGCCGCCAACCAGCTCGCGCTGATCCTGCCGGCTGACAGCAAGCTGGAAGCGGGCAAGCTGCAGGACCTGGCCCGCCCCGAGTTCAAGCGCGTGGCCTTCGGCAACCCGGCGTCGGTGCCGGTGGGCCGCTATACCAAGGGCGCGCTGGAAGCGGCGGGCGTATGGGATGCGGTCTCGGCCAAGGGCGTGATGGCGCAAAACGTGCGCCAGAGCCTGGATTACGTGGCGCGTGGCGAAGTCGATGCCGGCTTCGTGTTCGCCACCGATGCGGCGATCATGCCGGACAAGGTCAAGGTAGCGCTGCGGGTGCCGACGCGCCAGCCGGTCACGTATCCGATTGCCATCACCTCGCACTCCAGGCAGCCCGAGCAAGCCGCGGCATTCCTCGGCTATGTGACGTCGCCAGAAGGCCAAGCGGTGCTGGCCAAGTATGGTTTTCTCAAACCGTAAGCCGCAAGCCGCAAGCCATAATCGCTGGTCCTTGCCCGCAGCCCCGGCGCCCGGGCGCGCCGCCAACCTGAATCCACCTACCTTGCCGCCTGCCTGGCTCCCCGCCGGCAGGCGTTTATGCTGATGACCTCCCTGGAAGCTGTCTGGGTCCCGCTGTCGCTGTCGCTCAAAGTCGCGGGCTGGGCCACCGTGCTCAATGCCGTGCTGGGCGTGGGCGCGGCCTTTGCACTGTCGCGCTGGCAATCGGCCGCGCGCGACGTGGTCGACGCCCTGCTCACGCTGCCGCTGGTGCTGCCGCCCACCGTGCTCGGCTACTACCTGCTGGTGCTGGTCGGGCGCCGCGGCGTGTTCGGCGAGTGGCTCGGCCGGCTTGGCATCGAACTGGTCTTTACCTGGCAAGGCGCGGTGCTGGCCTCCACCATCGTGGCCTTCCCGCTGGTGCTGAAGTCGGCCCGCGCCGCCTTCGAAGGCGTGGACTCGCAGCTTGAGGACGCCGCGCGCGTGCTCGGCACGTCCGAGGCCGGCATCTTCTTTCGCGTGACGCTGCCGCTGGCGTCACGCGGCATCATCGCCGGCGTGCTGCTGGCCTTTGCCCGCGCGCTGGGCGAGTTCGGCGCCACGCTGATGGTGGCGGGCAACCTGCCCGGGCGCACGCAAACGCTGTCGGTCGCCATCTACGAAGCCGTGCAGGCCGGCGACGACAACACCGCCAACCTGCTGGTGCTGGTCACCTCCCTCACCTGCGTGGTGCTGCTGGTGGCCGCCGGGCGGCTGATGCCGCCCACCCGCAAAATGTACCGGTAGGCCGCCATGACCATGCAAGTCACCGTACGCAAGCAGCTCGGCTCCGCCGACCGCCATTTCGGGCTGGATATCGCCTTCGATTCGGAAAGCAAGCGCATTGCACTGTTTGGCCCCTCCGGCGCGGGCAAAAGCCTGACGCTGCGCGCCATCGCCGGATTGCTCACGCCGGACAGCGGCCGCATCGTGCTCAACGGCCGCACCCTGTTCGACAGCGAGACTCACGTCAATGTGCGCCCGCAGGAGCGGCGCGTGGCCTATCTGTTCCAGGACTACGCCCTGTTCCCGCATTTGACGGTCGCGCAGAACATCGCCTTCGGGCTGAAGCGGGGCTGGCGCAACCCGAGCCGCAACACGCACCACCCGGAAGCGCAACGCTGGATCGATGCGTTTGGCCTTGGCGCGATCACCAGCAACTATCCCGGCGAGATCTCCGGCGGCCAGAAGCAACGCGCCGCGCTGGCGCGCGCGCTAGCGGCGCGGCCCGACATTGTGCTGCTGGACGAGCCGTTCTCCGCGCTGGACCCGGCGCTGCGCGTGCGCATGCGCGCCGAGCTGCGCGCGCTGCAAGCCAGCCTGGAAGTGCCCATGCTGGTGATCTCGCACGACCCCGACGACGTGGAAGCCCTCGGCGACCACGTGCTGGAAGTGCGCGAAGGCCGCATCTTTGGCGCCGCGCCCGTGAAGGGGCATCCACAGGTGTACGCGCCCGTCTCGGCGCGTGCGGTCTGAGGCCGGCTCTGTGGGGCCGGCTCAGTGAGGCCCGTTCGGTGAGGCCCGTTCAATGAGGCCAACTCAAGCCCCGGCCGAGCGCAGCAGGTCAACGTAAGCGGTTTCAATTAATTGCCCTCGCGTTATGCCCAGCTTGCCCAGCAACGCATGCGCCTCGGCAATGCCGGCCTGGCCCGGCTCGCCCTCGGCCAGCACCACCTCCAGCTCCAGGAAATCCCCCAGCCCCTCCACGCGGTCCAGATGCACGCGCGTGCGGCCCACCAGGAACAAGGTGCGCGCCTTGCGCACGCGCCCGCTCTCGCCCCACGCCGCCGCCAGTGCGGCGCGCAGGGAATCGGGCTCGGCCGTGGGCGAGAGGATGTAGTGGCTCTCCTTGGGCCCGGCCTGGTCGGCGCGCGCGTAGAAGATCAACTGGCCTTCGCCGGACGGAAAGACACGTAACTTGAGCCGCCCGTTGGGGCAGGCAAAGAAGGTGTCGTCCTGCAGGATCAGCTCCGGGCCATGGTCGGCCAGCGGCGCGACCCGTGGCAACAGCGCGTCCACGCTGGCGATACGCGCCTTGATTTCTATGTTGCTTGGCATGGTCGTCGGGTATTCAGAAAATCAGGCAGACAGCAGCTTGGCGGCCATCACCCACATGGTGATGCCGATGACAATCTCCAGCACGCGCCATGCCGATGGCCTGGCGAACACCGGCCTGAGCAAGGCACCGGTTTGCTTCGTGCAGATTCCTGTGCATCGTCGGTTTGATCTTGGTTTTCCTGGATTTTTTGGTTTTTTGGGTCTTCTTGGTCTTCTTGGTTTTCTTGCGTCGGCTGCCTGGCCGTGATTTCTGCCTGCGGCTCGGTTATCCTTGCGCGCATGCAAACACCATCCCCAAGCCCGCAGATCCGGCGCGCCGGGCCATCCGATGCCCTGGCCGTCGCCACCCTCCTCACCGAAACCTTTCTCGCCACCTGGAAGCCGCAGCTCACGGCCGAGGCAGCCTTGCGCTTCGAGCAAGAGGACAAGGTCGGCGATTATGTCCGTAGCCGGCTGGCGCAGTTCCACGTGGCCTGCGTGGACGGCACGGTGGCCGGCATGGTGGACTGGGAGAACGATTTCATCTGGGCGCTGCATGTGTCGCCATGCTGGCAGGCGCGCGGACTGGGCAGCGCGCTGCTGGCGCACGCCGAAGCCGCGATGGCAGCGGCAGGCCATCGGCAGGCCCGGCTCGAAACCGACACCTTCAACGTGAAGAGCCGCGCCTTCTATCGGCGCCACGGCTATGCCGAGGTGGAATTCTACCCCGACGAAAGCTGGCACAGCGGCTTCACCACGGTACTGCTGAGCAAACCGCTGGTGCCTGCCTGATGCGCGCCAGGCTCAGCCCATGGTGCCCAGGATCACGCTCGACGCCTTGAAGATCGCCAGCGCGCGGCTGCCCTCGGCAAGCCCGAGCGCGCTCACACTGTCGTTGGTGACAATGGCCACCACGGTGCCGCCGCCATCCAGCTCCAGCGCCACCTCGGCATTGACCGCGCCCGGCAGCACGCGGGTCACCTTGCCAGGCAGCTGGTTGCGCGCCGAGAGCCGCAGCCCGGGATCGGGCAGCCCCAGCAGGACCGAGGAAGCCTTGATCAGCGCGAAGGCTTCGGCGCCGGGTGCGAGGCCCAGCGTCTCCACGCTTTCGTGGGTGATGGTGGCGACCACGTGCTGGCCGCCCGCGAGCGACAGCGTGACCTCGTCGTTGACGGCGCCGCCGCGGATCGCAGCCACCTTGCCAAAGAGCTTGTTGCGCGCACTGGTCTTGATCATGAAACGCCGCATCAGGTGAAGGTCGTCCTGCGCCGTCTCGCTGACGTTGCCGAGGCTGGCGAGGTGTTCGATAAAGAGCCGGTGCTCGTGCTCCAGCGCGCGGTAGGTGCGGATCAGGCTGGCGGCGCGCTCGGTCAGCACGGTGCCGCCGCCGCCCTTGCCGCCGGCGGCGCGCACCACCAGCGGCTCGCCCGCGCTGTTGTTCATGGCGTCGATGGCATCCCAGGCGCCCTTGTAGCTCAGCCCGACCGCTTTGGCCGCAGCCGTGATCGAGCCGTGCTCGCCGATCGCGGCCAGCAGGGCGATGCGTTCGCGCCCGCCCCAGTCCTGGGAGCCCGAGCGAAACCAGATCGCGCCGTCGAGTTCTAGCATGCGGGAATGGCGCTACCGCGTGGCAGCGCAGCAAAGTGGCAGAAGCCGCTTATCTTAATGCCAAAGCGTGGCGGCGCGCGGCAGCCGCCCGCCCTCAACCTCCCTCAACCTGCCAACGCCTCAACCCTGGTGCGCCGGGATATACCAGCGCATCATGCTGCCGGCGAAGTACTGGCGATCCAGCTGGCGCAGCAGGCGCCACGCGGTGAAAGGATCGATATCCAGGTTGACCCAGGCCCAAGGGTGATTCGGATCGCCCTCGCGCACCAGTTCCACGGACGTCACCGGGGCGTAGGTCGCCAGCTTGTCGCGCAGCATCTGTTCGGTCACATCGCGGTGCAGGCCCCGGATGAGTACCTTCATGTCTTGCTCCCGATATGAGGCAGCGCGCACGCGGCGGGCAGCACGTGTCTCCGTTGTCTAGCTCATTGTAGGTGGCCCGACGCGGTCCGTGGGCCACGCATCGCGCCCTTGGCGGCAGTCAGCCCATGATGTGCGCGCCGCCGTCCACGTACACGGTGTTGCCGGAAATCCGCCGCGCGTAGGGCGTCGCCAGGTAGGCGGTGGCAAAGCCCACGTCCATGATGTCGACCAGCTCGCCCAGCGGGGCGCGGCCCGCGGCATCCGCCAGCAATTGCTCGAAATCCTTGAGCCCGGACGCCGCGCGGGTCTTGAGCGGCCCCGGCGAAATGGCGTGCACGCGGATGCCGCTCGGGCCGAGTTCGTGCGCCAGGTAGCGGCAGGACGCCTCCAGCGCCGCCTTGACCGGGCCCATCAGGTTGTAGTTCGGCACCACGCGGTTGGCGCCCTCGTAGCTCATGGCGAACAGGCTGCCGCCCGCGCGCATCAGCGGCACCGCGCGCCGCGCCAGCCGCACGAAGGAATGACAGGACACGTCCATGGCCCGCGCGAAGCCGGCCGCCGATGCATTGAGCAGCCCGCCCTGCAGGTCGTCCTTGGGCGCGAAGGCCACCGAGTGCACCAGTACGTCGAGCTGGCCCCATTGCCGGGTGATCCGCTCGAACAGCGCCTGCTCCTGGCCCGCGTCCTCCACGTCGAGCGGCATCAGGATCGTCGCGCCCACCGATTCGGCCAGCGGCGCCACGTGCGGGTAGGCTTTGTCGTTGAGATAGGTGATCGCCAGTTCGGCGCCAAGCTCGCGGAAGGCCCGCGCGCAACCCCACGCGATGGACTCCGCGTTGGCCACGCCGACCACCAGCACGCGCGCGCCCAGCAATGGGGGATTGGGTACTTGCACCATGATGTCCCTCGCTTAATGAATGCGCGCCCCTGCTGGCGCCGGCTTAGAGGCCATTTCCAAAAGATGCTGGCGTCCTTGCGCGGCCTTGGCCGTACCACTTGTACTGTCTGCGGCCGCGCGCCTAGCCAGAACCGCTTCGCTTCATGTTGAAACAGCCTATCAGGCCCGCCTGGTTCAGGTGCCTGTCTTGACGTTGCGCCGTGCCGACGGCTTGACCGTCTTGAGCGGCTTGGCCACCTTGCCCGGCTTGGCCGCGCCGGCCTTGCGAACGCGTGCGCTGGCTTCCGGCGAAGCGGCTTTGCGCGCCGTGCGCGGCGTTTCCACGGGTGCGGGCGCCGGGGGCGCCGCGGTGGCGGGCTGCGCGGTTTGCCGCGCAGTGTGGTCGGTGCCCAGCACGCGCGCCACCTCGCGATAGCGCGCCAGGCGGGCGCCTTCGAGCGGTCCCACCACGGTCACGATGCGATGGATCGCCATCATGATGCGATGGCGCAGCGCGCTGTCCGGCACCAGCAGCGGCAGCGCGGCCACGGCCCGCCCGGCGTCCAGCCCCACGATCATGCTCTGCCGCCTGACTGCGGCCTTGACCGTGGCAATATCCGGCTGCTGCTCCAGGTGCTCGCGCGCCATCTGCCGCATCAGGTTGAAGGGCCGCTCCTCGATGCTGGTGTTCTCGTCCGCCACATAGCAAAGGATGCGCATGAAGGCATCGAGCGGCGTGCCCTGCTCGATCCCCGCTTCGGCCTCATGAATGCGCCGTTCGGCCAGCTCCTGGCGCAGCGCCGCGCTCAGCGGCGGCGGGCCGCGCTTTTCGGCGCCGGGCGAGAAGCCCATCAGCGCGGACAGCCATGGCGACTGGTACAACGCCTCGAAGAGCTGCTCCTGGAAGGCATCGCGCTGGTCGCGCCACGCGTCGAGCGTGCGCACGATGGTGTCGGACACCGCGCCCTCCAGCGTGACGAAAGGATTGTCCGGCGCCACCGGCTGGCGCGCCTCGCGCACCGACGGCGCCAGCGCGGCGATCCACGCCATCCACGGATTCGCGTCCGACGCCAGCGAACGCTCCAGCCGGGCCGGGTGCATCTGCCGCATCGCGTAGGCGCCCAGTTCGTTGGATGCGGCCTGCACCGCCGGCGAGGCGAAGGTGTCGTACAGGCGCTGGTTGACTTCGGCCACGCGGCGCACCACCTCGAACGCGCGTTCGTCGTCGCGGCCATCGTCCAGCGCGAGGATGTCGTCGATGGTCCTGCGCTCGAAGCGCATCAGGTAGCGGCCTTCGATCAGCTCCAGGTGCGAGGTGCCCGGCGCGATGTCTTCGATGCGCGCCTCGTACAGCCCGGGCGGCAGCACGTCGATCAGGTCCAGCGCCGAGAACAGCTCGGTGTGCTCGCGATTGGCCACGCCGGCCGAGACGAAGATGCCAAGGTGCCCGACCTTTTCATGCAGGCAGTAGACGATGACCTGGTCGTTGGCGACGATCTCGTCGACGCTGGCGTAGAGATCGGGAATCCAGTTCAGCGCCTGCTGCGGCGGCGTGATGTTGTCGCCCCAGGAAGCAAAGACCACGATCGGCGAGCGCACATTGCGCAGGTCCACCGCGACGCTGCCATCCGCGCTGCGCACCTCGCCGGCGGTCAGGTGGTTGCCGACGAAGAGGTTCTGCACGATCCAGTCGATCTCGGCGCGGTTGAGCAGGAAGTGCCCGCCCCACCAACGCTCGAACGCCAGGAAGCGCTCGCGCTCCGTATCCACCTGCGCATAGACGTCGTAGAGCTTTTTCCAGTACGTGTTGGACGGATTGAGCTGCTCGAAATTCTGCACCAGCCAGGCCCCGTCAAAGCGGCCATTGCCGAGATCGGCCGCAAAGGACGRCAGCCACGAGCCGCCCAGCAGCCCGCCGCTGTAGCGCATCGGGTTACGCCCGCGCACGCCCGACCAGTAGGCCAGCGGCGAACCGGCCAGCAGGATGGGGCCGACCAGTTCCGGCGCGGCGGCCGCCAGCATCATCAGCGCCCAGCCGCCCTGGCAGTTGCCGATCACGAACGGCTTGCCCTGCGCGTGCGGATGGCGCTCGGCCACGGTGAGCAGGAACAGCGCTTCGGCGCGCGCCACGCACTCGATGGTCTGGCCCGGGCAAGGCACCGGGAAAAAGGTGACGAAGTAGCAGGGATGGCCGCTGCGCAGCGCGATGCCGATCTCGCTGTCGATCTTGAAGCCGCCGATGCCCGGGCCATGCCCGGCGCGCGGATCGATCACCACGAAGGGCCGCTTGGTGTCGTCGGTGACGATGCCTGGCGGCGGCAGGATGCGCAGCAGCGCGTAGTTGGCGGGTTGCGCCAGCGTGCGCGCATCGATCACCACCTCGTGCTCGAAGACCAGCACCGGCGGCATGCCCTCGCGCTCGTGCTCGAAGGTCTGGTTGCCGCGCTCGCGCAGGATGTCGAGCAACAGGACGGCGCGCTGCCAGGCGTCATGCGCGTAGGACCACGCATCGGACAAAAGCGGTGGCACGCCGGCGGCGGCGCTGCCGGCATGGATGACGGGATCACGTGCGTTCACTCGGCTTCCCCTTCTACGTTCTACGGTGTGGCGCCGAAGGCAGTCGTTTCCAGGCGATGGCACGGAATTGCTGCCCTGCAGCACAGCGCAATCTACCAGCCTGCATCGTGCTTGACAACCCGCGGCATGGGCGGATCGGTGACAGGCATGACCTGGCGCAAGGTCCGCGCCAATGTCATCGTGCAGCAGGAAACATCGCCTATACTGGCCTTTGTTTTTTTGCGCGACGCAGCATGCCCGCGCGGTCGCACCGCAACCCCGACGCACCGGAACGCCGATGACCCACACGCTCGACAAGTACTCCGTCCTGCTGGCACGCTGCCAAGATTTGCCCGCCATTCCCACCGCGGTGGCGCATCCCTGCGATGCTTCCTCGCTCGGCGGCGCGCTGCAGGCGGCCAGCCTCGGCCTGATCGTGCCGCTGCTGATCGGGCCCGAGGCGCGCATCCGCCAGGTGGCCGACGCCAACGCGCTCGACCTTGGCGACAGCGTGCTGATCGACGTGCCGCACAGCCATGCTGCCGCCGCGCGCGCCGTCGCGGCAATCCGCGCGGGCGAGGCCGAGCTGCTGATGAAGGGCAGCCTGCACACCGATGAGCTGCTGCACGAAGTCACCGCGCCCGCCACCGGCTTGCGCACGGGGCGGCGCCTTTCGCATGTGTTTGCGATGGACGTGCCGAGCTATCACAAGCCGCTGTTCATCACCGACGCCGCCGTCAATATCTTTCCCACGCTCAACGACAAGGCCGATATCTGCCGCAACGCGATCGATCTGCTGCGCGTGCTGGGCATCGAGTGCCCCAAGGTGGCCATCCTCTCGGCGGTGGAAACCGTGACCGACAAGATCCCATCCACCATCGACGCGGCCGCGCTGTGCATGATGAGCCGGCGCGGCCAGATCGAAGGCGGCATCCTCGACGGCCCGCTCGCGTTCGACAACGCGATCAGCCATGAGGCCGCGGTGACAAAGGGCATCGTCTCCGAGGTCGCGGGCGACCCCGACATCTTGCTCGTGCCCGACCTGGAGGCCGGCAACATGCTGGCCAAGCARCTSACCTTCCTAGCCGGCGCCGAAGCCGCCGGCATCGTGCTGGGCGCGCGCGTGCCCATCATCCTCACCAGCCGCGCCGACAGCGTGCGCGCGCGGATCGGCAGTTGCGCGATTGCCGTGCTGCTGGCGCATGCGCGCCGCACCGGCCAGGCGCCCGGCAAGATCTGAACGCTCCACCGTCTCGGTCACCACCTCGGCCACCGTCACAGTCAACGTCAACGTCACAAGGAGGCTTGCGAGCGTGAGCGCCACCCATCCCACCATCCTCGTCGTCAATGCCGGCTCCTCCAGCGTCAAGGTCTCGGTGTACGCCGTGCCCGAGGCCGCGCACGCCAATGCCGACATCAACCCGGTGCTCAGCGCGCACGGGCAGATCGAAGGCATCGGCGTATCGCCGCGCCTCACCGCCAGCATGGCGGACGGCCGCGTGGTCGCGGACGAACGCTTTCCGGTGGCGCAGGTGGCCGATCACGACGCCGCCTTCCGCCTGATCCGGCTGGTGCTCAGCATCGGGCTGCGCGATGCGCCGCCGGTGGCAATCGGCCATCGCGTGGTGCACGGCGGCGCGGATTTCTCCGCGGCCGTGAAGATCGACGACGACGTCATTGCCAAGCTGGAAGCATTGGTCCCGCTGGCGCCGCTGCACCAACCGCACAATCTCACGGCGATCCGCGCGGTGCGCGCCGCCGCGCCGGCGCTGCTGCAGGTCGCCTGCTTCGACACCGCCTTTCACGCCGGGCACGACCCGCTGGCACAGCTGCTGGCGCTGCCCTACGAATACTTCGAACGCGGCATCCGCCGCTACGGCTTTCACGGCCTGTCCTACGAGTACATCGCGCGCCGCCTGCAGCAGATCGCGCCCGATCTGGCGCAGGGCCGCGTGATCGTGGCGCACCTGGGCAACGGCGCCAGCCTGTGCGCCATGCGCGAGGGGCGCAGCGTGGAATCCACCATGGGCCTGACCGCGCTCGACGGCCTGCCGATGGGCACGCGCTGCGGCGCCATCGATGCCGGCGCCATCCTGTGGCTGTCGCAGCAAGGCATGAGCACCAAGGACATCGAGACGATGCTGTACCAGGAGTCAGGGTTGAAGGGACTGTCGGGCGTCAGCAGCGACATGCGCGCCCTGCTGGCCAGCGACGCGCCGCGCGCGCGCCTGGCCATCGATTTCTACGCCTACCGCGCGGCGCAGGAAATCGGCAAGCTGGCGGCCACGCTGGGCGGCCTGGATGCGCTGGTGTTCACCGCCGGCATCGGCGCCAACTCGCCGCCGGTGCGCGAGAAGATCTGCGCGCGGCTGGCGGAGCTGTTCGGCATCAGCCTGGACGCCGGCGCCAACAACGAGAACCGCCAGCGCATCAGCCGCGACAACAGCCGCGTGCCGGTCCTGGTACTGCCCACCGACGAGGAAGGCATGATCGCGCTCAATACCGCACGCATCATGATGGAGCACAACGCGCTCGCGTAGCGCTTCCGAGACCCTACGGGCGTAATGCGCTTTTGACAAGTCCTGACATTGGCAAAAGAGGCACCAAAAACGACTGCGGCGGGGCTATAGCCCTGCCGGCCGCCTGCCTCGCTTGGCTACGATGGCCGATGGCGCGCTAACGGCCCGTTGGGGAATGACGCGCTCGCTAGGCGCGTACGAGATAGGCCTGGCGCAAGCGCTCGGCATCCACCTTGAGCACATCGCCCAGGTAGGCATCGATGCCGCCGTAGTCCTGCTCGATGGCGTGCATCGAGGCTTCCAGGTAAGAGGCCTTCACCACCAGCAACGGCCACATCACCGCGGGATCGACGCCAAACTGCGCCGCGCCGGCGCTCATCTTCTGGTTGAAGCCCTGGTTCCAGTGATTCGATTCCAGGTAGTTGGCCATGATGATGTCGCGCTCCACGCCTAGGCCGGCCAGCAGCAGCAGCGAGGCAAAGCCGGTGCGGTCCTTGCCCGCCGTGCAGTGGTACAGCAGGTTGCCGCCCTGCTCCGCGGTCTTCAGGAAGCCGCCGAAGGCAGCCTGGTACTTGCGCGGAAAGTCACCATAGACCTCCAGCATGAAGGCCTCCATCTGCGCCGCGCTGCCGTCGCGCAAACGCGGCATCAGCTCGGCCATCGACATGCTGCCTTCGAGCACCGGCGTGGCGACCCAGCGGAAGGCCTCGCCAAAGGGGCTTTCCGCTGCGGTCTTCTCACCGGCCGAGCGGAAGTCGATCACCATGTCCAGCTGCAATGCGCGCAGCCGTTCCATATCCGCCGCGCTGGCCAGGCCCGGGTTGCCGCTGCGAAACAGCTTGCCGGCACGCACGCGGCGGCCGTCGCGCGTGGCGAGGCCGCCGAGGTCGCGCAGATTGACCACATTGTCCAGCGCCAGCGCCGCGTTGCCCGGCACGCCGGCACCTTGTGATGGCGCATCGGCCATGTTTTCCTGCATCGTGTGTCCCTGCCCTGTCTTTGTCGTTCGGTGGCGCGCGCGCCGCACCGCACGTGGCGGCGGCTCAGCGCGCGCGATAGGCCGGCACATGCCAGCGCGTATGGCAGCCAGCAATATAACGGCGATCGAGCTTTGCCACCAGTTTCCACACGCTCATCGGGTCCACATCGTCGAGATCCAGGTCGACCCAGGCCCAGGGATGCGCACTGTCGCCCTCGCGGATCAGCTCGATGTCCTTGACCCGCACGTAGGCGGCCAGCGCCGTGCGCAGCGCCGATGCGTCGACTTCGGCACGTAGTCCTCTCACTAAAACCTTCATCATGCACTCCAATGTTTTCAGATCACGTTCGCGCGGCTCGCCAGCGTGCGGGGCCACCGGTGGTGGCGCACGCTGCGCAACGCCCACAAGGCCTTGTCGCGCAATGATCTCAATGATCTGAAAGTCTGACCGCATGGCGCATAGAAATTTCCCTGCACGAGCCGGTTCTTTGATCCGCGTCATATGCGCCCGGATCCACTCTCGACAGTCACCGTTGGCCGGCACGATAATTTCCCCATGTCGAACGCGGCAGCCCGGCCGCAAGCCGGTCTCCCGCCTCCGCCAGGTCTTCACGGAAAGCCGCCGAACGACGCCGCCACCCTGCCAGTCACAGGTTAGCCATTTGCCCGCGCGTGACGTCCGCCTTCCCGTGTCGAACCAAGATCAACAAGACAAGAAAAGGGCAAAGCGATGACAGACCCGCACACTCCAACCCAAGCCGTCCGCGCAGCCGCCCCCGCCTCCATCGGTGTGGCTGCCGCCGTGCCGCAGGCCGCGCCCGGTAAATCCACGCCATGGGGGCTCTACGCCGCCGTCCTGGTACTGATCGGCATACTCGCCCTGCCCCTGCCCCCGGACCTGCCGGTGGCGGGACACCGCATGCTGGCCATCCTCGCCTTTGCCATCGTGGTGTGGATCACCGAGGCGGTCTCCTACGAGGCCAGCGCCATCATGATCACGTCGCTGATGGCCGCGCTGATCGGCTTTGCGCCCACGGTGGCCGACCCGGCCACGCAATACGGCACCTCCCGCGCGCTCGGCATGGCGCTGGCAGGGTTCTCCAATACCGCRCTGGCGCTGGTTGCCGCCGCCCTCTTTATCTCGGCGGCGATGACGGTGACCGGGCTCGACCGGCGCATCGCGCTGGTCACGCTGTCGGCCATCGGCACCAGCACGCGGCGCATCCTGATCGGCAGCATCGTGGTGACCATCGCGCTGTCGCTGGTGGTGCCGAGCGCCACCGCGCGCAGCGCCTGCGTGGTGCCGATCATGATGGGCGTGATCGCGGCCTTCGGGGTCGACAAGAAATCCAATATCGCCGCCGGCATCATGATCACCGTGGCCATGGCCACCAGCATCTGGAACGTCGGCATCCAGACCGCCGCCGCGCAGAACCTGCTGACGGTGGGCTTCATGGACAAGCTGCTGGGTGAGCGCATCACCTGGCTGCAATGGCTGATCGCCGGCGCGCCGTGGGCCATCGTGATGTCGGTCGTGCTGTATTTCCTGGTGCGCTTCCTGTTGCCCGCCGAGACCGAGGCCATTCCCGGCGGCAAGGAAGCCGTGCAAAAGGAACTCGCCGGGCTGGGCCCGATGAGCGGCCCGCAAAAGCGGCTTGCCGCCGTGTCCATCGGGCTGCTGCTGTTCTGGGCAACCGAGGGCAAGCTGCACCAGTTCGACACCGCCACCGTGACCTTCGTCGGCCTGGTGATCCTGATGATGCCGCGCATTGGCGTGATGGACTGGAAGACCATGCAGCAACGCACGCCGTGGGGCACGCTGATCGTGTTCGGGGTGGGCATCAGCCTGGGCACCGCGCTGCTCACCACGCAGGCCGGCCAGTGGCTGGGCAAGTTCGTGGTGGCCAACTCCGGGCTCGCCACGCAAGGCCCCATCCTGGTGTTCGCCATCCTGGCCGCCTTCCTGATCCTGATCCACCTCGGCTTTGCCAGCGCCACCGCGCTCACCGCGGCACTGCTGCCGATCCTGATCTCGGTGCTGCAGACGCTGCCGGGCGATATCAACCAGATCGGCCTGACGATGCTGCTCGGCTTCACCGTGAGCTTCGGCTTCATCCTGCCGATCAATGCACCGCAAAACATGGTTTGCCTGGGCACGGACACTTTCAACGGCAAGCAGTTCGCCAAGGTCGGCATCCCCGTGACGGTGATCGGCTACGCCCTGATGCTGCTGTTTGCCGCCACCTACTGGCGCTGGCTGGGCTGGATCTGAGCGCACACCGGGACAAGGAACGAACATGAAGATAACACTGCAATCCGCCACCCAGCTCGCCCGCGACCTGCTCGCCGCACAAGGCGTGCCGACCGACATCGCCAACGACGTGGCCGAGCACCTGGTCGAGGCCGATCGCTGCGGCTACACCAGCCACGGCCTGTCGATCCTGCCCAACTACCAGCGCTCACTCGCAACCGGCAACGTCAACCCGGCGGGCCGCGCCGAATGCGTGCTCGACCGCGACAGCCTGCTGGTGTTCGACGGCAACGGCGGCTTCGGCCAGCACGTGGGCAAGCGCGTCATCGAGACCGCCATCGAGCGCGTGCGCCGGCACGGCCACTGCATCGTCACGCTGCGCCGCTCGCACCACCTGGGCCGCATGGGGCACTACGGCGAGATGGTGGCCAAGGAGCGCTTCGTGCTGCTGAGCTTTACCAATGTGATCAACCGCTCCCCGGTGGTGGCCCCCTACGGCGGCCGCACCGCGCGGCTGACCACCAACCCGCTGTGCTTCGCCGGGCCGATGCCCAACGGCCGGCCGCCGCTGGTGGTGGATATCGCCACCAGCGCCATCGCCATCAACAAGGCCCGCGTGCTGGCCGAGAAAGGCGAGCCCGCGCCGGAGAACAGCATCATCGACAGCGGCGGCAACCCCACCACCGATGCCGGGGCCATGTTCAGCGAACACCCGGGTGCGCTGCTGCCCTTCGGCGGCCACAAGGGCTATGCGCTCGGCGTGGTGGCGGAGCTGCTGGCCGGCGTGCTGTCCGGCGGCGGCACCATCCAGCCGGACAACCCGCGCGGCGGCGTCGCCACCAACAATATGTTCGCGGTGCTCATGAACCCCGAGCTCGACCTGGGCCTGAGCTGGCAGAGCGCGGAGGTGGAAGCCTTCGTCAACTACCTGCACGACACCCCGCCCGCCCCGGGCTTTGACAGCGTGCAATACCCTGGCGAGTTCGAAGCCGCCAACCGCGCGCTTAGCACCACCCACCTGGAGGTAAACGCGGCGATCTGGCGCAACCTGGAAACGCTGGCAAAGGAACTTGGCGTGGCGCTGCCGGCAGGCTGAACCGGCGGGGCGGCTTGGGCAGTGGCATGGCCAGTGCTGGCACAATACGGCCCATGGAACGTCTCTGGTCGAATTTTCTCAAGCTGGTGCTGCTGCTCATCCTGGGCGCGGCCCTGCTCGGCACGCTCGCCGTGCTCGTCGCTCAGCGCCAGCTGCCCACGCTGGATGCGCTCACCACTTTTCGCCAGTCGCCCGGCTACGTGCCCATCGGCGAGATACCGCCCAAGCTGACCCAGGCGGTGGTAGCCATCGAGGACGACCGCTTCTACCTGCATGACGGCATCGACTATGTCGGCGTGATCCGCGCCGGCGTGGCCAACCTGTCCGATGAGCTGTCGCAGGGCGCCTCCACCATCACCATGCAGGTGGCGCGTAATTTCTTCCTCTCGCGCCAGAAGACCTATACCCGCAAGCTGTATGAGGTGCTGCTGGCTTACCGGATCGAACATGCGATGAGCAAGGACGAGATCCTCGAGCTCTACATGAACAAGGTCTACCTTGGGCAAGGGGCCTATGGCTTTGCGGAGGCCGCCGAGACGTATTTTGGCAAGCCGGTGGGCGAGCTGACTTTAGCGGAATGCGCGATGCTGGCCGGATTGCCTAAGGCGCCTTCGGCGAATAACCCGGTGGTGAATCCCCGGCGCGCCCGGCAGCGGCAGGCTTACATTTTGCTGCGGATGCTGGAGTTGGGGAGGATTGGGAGAGGGGAATATGATGCGGCGTTGTTGGAGCCGTTGAGGTTGAAGTAGGTGATTGGGCGGCGATGGCTTTTGCTCCCACATCCCCCTGCGGGGTTGGTCGATGTTTCTTTGAGCGGCGTTGGCGTTTGCACCCAAGGGCCATACGACATCCCCCTGCGGGGGCTGCCGGTCACTTATATGAACGCGCCCCGGTTTGCTAGGTAAACGTCACGCGATGCTCGATCAGGGTTGGTTGCAGACTTATATCCGGCCTAGTGCAGGCCAAGCC
>NZ_JBFRDD010000092.1:0-30727 GCF_052113425.1 Cupriavidus sp. YAF13
GCGCCGCGATGGTGGCGCCAGCGGCGCGGCCGGCGCCTCGGGCGTACCGAGCGCCTCGAGCGCCTCGGGCGCCTCAGGTGTGCACGGTGAAGGGCGGCGTCACCGCGACGGCGCGAGCGCGGCGGCAACGGATGGCGGCGCCAGCACTGGCGCCCCGGCCGGCGCTGCGCCCCAGCGGCCGCAGTAAGGACCCAGCATGAATCCCTCACGCCTGTTCATCGAGCGGCCGGTCGCCACCGCGCTGCTGATGGTCGCCATCCTGCTGTCGGGCCTGGTGGCCTTCAAGCTGCTGCCGCTGTCGGCGCTGCCGGAGGTCGATTACCCGACCATCCAGGTCACCACCCTGTATCCGGGCGCCAGCCCGGACGTGATGACCTCGTCCATCACGGCGCCGCTGGAGCGCCAGTTCGGCCAGATGCCGGGCCTCAAGCAGATGTCGTCGTCATCCTCGGGCGGCGCCTCGGTGATCACGCTGCAGTTCGAGCTCACGCTGTCGCTGGACGTGGCCGAGCAAGAGGTGCAGGCCGCCATCAACGCCGGCGGCAACCTGCTGCCGGCGGACTTGCCGATGCCACCGGTCTACAGCAAGGTCAACCCGGCCGACGCGCCGATCATGACGCTGGCCATGACGTCCGACACCATGCCGCTGCCCAAGCTGCAGGACATGGTGGACACCCGCGTGGCGCAGAAGATCTCGCAGCTGCAGGGCGTGGGGCTGGTGAGCATCAGCGGCGGGCAGCGCCCGGCAGTGCGCATCCAGGCCAACCCGACCGCGCTGGCCGCGCTCGGCATGTCGATCGACGACCTGCGCACGGCGATCGGCAGCGCCAACGTCAACGGCGCCAAGGGCAGCTTCGACGGCCCCGCGCGCGCCTCCACCATCGATGCCAACGACCAGCTCAAGTCCGCCGACGAGTACCGCCAGATCATCGTCGGCTACCAGAAGGGCGCGCCGATCCGCATCACCGATGTGGCCAACATCGTCGACGGGCCCGAGAACAGCCGCCTGGCGGCCTGGGCCAACGACAAGCCGGCCATCGTGCTGAGCATCCAGCGCCAGCCCGGCGCCAATGTGATCGAGGTGGTGGACCGCATCAAGGCCCTGCTGCCGCAATTGCAGAACGCGCTGCCGGCCTCGGTCAAGGTGCAGCTGCTGACCGACCGCACCACCACCATCCGCGCCTCGGTGCGCGACGTGGAGTTCGAGCTGCTGCTGGCGGTCGCGCTGGTGGTGATGGTGATCTTCGTCTTCCTGCGCAATGTGCCCGCCACCATCATCCCGGGCGTGGCGGTGCCGCTGTCGCTGGTGGGCACCTTCGGCGTGATGTACCTGGCGGGCTTCTCGATCAACAACCTGACGCTGATGGCGCTGACCATTGCCACCGGCTTCGTGGTGGACGATGCGATCGTGATGATCGAGAACATCATGCGCTACATCGAGAAGGGCGATTCGCCCATGGAGGCGGCGCTCAAGGGGTCCAAGCAGATTGGCTTCACCATCATCTCGCTGACGTTCTCGCTGGTGGCCGTGCTGATCCCCCTGCTGTTCATGGGCGATGTGGTCGGGCGCCTGTTCCGCGAGTTCGCCATCACGCTGGCGGTGTCGATCCTGATCTCGGCGGTGGTCTCGCTGACGCTTACGCCGATGATGTGCGCGCGCCTGCTGCACCATGTGCCCGATGAGAAGCTCTCGCGCTTTCACCGCGCCAGCGGCCGCTTCTTCGACAACGTGATCGACCGCTACGGCCGCGCGCTGGAATGGGTGCTGGACCGCCAGAAGCTCACCTTGCTGGTCGCCATCGGCACCATGGTGCTGACCGTGCTGCTGTACATGCTGGTGCCCAAGGGCTTCTTCCCGGTGCAGGACACCGGCGTGATCCAGGGCATTACCGAAGCGTCCCAGACCACCTCGTTCCCCGCCATGGCAGCGAAGCAGCAGGCAGTGGCCAAGGTGGTGCTGGAAGACCCGGCGGTGGAGAGCCTGTCCTCCTTCATCGGGGTCGACGGCACCAATACCACGCTCAACGCCGGGCGCCTCCTGATCAACCTGAAGCCCAAGGACCAGCGCAGCGACTCCATCGAGGACGTGACGCGCCGCCTGCAGGCCGCGGTCGACAAGCTCGGCGGTGTTTCGCTCTACACCCAGCCGGTGCAGGACCTGACCATCGAGGACCGCGTGGCACGCACGCAGTACCAGTTCACCGTGCAGGACCCGGACCCCGCCACGCTGGCCACCTGGGTGCCGAGACTGGTCGAGCGCCTGAAGCTGGAGCCGGAACTGCGCGACGTGGCCAGCGACCAGCAGAACAACGGCCTGCGCGCCTATGTGGATATCGACCGCGACGCCGCGGCGCGCTTTGGCATCACCACCGCGGTGATCGACAGCGCGCTGTACAGCGCCTTCGGCCAGCGCCTGGTGTCGACCATCTTCACGCAGGCGAGCCAGTACCGCGTGGTACTGGAGGCCATGCCGCAGTTCCGCACCGATCCGCAGTCGCTGGCGGAGCTGCGCCTGCCCTCCTCCTCCGGCGGGCAGGTGCCGCTGGGCGCGTTCGCGCGCATCAGCGAGCGCACCGGGCCGCTGGTGATCAACCACCAGGGCCAGTTCCCTTCGGCCACCATCTCGTTCAACCTGGCACCGGGCGAATCGCTCGGCGCCGCGGTCGACAAGATCGCCAAGGTCGAGCAGGAAATCGGCCTGCCGATCTCGATGCAGACGGATTTCCAGGGCGCCGCGCTGGCCTTCCGCGCTTCGCTGTCCAACACGCTGTGGCTGATCCTGGCCGCGGTGATCACGATGTACATCGTGCTGGGCGTGCTCTATGAGAGCACCATCCATCCCGTGACCATCCTCTCCACCCTGCCCTCGGCCGGCGTGGGCGCGCTGCTGGCGCTGCTGGTCTCGGGCCAGGACCTGGGCATCATCGCGATCATCGGCATCATCCTGCTGATCGGTATCGTCAAGAAGAACGCCATCATGATGATCGACTTCGCGCTCGAGGYCGAGCGCGAGGGCGGCATGGCGCCGCGCGAGGCCATCTTCCAGGCCTGCCTGCTGCGCTTGCGCCCCATCCTGATGACCACCATGGCGGCCCTGCTGGCGGCGCTGCCGCTGATGCTGGGCACCGGCATCGGCTCGGAGCTGCGCCGTCCGCTGGGCATCACCATGGTGGGCGGCCTGCTGGTCAGCCAGGTGCTGACGCTGTTCACCACGCCGGTGATCTACCTGGCGTTCGACAGCGTGGCAACGCGCCTGAAAGCCTGGCGCCAGCGCCGGTTTGGCGACGACACGAGTGGCGGCGCAGGTGGTGGCGCAGGTGGCAGTGAAGCTGGGCACGCTCCGGAGCCGAGGCCGTAATGAACCTGTCGGCCACCTTCATCCATCGCCCGGTCGCCACCGCGCTGCTGACCATCGGCATCCTGCTGGCGGGGCTGGCGGCGCTGCGGCTGCTGCCGGTGTCGCCGCTGCCGCAGGTGGATTTCCCCACCATCTCGGTGTCCGCCTCGCTGCCCGGCGCCAGCCCCGAGACCATGGCCGCCACCGTGGCCACGCCGCTGGAACGCGCCCTGGGCGCCATTGCCGGCGTCACCGAGATCACCTCCAGCAGTTCGCTGGGCTCGACCCGCATCACGATGCAGTTCGAGCTCTCGCGCGACATCGACGGCGCCGCGCGCGACGTGCAGGCCGCCATCAATGCCTCGCGCGCCACGCTGCCCACCAGCCTGCCGAGCAACCCGACGTACCGCAAGGTCAACCCGGCCGATGCGCCGATCATGATCATCGCGCTGACTTCGCCCACCATGACGCGCGGCCAGCTCTACGATGCGGCCTCGACCATCCTGGCGCAGAAGCTGTCGCAGATCGAGGGCGTGGGCCAGGTCACCATCGGCGGCTCGTCGCTGCCGGCGGTGCGGGTGGAGCTCAACCCCACGGCGCTCAACAAGTACGGTGTCTCGCTGGAGGATGTGCGCAACACCATCAGCGCCACCAACGCCAACCGTCCGCTCGGCTCGCTCGAAAACACCACCACCAACTGGCAGGTCTACGCCAACGACCAGGCCATGAAGGCGGCGGACTACATGCCGCTGATCGTCCGCTACGCCACGCCGGGCACCTACTCGTCGGCCTCGGCCGGTGCGCTGATCGCCAGCACGGCCAACGCCACCGCGGGCGGCGGCGTGAGCACCAAGACCGTCAACGGCGTCACCACCACCACGCTGACCACCAGCAGCGGCACCACCACCATCAGCACCGGCGCCACCGGCGGCAACACCAGCAAGGGCGGCCCGAACTCCTTCGCCGTGCCGGTGCGGCTGTCGGACGTGGCCAAGGTGACCGACTCGGTGCAGGACGTGCGCAACGCCGGCTCCGCCAACGGCCAGCCCTCGGTGCTGCTGGTGCTCAACCGCTCGCCAGGCGCCAACATCATCGAGACGGTGGACCGCGTCACCGAGATGCTGCCGTCGCTGCAGCAGATGATCCCGTCCGCCATCAAGATGGAAGTGATGATGGACCGCACCCCCACCATCCGCGGTTCGCTGCGCGAGGTGGAGCACACCCTGATGATCTCGGTGGCGCTGGTGATCATGGTGGTGTTCCTGTTCCTGCGCAATGTGCGCGCCACGCTGATCCCTAGCGTGGCGGTGCCGGTGTCGCTGATCGGCACCTTCTCGGTGATGTACCTGGCCGGCTTCTCGCTCAACAACCTGTCGCTGATGGCGCTCACGGTCGCCACCGGCTTCGTGGTGGATGACGCCATCGTGGTGCTGGAGAACATCTCGCGGCACATCGAGGAAGGCATGAAACCGCTCGAAGCCGCGCTCAAGGGCTCGCGCGAAGTCGGCTTCACGGTGCTGTCGATGAGCTTGTCGCTGATCGCGGTGTTTATCCCGCTGCTGATGATGGGCGGCATCGTCGGGCGCCTGTTCCAGGAGTTCGCCATCACCTTGTCGGTGTCGATCCTGGTGTCGCTGGTGGTCTCGCTCACGGCCACGCCGATGATGTGCGCACGCCTGCTCAAGCCGGTGCGCCCCGAGCGCCAGGGCCGCCTCTACCGCGCCAGCGAGCGGATGTTCGCCTGGATGCACGATGGGTACGCACGCACGTTGGCGGTGGCGCTGCGCCACAGCACGCTGGTGTGGCTGGTGCTGCTGGCCACCATCGGCCTCAATGTCTGGCTCTACACGATCGTGCCCAAGGGCTTCTTCCCGCAGCAGGATACGGGGCGCCTGATCGGCTTTATCCGCGCCGACCAGGCCACCTCGTTCCAGGCCATGCGGCCCAAGCTCGACAACTTCATCAAGATCGTGCAGTCCGATCCGGCGGTGGTCAATGTGACGGGCTTCACCGGCGGCTCGCAACGCAATACCGGCCAGATGTTCGTCACGCTCAAGCCGATTTCAGAGCGCGAGCCGGCCGACGCCATCGTGGCCCGGCTGCGGGTCAAGCTGGCCAAGGAGCCCGGCGCCAGCCTGTTCCTGACCTCGGTGCAGGACATCCGCATTGGCGGGCGCCAAAGCAGCTCGGCCTACCAGTTCACGCTGCAGTCGGACGATCTCGACGTATTGCGCGAGTGGGAGCCCAAGGTGCGCGCGGCCATCTCCAACCTCAAGGGGCTGGAAGACGTCGACACCGACACCAACGACAAGGGCTTGCAGACCTCGGTGATCATCGACCGGGACACCGCGTCCAAGCTCGGTGTTTCCGCGCAGCAGATCGATGCGGTGCTCAACGATGCCTTCGGCCAGCGCCTGGTGTCCACCATCTACAATCCGCTCAACCAGTACCGGGTGGTGATGGAGCTCAGCCCCGAGTACCTGGAAGGCCCGCATGCGCTCCAGGATATCTATGTGGTCACTGGCGGCGGCAAGCGGGTGCCGCTGTCGGCCTTCGCGCGGTTCACGCCCACCAGCACGCCGCTGGGCGTCAATCACCAGGGCCAGTTCGCGGCCTCCACCATCTCCTTCAACCTGGCCGAGGGCGTCTCGCTATCGCAGGCCACGGAGTTGGTCAAGGATGCGATGGCGCGCATTGGCGTGCCGGAGACGCTGCAGGCCAACTTCCAGGGCAGCGCCAAGGCCTTCCAGGATTCGCTCAAGAGCCAGCCGCTGCTGATCCTGGCCGCGCTGATCACCATCTATATCGTGCTCGGCATGCTGTACGAGAGCTATGTGCATCCGCTCACCATCCTGTCCACGCTGCCGTCGGCCGGCGTGGGCGCGCTGCTGGCGCTGCTGGCCTCGGGCACGGACTTCAGCATCATCGCGCTGATCGGCGTGATCCTGCTGATCGGCATCGTCAAGAAGAACGCCATCATGATGATCGACTTCGCCATCGACGCCGAACGGCGCGAGGGCCTGTCGCCGCATGACGCCATTTACCGCGCCTGCCTGCTGCGTTTCCGCCCGATCCTGATGACCACCATGGCCGCCCTGCTGGGCGCGATACCCCTGGCGATCGGCCACGGCGACGGCGCCGAGCTGCGCGCGCCGCTGGGCATCTCCATCGTCGGCGGGCTGGTGGTCAGCCAGCTGCTGACGCTCTACACGACGCCCGTGGTCTACCTGACGCTGGACCGCTGGCGCCTGAAGGTGAAAGCCTGGCGCCAGCGCCGCTCCGCGGTGCCTGCGGCCACGGCCAGCCTCGAACCCTGAATGCGATCCATGAACGCTTTTCTTCGCCTCCCCGCCCTCTGCGTCCCCGCGACCGTGCTGACGGCAGCCTGTGCCCTGCTGCTGGGCGGCTGCGCCGTGGGTCCCGACTACAAGCGGCCGGACGCGCCCACCACCCCGGCCTTCAAGGAAGCACCCGCCGACACCTCGCAGTGGGGCGAGTGGAAGCCGGCCGAGCCGCAGGATGCCAGCGCGCGCAGCAACTGGTGGGCGGTGTTCAGCGATCCGGCACTCGACACGCTGATGTCGCAGGTGCAGGTATCCAACCAGAACATCAAGGCGGCCGAGGCGCAGTACCGGCAAGCGCTGGCCGCGCTGCAATCGGCGCGCGCCGGCTACTTCCCCACGGTGGGCGCATCGGCCGGGCTGAGCCGCTCGAAGGGCAGCAGCGGCCTGATCGGCAACAGCCAGAACGCCACGCTGTCGGCCAGCTGGGAGATCGATGTGTGGGGCCGCGTGCGCAGGCAGGTGGAAAGCAGCGAGGCCAGCGCGCAGGCCAGCCAGTCCGACCTGGCTTCGACCTTGCTGTCGACCCAGTCCACGCTGGCGCAGAGCTATTTCCTGCTGCGCATCGCCGACCAGCAGAAGGCCTTGCTTGACCGCACGGTAGTCGACTACGAGAAATCCCTGCAGCTGGTGCGCAACCAGTACGCAGCCGGCACCGCCCAGCGCTCGGACGTGCTGCAATCCGAGACCCAGCTCAAGTCCGCGCAGGCGCAGCAGATCGATATCCAGATCACGCGCGCGCAGCTCGAGCACGCCATCGCCATCCTGACTGGCAAACCGCCAGCCGACCTCTCCATCACGCCGCAGGACTATGCCGCCGCCGTGCCGCGCGTGCCTGTCGCGGTGCCGTCGGCGCTGCTGGAACGCCGGCCCGATATCGGCGCGGCCGAGCGCCGCATGGCCGCGGCCAATGCGCAAATCGGCGTGGCCCAGGCGGCGTATTACCCCAAGCTGTCGCTATCGGCCACCGGCGGCCTTTCCGCCAGCACGCTGGCGCGGTGGCTGTCGCTGCCGGACCGCGTGTGGTCGATCGGCCCGGCGCTGGCCGGCACGCTGTTCGACGGTGGCCTGCGCAGCGCGGCCAAGGCGCAGGCGGTGGCGGCCTACGACCAGACCGTGGCCAACTACCGCCAGACGGTGCTCGCCGCGTTCCAGGAAGTCGAGGACAACCTGGCCGGCGCGCGCCTGCTGGAGCAAGAAGGCGTGGTGCAGAACGACGCGCTGCGTTCGGCGCGCGATGCGCTGGCCCTGGTCAACAACCGTTACCGCGCTGGCACTGCCAGCCTGCTGGACGTACTGACCGCGCAGACCACCGCCTACACGGCGGAGCGCACCTACTTGACCATCGTGGGCCGCCAGTACACGACCAGCGCGGTGTTGATCAAGGCGCTGGGCGGCGGCTGGCATATCGAGACGGAGAGCGCGTCGAATACGGCGCCGGCCGGCACAGCGCCCGGCGGCTCGGCAACGCAATAGCAAATGGCGGTGGGAGCCTCCCCGCCGCCCTATGCCGGCGGGAAGCGCACCCGCACCAGCAGGCCCCTGCCCTGCGCGCCATCCAGCAGCACCAGCGACGCGCCATGCGCCATGGCGATGTCGCGCACGATGGTCAGGCCAAGCCCCGAGCCAGCGGGAGCCGTCTCACCGGGCACCGTCAAACCCGCCGCCTTGCCGCGGTAAAACGGCTCTAGCACCGCCGCGCGTTCCGCGGCGGGAATGCCGGGACCGTCATCCTCCACTTCCAGCACCACCGCCTCGCCCGCGCGCAAGACCCGCGCCGTGACCATGCCGCCCGACGGCGTATAGCGCAGGGCATTGTCGACCAGGTTGGTCACCAGCTCGTGCAGCAGATCGGTGCCGCGCACTAGCTGCGCGCCCGCGCCTTCGAAGCCCAGGTCGATGCGGCGCGCACGCGCAGCGGGCGTGAGCTCGAGGCAAACCTCTTTCACCAACGCCGCGAGGTCCAGCGCGCGCGGCGCCTCGGCTCCGCCGTGCGCGGCGCGCGCCATCGACAGCAGGCGGTCGGCCAGCGCGGCCATGCGCGCGGTACTGTCGGCCAGGCCCTGCGCGATGCGCCGCTGCTCGTCGGGATCGCGCTCGCGCGCGGCCAGCTGGGCCTGCGTGTGCAGCACGGCTAGCGGCGTGCGCAACTGGTGCGCCGCGTCGGCGATAAAGCGGCGCTGCGCGGCGAGCACCTGTTCCAGCCGCGCCATGTAGCCGTTCATGGCTTGCACCAGCGGCGCGGTCTCGCGCGGGGCGCTGTCGAGCGGCAGCGGCGTGGTGGCGCCGGGCTGGCGTTGCGCCACGGCTTCGCGCAGCGCATCGAGCGGCGCCAGCGCGCGCCGCGTGAACAGCCAGATCACCAGCACCGCGGCCAGCACCAGCATCAGCTGGCCCCACAGCACATCGAACAGGATGTTGCGCGTCAGCGCCTGGCGCGAGTCCAGCGTCTCGCCCACCTCGATCAAGGCCATGCCGCCGCGCGTGCCGCCGGCGTCCATCACCGGCTGGCGCAGCGCGGCGATGCGGATCGGCTGGCCACGGTAAGTACGGTCGTAGAAGCTCACCAGTGCGGGGTACAGCTTGGTGCGCGGCTGGCTGGCATCGAATGGCGGCAGGTCGTCGTAGCCCGAGACGAACTCGCCATGCACGCCGCTGACGCGGTAGAACATGGTGGCGTTCATGCCCACCTCGAAGGTATCGAGCGAGATATACGGCACGTCCACGCGCACGCCTTCGGGGGTCAGCGTGATGCGCTCGGAGATATTGCGCGCCGATGCCAGCAAGGTGCGGTCATAGGCCTGGTTGGCGGATTCCAGCGCATTGAAGTAGGCCACTACGCCGTACGCGGCCTGCAGCGCCAGCATGGGCGGGATCAGCCACCACAGCAGGCGTGCGCGCAGGCTGGCGGCGCGCTTGCGCGGCTCAGCCAACGCTGGGCTCCAGCACGTAGCCCAGCCCGCGCAAGGTCACGATGGCAGCGCCCGAGCCTTCGAGCTTGCGGCGCAGGCGATGCACGTAGACCTCAATCACATCCGGCTGGGTGTCGTCGGCCAGGGTGAAGATGCTGGCGTAGATGCGGTCCTTGCTGACGGTCTTGCCGGGCGGCGTCATCAGGATCTCCAGCACCGCATGCTCGCGCGGCGTCAGCGCCAGCGGCACGCCGCCCACCTGGAAATGGCGCGACACCGTATCGAACCCCAGGCCGCCGCACACCACCAGCGGCGCCTCGGTCTGGCGCGCGCGGCGCAGCAGCGCCTTCACGCGCGCCTCGAACTCGGCCAGGTCGAAGGGCTTGGCCATGTAGTCGTCGGCGCCCAGGTCCAGGCCCTTGACCCGGTCGCCCACTTCGCCGCGCGCGGTCAGGATCATTACCGGCACGCGGCAGCCGCGAGCGCGCAGGCGCGCGAGCAGGTCCAGGCCGTCGCGGTCGGGCAGGGTCAGGTCCAGCAACACCAGCGCGTAGTCGCTGCCGGCCCCGCCCGCGCTGCCGGCGTGGGTGCTGAACAGCAAGGATTCCGCACTGGCCGCGTCGGCCGCGCGCTCCACGGTGAAATGCAGCGCGCGCAGCGCCTGCATCACCCAGGTGGCCAGTTCATCGTGGTCCTCGACCAGCAGTACTCTCATGGAAAGGTGTTCTCCTGCCTCTTGGCGGCGCTTTGTTATGCCTGATTTTCGCATCGCCAGCCAGCGGATTTTTCGGGATTTCCCGGTAAGCTGTCTGCCGTCCACTTGCCCCCCCGGAGGAAAATCGATGCGCCACGTTCTGGCCGCCCTGCGCTTTGCCTGCGCGGCGCTCGCCCTCGCCGCTGCCTGCGCGCGGCCGGCGGCCGCCGCGCCGGAATGCATCGTGCCCGCCAAGCCCGGCGGCGGCTTTGACCTGACCTGCAAGCTGGCGCAGCGCGCGCTGCTCGAAGCCGGGTTCACCGAGCAGCCGATGCGGCTGGCCTACGTGCCGGGCGGCATCGGCGCGGTGGCCTACAACAGCATCGTGGCGCAACGCCCCGCCGAGTCCGACACCATCGTCGCCTTTTCAGACGGCTCCCTGCTGGCGCTGGCCCAAGGCAAGTTCGGCAAGTACGGCGCGGCGGATGTGCGCTGGGTCGGCGCGCTCGGCGCCGATTATGGCGTGATAGCGGTACGCGCCGACTCGCCCTTCAAGACCCTGAAGGACCTGGTGGCCGCGCTCAGGTCGGATCCGGACCGGGTACTGTTCGGGGCCGGCGGCACCATCGGCAACCAGGACTGGATGAAGGCCGCGCTGGTGGCGCGGCAAGCCGGCGTGGGCTACAAGCGCATGCGCTTCGTGGGTTTCGAGGGTGGCGGCGAGGCCTTCACGGCACTGCAGGGCGGGCACGTCCAGGCGGTGTCCGGCGACGCATCGGAGGCCGCCATGCAGCTCGGCGCGGGCGGCATCCGCATCCTGGCCGTGCTGGCGGCGCAGCGCCTGCCCGGCAGGCTGGCCGGCGTGCCCACCGCGCGCGAGCAGGGCTTCGACATCGTCTGGCCCATCCTGCGCGGCTTCTACATGGGCCCCAAGGTTGCGCAGGCCGACTACCAGCGCTGGGCCAGCCGCTTCGAACGCCTGCAGGCCAGCCCGGCATTCGCCCGGCTGCGCGCGGAGCAAGGCCTGTTCCCGGCCGACCTGGGCGGCGCCGACCTGGATACCTATGTGCAGCGAACGGTGCAGCGCTATAGCATGCTGGCCAAGGAATTCGGGCTGACCCGATAGCTCCGATAGCTCCGATAGCTCCGATAGCTCCGATAGCCCTGATAGCCCCGCTACGGCCGGGCAAGCGCCTCCGGACGCGGCAGCGGCTGCTTGCTCACCCGCTCCTTGAGCCAGGTGGCGGCCTTGCCGAGCGGCCGCTGCTTATGCCACACCAGCTCCATCGCCACCGGCCAGTCCTGGTCGTCGAACTCCAGCGCGGGCGACACCAGTTGCGTGCCCGCCGGCGAGTTGGCCGCCACGTGCCAGGGCACGAAGGCCCAGCCCAGCCGGCGCTTGACCAGCTCTACGATGACCCACTGGCTCTCCACCCACCAGACTTCGGCGGCCACGCGCAGCCGCATTTTTTCCTCGCTGTCGGTACGGGTGGCCACCATCAGCTGCCGGTAGCGCTTCAGTTCCTCCCAGCCCACGCGCTGGTCCGCAAGCGGATGGTCGGGCGCGCAGATGATCCGCATCGGCACCCAGCCCAGCGCGCGGAAGCCCAGCTCCGGCGGAAGCACCTCCTGGCGCCACATGATGCCCAGGTCGGCGCAACGCTCCAGCACCAGCCGGCTGACGTCTTCCATCAAGGGAAACAGCAGCTCCAGTTCCACCGCCGGGAAGCGCTCGGAGAACTCTTCCAGCATCACGCCCAGGGTTTCCTCCGGATAGAGTTCGTCCACCGCCAGCACCAGGCGGCTCTCCACGCCCTCGCCCAGGCTCTTGGCCACGCCGCGGAAATGCTCGCAACGCTCCAGGATCACGCGCGCCTCAGCCAGCAGCCGCTCGCCCGCGGCGGTCAGGGTGGGATAGCGCCCGCCGCGGTCGAACAGCTGGTTGCCCAGGTCGATCTCGAGATTGGACACGGCCGCGCTGACGACCGACTGGGCCTTGCCCAGCCGGCGCGCGGCTGCGGAGAAAGAGCCACATTCGGCGGCCGCGGCAAAGGCCTGCAATTGCTCGAGCGAGAGGCTCATGTCGATTCCTTGGGACGGGCCGCTGCCCATCCATCGTTTTAAGCGATAGAACCCAACTTTACCATCCCAGAATACTCGATAGAATGCCCTCTATTCACACGCCAGACAGGAAGTATCATGCGCAGCACCAAGGACAGAATTCGTCACACCATCGGCTTTGAAGTGATCGGCTTGCTGATTGTCGCGCCCGTGGGCAGCTGGGTCTTTGGCTTCGCCCTGCACCAGATCGGCATCCTCGCCGTGGTGGCATCGTTGATCGCCGCCGGCTGGAACTACGTCTACAACGTGCTGTTCGACAAGGCCATGCTGCGGTTCACCGGGCAGTTGCGCAAGCCGGTGGCCGTGCGGGTGCTCCACGCTATCCTGTTCGAACTGGGCCTGCTGGTGGTGTTCTTGCCGATGGTGGCGTGGTACCTCGACATGAGTCTGTTTGATGCCTTCGTCATGGACATCGCGCTGGCGGCCTTCTACGTGGTCTATGCATTCATCTACAACTGGACCTACGATGCCGTGTTCCCGGTGGCCGGCGCCGCGGGGAAAAGCGGAAATACCACAAAGGCGGTCGCGAAGTCGGCCTGCTGACCCAGCGATCAGGAAGCAAAAAGCGGATGCCGACGGCATCCGCTTTTTGCATTTTGGCCAGCCACTTCGCGTGGCTGCATTATTCCTTACCGGCGCTCTGGCGTCGCCACGTTGCCAACCACACCGCCCAGCGCCGCGCCACCGATGGTGGCCGCCGGGCCGCCGATCAGTGCAGCGCCGGCCACACCGCCAACACCCGCGCCGATGGCGGTATTGCGCTGCTTGGGCGTCATGTCTGCGCAGCCCGCCACGCTCAGCAGGGTGGCAAGCAGGATAGACAGGGTTACGGTACGCATGATGAGGCTCCTTGTGGGATTGGCTCGGCGCCGGGCAATGCACCCAGGCCGCGCTATTGCGTGTTACCGCACGGTCCACATCTGCGGCAGGTGTTTTCAGTATGGGGGGCGGCGTCGCTTTGCGTGACGGGGCTATGGCCGAACATCGTGTCAGCGGATTCCCACAAATCCCGTGCGCGTGCCATGTCAGCGCCGCTCGATTGCGGGTTTCCCCGCACGCCGCCCGGCTTGAAGCCGCCGCGCATTTAGTTATACTACATAACAATATTGCTGCCCGCTGCGGCCTCCCCATGACGCACGCGCGGCGGGCAATCCATAACAAGCCGTGGAGACAACACCATGAAGATCGCGATTGCCGGTGGCGGCATCGGCGGCCTGACGCTGGCACTGCTGTGCCACCGGCACGGCATCGAGGCCGAGGTCTGGGAAGCCAGCGAGACGCTGCGCCCGCTCGGCGTGGGCATCAACCTGCTGCCGCACGCGGTGCGCGAGCTGTCCGAGCTGGGATTGCACGATGCACTGGCCGAGCTGGCGGTGCAAACCTCGTCCCTGTCCTACTACAACAAGCTCGGCCAGCGCATCTGGCACGAGCCGCGCGGGCGCGCGGCGGGCTACGGCCAGCCGCAGTTCTCCATCCATCGCGGCGAATTCCAGATGCTGCTCTACCGCACCGTGGTGGAGCGCCTGGGCGCTGAGCGCGTGCATGCCGGCCATACGTTTGAAGCAGTCACGAGCACCGGCGCGCGCGCGGGCGATCCCGTGGAGTTCACGCTRCGCCGGCGCAGCGACAACGCGCAAGTCACGGCGCGGGCCGATGTGCTGGTGGGCGCCGACGGCATCCACTCCGCCGTGCGCCGCCACTTCTATCCGCAGGGCGACGCGCCGCGCTTCTCGCGCCGCACGCTGTGGCGCGCCGTCACCGAGGCGCCGCCGTACCTGGATGGCAGCTCGATGTTCATGGCGGGCCACCAGGACCAGAAGTTCGTGGCCTACCCGATCTCCGAGCCGCTGCGCCGCCAGGGGCGCTCGCTGGTCAACTGGATCGCCGAGCTGCGCGTGCCCGACAGCGCGCCGGATACCCCGCCGCGCAGCGACTGGAACAAGCAGGTCGACAAGTCCGTGTTCCGCGAAGCCTTTGCGGATTGGCGCTGGGACTGGATCGACATCCCCGCGCTGATCGACGGCGCGCAGGCCATCTACGAATTCCCCATGGTCGACAAGGACACGCTGCCGCGCTGGACCTTCGACCGCGTGACGCTGCTGGGCGACGCCGCCCACCCGATGTACCCGATCGGCTCCAACGGCAGCGCGCAGGCCATCCTCGATGCGCGCTACCTGATCGACAGCCTCCTGGCCAACGGCGCGCCGCGCGACGCCTCCGGCACCGGCCATGCGCTGCGCGAGTACGAAGCGGAACGGCTGCCGCGCACCGCGGCCATCGTGCTGCGCAACCGCATGAACGGGCCCGAGCAGGTCATGCAGCTGGCCGAGCAGCGCGCGCCGCAGGGCTTCAGCGATATCGAAACCGTGATCCCGCGCACCGAGCTCGAAGCGATCGCGCTGCGCTACAAGCAGCTCGCCGGCTTCGACCGGCAATCGCTGCAGGTGCCGCCGCGCTAGGCGCAGCCGCGCGCTGTGATTGCGCCAGTCCGTCGTATCATGCCCCCCGACCGGCCCTGAGAAGCCGGCGTCATTCGAAGAATAGGAGACATCGTGCCGCGCCCCAGCCCTACACGCCTTAGACACGTTAGACGCCTTGCCACGCCCGCCAGCCGCCTTGCGCTCGCCGTCACCGCCAGCCTTGCCGCCGCGCTCGGCGCCGCGCCCGCGCTTGCCGAAGTGACGGTCGGCGTCAGCATCGCGTCGACCGGCCCATCGGCCTCGCTCGGCATCCCGCAGAAGAACAGCATGCCCTTCCTGCCGGAGACCATCGCCGGCGAGAAAATCCGCTACATCGTGCTGGACGACGGCTCCGATCCCACCCAGGCCACCAAGGTGGCGCGCCGCTTCGTCAGCGAGGACAAGGTCGACATCATCCTCGGCTCGTCGGCGGTGGCGCCGTCGATCGCGATTGCCGAAGTCGCCGACGAGAGCCAGACCGTGCAGCTGGCCTTCTCGCCGATCGAGCTCAAGCCCGGACGCGGCGAATGGACGTATCGGCTGGCCCAGCCAGTCAAGCTGATGGCCGAGGCCGTGGCGGATGCGGCGCACGCCAAAGGCGTCAAGACCATCGCCTTCATCGGCTTTGCCGACGCCTACGGCGAGACCTGGCTCAAGGAGTTCACCACCGCCGCCACGGCGCGCGGCATGCGCCTGGTGGCCACCGAACGCTATGCGCGCTCGGACACCAGCGTGACCGCGCAAACGCTCAAGCTGATCGCCGCCCGCCCCGACGCGGTGCTGATCGCCGGCGCCGGCACCGGCGCGGCCCTGCCGCACACCACGCTGCGCGAGCGCGGCTACGCGGGCCCGGTCTACCACACGCACGGGGCGGCCACCAAGGACCTGATCCGCATCGGCGGCAAAGCCGTCAACAGCTCCATCCTGCCCGCCGGGCCGGTCATCGTGGCCGAGCAGCTGCCGGACAGCGCCGCCACCAAGAAGCCGGGGCTGGACTACGTGGGCCGCTACGAGAAGCAGTACGGGCCCGACACCCGCACCCAGTTCGGCGCCCACCCCTACGATGCGGGCCTGGTGCTGCAGCGCATCGTGCCGGTGGCGCTCAAGCAGGCCAAGCCGGGCACGCCGGCATTCCGCCGCGCGCTCAAGACCGCGCTGGAGAGCGAGCGCAATATCGTGGTGTCGCACGGCGTGCTGAACTACACCGCGCAGGATCACTTCGGCTTTGACACCCGCGGCCGCGTGATGCTGACCATCGACAATGGCAACTGGAAGCTGCTGAAATGACCGCGCCCGCCGCGCCCTTTGCCATCGCTGGCCTGCCCATGCCCACGCTGGAGCACGTGGCGGATTTCCGCTTCCGGCTGGCGCCGGTCACCGAGGTGGGTGCGAGCGCGCTGGGCAACCGGCGGGTCATCCCCATTCTCGACGGCGTCGTTTCCGGGCCGCGCCTGCAAGGGCGCATCCTGCCCGGCGGCGCGGACTTCCAGCTGGTGCGCCACGATACCGGCAACGGCAACGGCATCGTCGTGGCCGACATCGAGGCCCGCTACGTGCTGGAGACCGACGACGGCGCGCGCATCTACATCGTCAACGCAGGCGTGCGCAGCGGCCCCGCCGAACTGATCGCGCGCCTGGCCGGCGGCGAGATCGTCGACCCGCGCCTGATCTATTTCCGCACCGCGCCCCGCTTCGAGACGGCGGCGCCCGGCTACGACTGGCTCATGCAGCACCTGTTCGTCGCCACCGGCGCCCGCTATCCGGACCGGGTGGAAATGCGGTATTTTCGCGTCGTATAGGCGGCCCGGTTTTTCAGGCAGCCCAACGCCCTCCCCCACATCCATCGACCGACGCCAAGGCCTCATGACCACAGCAAAGGCGCGTGTGCGCCGCAGCCGCGACGCCCTCGCCCCCGATCCCGCCGGCGCCAGCCAGGCAGCCGATGCGCCCGGCGGATTCGACCCGCATATCGCCAACGTCGACTACGGCGTGCTGGACGGCCTGGTCGGCTACGCCATCCGCCGCGCGCAGATCCGTATCTACGAAGACTTCGTGCAATCGCTGGCGCAGTGGCACATCACGCCGCCGCGTTTCTCCGCGCTCGTGATCGTCTCGCGCAATCCGCTGCTCAAGCTGACCGAGCTGGCCAGCATCCTGGGCATCGCGCGCTCGGGCGCGGTGCTGCTGGTCGACGCGCTGGAAGACATGAAGCTGGTGGCGCGCCGCCCGGCGCCGCACGACCGCCGCGCCTACAGCCTGGTGCTGACCCCGGCGGGACGGCGCACGCTGGAAGCCGCCACCGCCGCGGTGTGCGCGCACGATGCGCGCGTCGCGGGCGCATTGTCGGCGCAGGAACAAGACACGCTGCGCACACTGCTCGGAAAGCTCGCGCCGCCGCAGCCGACCGGCGCGGCCAGCTTGGCCCATTTGGCAGACCCCACAAACGCCGCAGAAGACTAGACGGAATTTCTGCGGAAAAACCTGTGGAAATCGCATGGCGGCGTCATCCGCGCCCAGGCCCATGCGTTAACATGGGCACCATGCCGAATCGCCCTTCCCCAATTCTTCACCGCCTGCTGCCGCTTTGCGCCGCCGGGCTGTTGTGCATCAGCGGCGTGAACACCGCCGCCGCCAAGACCCCCGTTCACAAGACCAAGGCCACCCACGCCGCGACCGAGTCCGCCGAGCCGCGCTCAGGCCTGCCGGGCAGCGTGACGGCTGCGCTCAAGCGCGCGCATGTGCCCGCCTCGGCCACCAGCTTCTACGTGATCAAGGTCGGCGCGCCGGCGCCCCGCGCAAGCTGGAACGCGCAAACGCCGATGAACCCGGCTTCCACCATGAAGCTGGTCACCACCTTCGCCGGGCTCCAGCTGCTTGGCCCCGGCTACCGCTGGCAGACCGCGCTGTACGCGGACAACCAGCCAGGCGCCGACGGCACCGTCAACGGCAACGTCTACCTGCGCGGCTATGGCGACCCCAAGCTGGTGCCGGAAGAAATGGCCAAGCTGGTCAACGCCGCCCGCATCGCGGGCGCCACCACCATCAACGGCGACCTGGTGCTGGACCGCAGCTACTTCGATTCCGCCCTCGACAAGGGCGCCACCATCGATGGCGAAACCCAGCGCGCCTACAACGTCAGCCCCGACGCGCTGCTCTACGCCTTCAAGACGCTGTCGTTTACCATCACGCCCGACCCGGCCAACCAGTCGGTCGCGGTATCGGTCACGCCCGCGCTGGCGCAGCTCAAGCTCGACAACCGCCTGGCGCTGTCCCACGGCAAGTGCGGCGACTGGTCGGCGCGCGCGCGCCCCGCCGTCACGCCACAGCCCGACGGCACCGTGCTGGCCTCCTTCGACGGCAGCTACGCCGCCGACTGTGGCGAACACGTGGTCAACATCGCCACGCTCTCGCACAACGAATTCACCTGGGGCGGCTTCGTCGCTGAATGGCAACTGGCCGGCGGCCGCTTCACCCACCAGCCAGCCCTGCGCATGGGCCGCGCCCCGCGCAACGCCTTCCTGCTGGCACGCCACTACGGCCAGCCCCTGTCGGAAATCGTGCGCGACATCAACAAGTTCTCGAACAATGTGATGGCCCGCCAGCTTTACCTGACCATCGGCGCGGAGATGGATCGCAGCGGCCCGGCCAGCACCACCCGCTCGGCCAAGGTGGTGCAGCGCTGGCTGGCGCGCCAGGGGCTGGACATGCCCGGCCTGGTACTGGACAACGGCTCCGGGCTATCGCGCGACGAACGCATCAGTGCCTACGATATGTCACGGCTGCTGCAGCAAGCGCTGGCCAGTGAAGTCGGCCCGGTGCTGATCGATTCGCTGCCGATCCTCGGCGTGGACGGCACGCTGCGCAACCGCCTGACACGCGCCGGCGCGGCCGGCAATGCCTACATGAAGACGGGAACGTTGAACGATGTCCGGGCGCTGGCCGGCTATGTCGACGCGCTGAACGGCGACCGCTATGTGGTGGTCAGCTACATCAACCACGCCAACGCAGCACAAGCCCGCGAAGCCCACGACGCCCTGTTGCAATGGGTATATCAGGGCGCACCCTGAGTGGCGTGATACTGGCAGCCGGTACGGAATAAGGTGAGCTAGCGCCCTTGCAAGCGCCCGCCCTCTCCCCCGGCCCCTTGTATGTCGGAAAATATGTCCTGGAAGCCTCAGATCGATGGCCCCATGCCCTCTCCCACAAGTGGGAGAGGGGAGCCAACCAGCGGCAAGATCAACCAACTGTGGTAGCCGTGTAAAGCGCCCGAAGGGCGGGAAAACACCCAAGCGCGATGCGAAGCGAGCCGTCAAGGTGTGCCAAGGCCGTATGGGGCGCCTCCGGATTCGGCGAAAAGGGCGGAAAAGAGGGACCCATGTCTGAGTATCGCCTTAAGGCGATGCGAGTTTGGGTCCCGGCCGCTCTTTTCGCCGAAGCCCGAGGGGGTAGTCGCCCCATCCGGCGCGCCTTTTTTGCCTACTTTTTTGGCAAGACAACAACAAGCTATAAAGCGCACGCGCATAACCCTCGGCATCGGCGGGCGCCTGCACCCACACACAGCGCGGATCGGCAGCCGCCTGAGCACCAACCCACGCCACTCGCGCGTCGGCGGGCAAATTGACCAACTGCGCAGGCAAATCTGCAGCAGAGCACAAACCCAACGGCGTATGCGGCGCATAGTGCGCCTTCAGCGTACCTGACGCGCGCGGCGCGGCAGCATCCGGCGGCAACGGCGTAACGCCCAGCACCTGCGCCATCATGGCCGGCGTGATGGCGCCCGGGCGCAGCAGCACCGGGCCAATGCCCTGCTCCAGCCGCGACAGATCCACGATGGTCGATTCGATGCCAACCTCAACGTCATCGCCTTCCAGCACGAAGACCGCGTCGCCAAACTCGTCGCGCACGTGCTGCGCCGTGGTCGGGCTGACCTGCCCAAACTTGTTCGCGGACGGCGCGGCAATGCCGCCGCGCCCACGCTTGAAGCGGCTCAGCAGCGCCTGCGCAACCGGATGCGACGGGCAGCGCAGGCCAATGTTGTCCTGGCCGCCGGCAACCGCCGCCGGGATATGCGCGGCGCGCTTGAGGATCAGCGTGAGCGGGCCGGGCCAGAAGGCGTCGATCAGGTCTTGCGCGGCCGGTGGCACATCGTCCACCCAGTAGCTGATGTCGCCGCCATCCACCACGTGCACGATGATCGGGTGATTGGACGGGCGCCCCTTGGCCGCGTAGATGCGGGCGATGGCCTCGGGGTTTTCCGCGTCGGCGCCCAGGCCGTAGACCGTCTCGGTCGGAAAGGCGACCAGCTCGCCGGCCTCCAGCAGTTGGACCGCTTGGTCAAGTTCGGCGGGCGTGGGCATGCGCGACATCGGGAATCTCTGGGGTGGCGTTACAGCGAAGCTACGGAGCTACAGAGCTACAGAGCTACAGAGCTACGAAAGCAGGAAAACGGAAAAGCCCGGCGCATGCGTCGGGCAAGCCATCAAGGCGCGATGTGCAGCGCCGTCAAGGCCGCGTCGAAGGCCCGCTCGGCATCGGTTGCCGCGCCGCCCACGCAATTCACGTGGCCCATCTTGCGCGAGGGGCGCGCATCGCTCTTGCCGTACAAGTGCAGCTTGGCGCCGGGTTGGGCCACGACTTCGTCCCAGGCCGGCGTGCGCTCCAGGCCGAATTCGAACCACACATCGCCCAGCAGGTTGAGCATCTTGCCGGCCGAATGCTGGCGCGTGCTGCCCAGCGGCAGGCGCGCCATGGCGCGCACCTGCTGCTCGAACTGGCTGGTCTCGCAGGCGTCCATGGTGATGTGGCCGGAGTTGTGCGGGCGCGGCGCCATTTCGTTGGCGACCAGCGAGCCATCGGTCAGCACGAAGAACTCGATGCACAGCACGCCCACATAGCCCATCTCGGTGGTGATGGTGGCGGCCGCGGCGCGGGCGCGCGCGGCGATCTCGTCGGAGACGCTGGTGGACGGCATCACCGTGGAGAACAGGATGCCGTCGCGGTGCACGTTTTCGGCGAGCGGCCAGGTGGCGGTGGTGCCGTCGGCAGCGCGCGCGGCCAGTACCGAAACCTCGTAGGCCAGCGGCAACATCTTTTCCAGCACACACGGCACGTGCTGCATGGCGCGCCACGCAGCGCGCACGTCTTCGCGGGTCCTGACGCGGGCCTGGCCCTTGCCGTCATACCCCATGCGCGCGGTCTTGAGGATGCCGGGCAGCAGGTCCTCGGGCACCTGGTCGACATCCGCGTCGTGCTGGATCACCCAGTGCGGCGCGGTGGGCACGCCGGTGCGCTCGGCGCAGGAAGCGAAGAACTTCTTCTCGCCGATGCGGTTCTGCGCGATCGACACGCAATAGCCGCGCGGCGCGACAAAGGCGCCGAGTTGCTCCAGCCGGTCGAGCGAGAGCGAGGGCACGTTCTCGAACTCGGTAGTCACCGCCGGGCACAGCTTGGCCATCTCGGCCAGCGCGGCTTCATCCGTATAGGCCGCGCAGATGTGCTTCTCGGCGATCGTGCCGGCCGGGCTGTCCTGGTCCGGATCGAGCACGCAAACCTTGTAGCCCATCGACTGCGCGGCATGGGTGAACATGCGGCCGAGCTGGCCGCCGCCCAGCATGCCTAGCCAGGCGCCGGGCAGCACCGGCGCGCTGGGATTGTCGATGCCGAACTCGGCACGCGACTCCGGCGTGTGGGCTTCGACCAGGTGGGGATGGATATCGGTTGGCATTGCGCGTCTTTCCGGATTCGGGGGCTTGGGGCTAGTCGGTGTGCGTGCGAATGTGCGTATTACACCGGCAGCGTCATGGCGCGGGCAGCTTCGGTCTGCTTGGCGCGGAACGCTTCCAGCGCGGCGGCCAGCGCGTCGTCGGTGGTGGCGAGCGTGGCGATGGCGTGCAGCGCGGCATTGGCGGCGCCCGCTTCGCCGATGGCGAAGGTGGCAACCGGCACGCCCTTGGGCATCTGCACGATCGACAGCAGCGAGTCCTCGCCACGCAGGTAGCGCGACGGCACCGGCACGCCGAACACCGGCACGATGGTCTTGGCGGCGATCATGCCGGGCAGGTGCGCGGCACCGCCGGCACCGGCGATGATGGCGCGCAGGCCGCGCTCGCGCGCGGTGGCGGCGTACTCGAACATGTCGTCGGCCATGCGGTGGGCGGAGACCACGCGCGCCTCGAAGGCCACGCCGAAATCCTTCAGCATGGCGACCGCGTTCTGCATCACGTCCCAGTCGGAACTGCTGCCCATCACAACGCCGACCAGCGGCTTGGCTGTATTGCTCACGTTAAGTCCTTAAAAATCTGTCTGGCGCTTGGGGACCGCGCCAACCTTCGTCCTGCGTTGGTTCGCTCCCCTCTCCCCCTGAGGGGAGCGGGAGTGACAGCCGTCGTCATTGCAGACGGCTTTGGCGCACCGGCCGGCTACGGCCAGCGCCGCCCAACATTACTGCAGTTCCTCGCCGGTCAGGCGCGTCAGCGCCTCGCGGTACTTGGCGGCGGTCTTCTCGATCACGTCGGCCGGCAGCGCGGGCGCCGGGGCGGTCTTGGGCCAGGGCTTGCCGTCGATGCGCACCGCTTCCAGCCAGTCGCGCACGAACTGCTTGTCGAAGGACGGCGGGTTGGTGCCGACTTCGTACGAATCCGCGGGCCAGAAGCGCGAGGAATCGGCGGTCAGCACTTCGTCCATCAGCGTCAGCGTGCCGTTCTCGTCCAGGCCGAACTCGAACTTGGTGTCGGCGATGATGATGCCGCGAGTGGCGGCGTAGTCGGCTGCTTCCTTGTACAGGCGGATCGAGATGTCGCGCATCTGGCGGGCCAGGTCGGCACCGATGCGCTCTTCCGTTTCCGCGAAGGAGATGTTCTCGTCGTGCTCGCCCATCTCGGCCTTGGCGGCCGGGGTGAAGATCGGCTCGGGCAGCTTCTGCGCGTTCTGCAGGCCGGCGGGCAACGCGATGCCGCACACGCTGCCGGTGGCCTGGTAGTCCTTCCAGCCGCTGCCGGCCAGGTAGCCGCGCACCACGGCTTCCACCAGGATCGGCTTGAGGCGCTTGACCACCACGGCGCGGCCTTGCACCTGCTCGACTTCGGCCGGGCTCACCACGGTCTCGGCGGCAACGCCGGTTTCGTGGTTCGGCACGATGTGAGCCAGCTTCTTGAACCAGAAGTTGGCCATCTGGTTGAGCACGCGGCCCTTGGCCGGGATCGGCTCGCCCAGGATGACGTCGAAGGCCGACAGGCGGTCGGTGGTGACGATCAGCAGCTTGTCGTCGCCGACGGCGTAGTTGTCGCGGACCTTGCCGTGGCCGAGCAGCGGCAGCGAAGTGATGGAGGACTGGTAGAGAGCGTTCGACATGGCGGTTCGGTGGTTCGGTGGTTCCGATGGGAGGCACTAACAGAATGATTCTGGCGCCGGGCCAGAACAACTGCTTCGCTTCATTTTGTTAGCGCTTTTCAGCGCCCCGGCGCCGGGGCCTGAAAAGCGTCGTCCCCGCGCCTGCCCGTTTGACGGGATCGGGGCGGGGACGGCACGGGGTCCTGCTTATTGCACGACCTGGGCGAGCTCGCCCGACTTGTACTTCTGCGCGATGGCGTCGAGCGAGACCGGCTTGATCTTGGCGGCCTGGCCTTCGCAGCCGAAGGCGACGTAGCGTGCCTTGCAAACCAGCTTGGCAGCTTCGCGGGCCGGCTTCAGGTATTCGCGCGGGTCGAACTTGCTCGGGTTCTCGGCAAAGAAGCGGCGGATCGCGCCGGTCATGGCAAGGCGGATATCGGTGTCGATATTGATCTTGCGCACGCCGTACTTGATGGCTTCCTGGATTTCCTCGACCGGCACGCCGTAGGTTTCCTTCATGTCGCCGCCGAACTGGCGGATTTCCGCGAGCAGTTCCTGCGGGACCGACGACGAGCCGTGCATCACCAGGTGGGTGTTGGGGATGCGGGCGTGGATTTCCTTGATGCGGTTGATCGCCAGGATATCGCCAGTGGGCTTGCGGGTGAACTTGTAAGCGCCATGCGAGGTGCCGATGGCGATTGCCAGGGCGTCCAGCTGGGTGGCCTTGACGAAGTCGGCAGCCTGCTCCGGGTCGGTCAGCAGCATGGAATGGTCCAGCTTGCCTTCGGCGCCGATGCCGTCTTCCTCGCCGGCTTCGCCGGTCTCGAGCGAGCCCAGGCAGCCAAGCTCGCCTTCCACGGTCACGCCGATGGCGTGCGAGAGCTGCACCACCTTGCGGGTCACTTCGATGTTGTACTCGTAGTCGGACGGGGTCTTGCCGTCTTCACGCAGCGAGCCATCCATCATCACCGAGGAGAAGCCCAGGTCGATCGCGGCCTGGCAGATCGCCGGCGACTGGCCGTGATCCTGGTGCATCACCACCGGGATATGCGGATAGGCTTCCACCGCGGCTTCGATCAGGTGACGCAGGAAGTGCTCGCCGGCGTACTTGCGTGCGCCTGCGGAGGCTTGCATGATCACCGGCGCATTGACTTCGTCGGCGGCCTGCATGATGGCCTGAACCTGTTCCAGGTTGTTCACGTTGAAGGCGGGCAGCGCGTAGCCGTTTTCGGCGGCGTGGTCGAGCAGCTGGCGCATCGATACGAGTGGCATGTCAAACTCCTAAAGAAAGAATGGGGTGTCTCGTTTAATGATTGATTGATCTGTTCGATCTGGTCGATCTGGTCGTTCTTTGCTTTCTTTGCTTTTCGCGTGAGACACCGTCTCAACGCGATTCATCCTGGGTGATCCTGTGCGCTCAAGCGCCGGCTGTCTGTCCGGCGCGGCGCCTATCAGGCGCCCACCCGGACAATCTTCAGCGTATTCGTGCCACCCGGCTGGCCCATCGGCTCGCCAATGGTCAGCACGATGAAGTCACCGCGCTGCACCACACCTTGCGACAGCAGCAGTTCTTCAGCCTGTTCCAGCGCGGTGTCGCGGTCGGCGCTGGCTTCCAGCGGCAGCGGCACTACGTTGCGGTACAGCTGCATCTTGCGCTGCGAGGCCAGGTTGGGCGTCATCGCGTAGATCGGCACATGGATGCGATGCCGGCTCATCCACAGCGCGGTGGCGCCGGAATCGGTCAGCGCGGCAATGGCCTTTACCTGCAAATGATAGGCGGTGAACAGTGCGCCCATGGCGATCGACTGGTCGATGCGGCCAAAGGTCTGGTTGAGGAAATCGGTGTCGAGCTGGACCACCTCGGATTTCTCGGCCTCCAGGCATACCACGGCCACAGTTTCCACCGTCTCCACCGGGTAGCTGCCGGCGGCGGTCTCGGCCGACAACATCACGGCGTCGGTGCCATCCAGCACGGCGTTGGCCACGTCCGACACCTCGGCGCGCGTGGGCACCGGGTTGACGATCATGCTCTCCATCATCTGGGTGGCGGTGATGGTCAGCTTGTTGGCTTCCCGCGCCAGCCGGATCATGCGCTTTTGCAGCGCCGGCACGGCCGCGTTGCCCACCTCCACGGCCAGGTCGCCGCGGGCCACCATGATGCCGTCGGAGGCTTGCAGGATTTCCTCGAGCACGCCCGGGCGGATGGCCTCGGCGCGCTCGATCTTGGCGATCATGCGGGCCTTGTGCTGGTGCGGCTGGCCGGCCACCGCGGCAAGCTGGCGGGCCATTTCCATGTCGGTGGCGTTCTTCGGGAAGCTCACCGCGACATAGTCCGCGCCCAGCGCCATGGCGGTCTTGATGTCGTCCATGTCCTTGGCGGTCAGCGCCGGCGCCGACAGCCCGCCGCCCTGGCGGTTGATGCCCTTGTTGTTGGACAGCTCGCCGCCGATCTTCACCTTGGTGAAGATCTCGTGGCCGATCACGCGTTCCACCACCAGCACGATCAAGCCGTCGTTGAGCAGCAGCAGGTCGCCCGGGCCGACGTCGCGCGGCAGGTCCTCGTAATCGAGGCCGGCGCGCTCCTGGTTGCCCAGGGTGCAGGTGGCGTCGAGGATGAAGGGCTCACCCGCCTTCAGCGTGATCTTGCCGTGCTCGAACTTGCCCACGCGGATCTTCGGGCCTTGCAGGTCGGCCATGATGGCGACTTCGCGGCCGCACGCCTTGGCCGCCTCGCGCACCAGGCGGGCGCGCTCGATGTGGTCTTCGGCCTTGCCGTGGGAGAAGTTCAGGCGCACCACGTCGACCCCGGCCGCGATCATGCGCGTCAGGATTTCCAGCGTGCTGGAAGCGGGGCCGATGGTAGCGACGATCTTGGTGGAACGGGTCATGAACTGATTTTCCTTATCGAGGGCCAGCGCAGGTAAGGCAGCGGCACACCGCAAGCAAACACGGCAGCCCGGCCATGCGCAACGGCATGGCTGGGCTGCCGCAGAAACAACTCGGCAAGATCGATCAGCCCGCGGCGCGCTGTTCCAGCACCTCGAACGCGGGCAGCGTCTTGCCCTCCAGGAATTCCAGGAAGGCGCCGCCGCCGGTGGAGATGTAGCCCACCTGGTCAGCGATGCCATATTTGGCGATGGCCGCCAGCGTGTCGCCGCCACCGGCGATCGAGAACGCCTTGGACTCGGCGATGGCTTGCGCCAGCACCTTGGTGCCATTGCTGAACTGGTCGAACTCGAACACGCCGACCGGGCCGTTCCACACGATGGTGCCGGCCAGCTTGAGCTGGTCCGCCAGCATCTGCGCGGTCTTTGGGCCGATGTCGAGGATCATGTCGTCGTCGGCCACGTCCTTCGCGTCCTTGACAGTGGCAACAGCGGTGGCGCTGAATGCCTTGGCGCACACCACGTCCACGGGGATGGGCACCGAGGCGCCGCGCGCGGCCATGAGATCGATGATGGTGCGCGCATCGGCCACCAGGTCAGCCTCGGCCAGCGACTTGCCGATCTTCAGGCCGGCAGCCAGCATGAAGGTATTGGCGATGCCGCCGCCGACGATCAGGTTGTCGACCTTGCCGGCCAGCGTCTTGAGGATGGTCAGCTTGGTGGATACCTTGGAGCCGGCAACGATTGCCACCAGCGGACGCGCCGGCTGGCCCAGGGCCTTGCCCAGCGCATCGATCTCGGCGGCCAGCAGCGGGCCGGCGCAGGCGATGGGGGCGTACTTGGCGATGCCGTGGGTGGTGGCTTCGGCGCGGTGCGCGGTGCCGAAGGCATCGTTCACGTAGACGTCGCACAGCTTGGCCATCTTCTGCGCCAGTTCGTCGCTGTTCTTCTTTTCGCCCTTGTTGACGCGGCAGTTTTCCAGCAGCACCACTTCGCCGGGCTTGACCGTGCTCACTTCGCCGTTGCCGTCGACCCAGTTCTGCACCAGCTTGACCGGCTTGCCGAGCAACTCGGCCAGGCGCGTGGCCACGGGCGCCAGCGAATCCTCGGGCTTGAACTCGCCTTCGGTCGGGCGGCCCAGGTGCGACGTCACCATCACGGCGGCGCCTGCCTGCAGGCAAGCCTCGATGGCCGGCACGGAGGCGCGGATGCGGGTATCTTCGGTGATTTGGCCGGCGTCATCCTGCGGCACGTTCAGGTCGGCGCGGATAAAAACCCGCTTGCCGGCAATTTTGCCTTGGGAGATGAGATCGGAAAGACGCAGGACAGAGGTCATGGCGGTGGCTGGAGAGCGAAAATCGGGGAAAATCGGCATTTTACCTGATCGCAAGGGCCATTTTGCGGGATTGCGCCCCGGATGCATCCACCAACGGGTGCTCCGTTCGCCACATGCGGCGAGCAGCGTGCCGCATCCTTGCAACGTACCCCCTGAATGTGGGGTGCGACAATTGCATTGCGTCTCGTACGCTGCTGCCAAAGCGCGCAACATATGCATAAGTTGGCACAAGATAAGCACGCAAGAACATAGCCAGAGGCCCGCCTCAGACGGGACCCAAGGCACTGGTGCCGGACGCGCTTACGGGAAGCGGCGTCGGCGCCACACGGCTAGCGCCGTTGTCGCGAAGGCAGGGGTAATCATGAACGAAGACATGCACCGGGCAATCCGTGGCTTGTATGAAGGGATTCTTGACGCGCAGGCCTGGCAGCAAAGCCTGCACACCTTGAGCAACATCGTAGGCAGCGCGCACGCATCGATGATCGTGCGCGACACCGATCGCGACCTGATGACGGTCAACGAGGTCGTGCGCCCGGTGCAGGAGCTGTTCAGCGCCTACGAGAAGGAATTCCACACGCTGGATCCGGGCAAGCTGTTTGCCCATAACCTCTCCCCCGGGGAGTGGTACATCGACGCGCGCGATTTCGGCGAAGGCGCGATGCAGCGCAGCCCCTTCTACCGGGAGTTCTTTCACCGCTTCGGCCTGTGCTCCTACGCAGCCTGCCTGGTCGAGCGAAAGCCCCACTACGAGGTGTATTTCGCGCTGCAGCGCTCGTTCTCCCAAGGCAATTTCACGCCGGCGGATGTCAGCGCGCTGGACTGGGCGCTGCCTCACATGCGCAGCGCCATAGCCATGCGCGACCGCACCATCGGGCTGTCGACGCTGGCGCAGCTGTCGGGGCGGATCCTGGAGCGCCTGTCGTTCGGCGTGATCGCCTTCTCGCCCGAGCGGCGCGTGCTGCTGAGCAATGGCATCGGCGAGCGCTGGGTGCGGCGGCTGGCCCCCGCCGGCAAGACCGGCGAGTGGCAATTGTCGCGCTCGCTGGCCGACATGGTGACTGCCGCCTGCGCGCCGCGCAGCACGGTACCGGCGCAGGCGGCAATCGCCCGCCACGGCAACGGCGCCTGCGCGCAGCTGATCGTGCTGCCGCTGCCGCCATCCCACCTCTTTGCGCTGCCCTGGCAGCAACCCGCCGCGCTGGTGGTGATCCATGAAGACGCGCAGGCGCCGGCGGAACTGCCGCAACTGCTGCGCGAAGTCTATGGACTGACGCCCGCCGAGATCCGCCTGGCAAGCCTGCTGGCCACCGGCATGGGCTTGCCCGAAGCCAGCGAGCGCCTGCACGTGCGCCACGAAACCGCGCGCAGCCAGCTCAAAGCGGTATTCCTCAAGACCGGCGCCAGCACGCAGGCCCGCCTGACGCGGATGCTGACCCAGCTGGGCACGGCGCTCGGCCCCGGGCCGCAGGGGCCGAGCGCCGCTGGCGACACGGCCTAGCGGATCATGCCTTCGGGGCCCGGCGCTCGCCCGGCCCCGGCTCAGCCAAGCAGCCGCATGGCGGTATAGACCGCCATGCCCGCCACGATCATGCCCACCATGCGCCGCGTCGCCAGGTAGAACACCAGCGCCACCGCGCCGGCCACCAGCTTGTAGTTGCTCGGGGCCAGCGTGAAATGGCCCTGCCAGGTCATCAGGTCGGGCAGGATGATGGCCGCCAGCGCCGCCGCCGGCGCGTAGCGCAACGCGCGCTGGATGCGGTCTGGCACCGTCACGCGCTCGCCCGCCATCAGGAACAGCGCACGCGTGACGATGGTCACCAGCGCCATGCCGACCAGCGCGATCCAGATCTCGAGATGGCTCATGCCCGGTCCTCTGCCACCGGAGCCGCCGGAGCCGCTGCCTGCGCGGGCGCATGCCCGGCCTTGCGGCGGCGGATGCCCCGCAAGGTCGCGCGGGCGGCCAGTTCGTCGCTGGCCATGCCCGCCGCGATCGCCCCCACCACCGCCGCCACCAGGCCGAGCCGGTAAGGCAGGTCGAAGCACAGCAGCGCCAGCGCGGAAGCCACCGCCACCGCCAGCAGCGTGGAGCGCGAGCGGATGGTCGTGACCATCACGGGAATCAGCGCCAGCGTGCCGGCCAGCCCCAGGCCCCAGCTGTCCGGGAACGCGCTGGCCAGCACGATGCCGATGATCGACGAGACCTGCCACATGGCGAAATTGGTCAGCGCCATGCCCCAGAAGTACCCTTCCTTGCCCGGCTCATGGCCTGGCGTGGCATAGCGCTGCATGAAGTAGACGAAATGCAGGTCGCCGTTGAACGACCCCAGCAGCGTGCGGCGCCACAGCGGCAGGTAGCTGAAATGCGGCTGCAGCCCCGCGCTGAAGATCACGAAGCGCAGGTTGACGATGGCGGCGGTCAGCCACACCGTCCACAACGGCAGGCCCGCCGCAAACAGCGGCAGCACGGACAACTGTGCCGAGCCCGCATAGACCAGCAAGGACATGCCGATCGCCTCGGGCACGTTCATCACCGACTTGCTCATGGCCACGCCCGTCACCAGGCCCCAGGAGAACACGGCAGGCAGGGACGGCGCGAAATAGCGCGCCCCCTCGATAAAGCCAGCCCGCTCGGCCGGGGCAAAACGATGCCAGGGACGCAGCAGGGCCTGGGGCGGTCGGAAGGTCATAGCTGAAGGCTGGGGGGATGGCAGCCGCAGGGGGGCGGCGAGCCCTTAGGGGGAATTGGGCATTATAGGGGGAGTGGGAGGGGGTGGTAAGTGGTTGCTTAACTTGTTGGAGGGGGGCTGGGCTGGGTTGGTTGGCTGGCGTTCTTGGTTGGTTTTGCTGCGGCGTTGGCTTTTGCACCCAAGGGCCATACGACATCCCCCTGCGGGGGCTGCCGGTCACTTTTCTTTGACCGGCAAAGAAAACTAACGAAAAGAAAGCCGCCCTGCCGGGAGCAGAGCAGTAAGGCTGTTCAGCCTCGGTGGTTCCGTCGTACGGCCCGGAGTGTTGGCCGGCGAATCCTACCGGCCCGAAGGACATCGCAACTGCATGACCTATGGGTTACGTCGTGCGGCCCCTGACCTCGCTTGCGGTGACCGTTCCCACATCTGCCGTTCGCGGGGTGAAGTGCTGCGCCGTTTCGGGTGTGGCTGGTTTCGTGGTTTTGTCTCGGAGGGCAAGCGCCGTGAGGTACGAGCACGGCCCCGCGAACCGGGCCACGGTGCCCACCACGAAACCAGAGGGGGGTGATAGCAAGGTGCCGCTCGCGCCGGTACGGCAGGGCATCAAATGGCCGGGCAGCCACCGCC
>NZ_JBFRDD010000093.1:0-19176 GCF_052113425.1 Cupriavidus sp. YAF13
CCGCAGGCTTGGCCTGCACTAGGCCGGATATAAGTCTGCAACCAACCCTGATCGAGCATCGCAACCAACCCTGATCGAGCATCGCGTGACGTTTACCTAGCAAACCGGGGCGCGTTCATATAAGTGACCGGCAGCCCCCGCAGGGGGATGTCGTATGGCTCTTGGGTGCAAAAGCCATCGCCGCTCAATGAAACAGCAACCACCCCCCCCMGCCCCCCAAAAAACCTACTGCAAATTAGCAATATAACTCGCAAGATTCTGAATATCCGCATCCGAAAGCCCGCGAGCCACGCTAGTCATACTCCCCGCATCATTAGTCCGCTTGCGCGAGCGGAAGTCTTCGAGTTGCTTGACGATATAGGCATACTGTTGCCCCGCCACGCGGGGGATTTCATTCTGCCCGGTAAAGCCGCCGAGATGGCACATGGTGCAGAGCACTTCCTCGGCTTTCTTCCTGCCGGCTTCCACTTTTTGCCCGCCAGCCTTGAACTGCGAGGCGATGGGTTTTTGCGCGGCAAAATACTCGCCAAGATCAAGCATGTCCTCGCGCGACAGTGGCGCCGCCATCGGCGTCATCATCGGGTCGCTGCGCCGGCCTTCCTTGAAGTCCTTTAGTTCCAGGTAGATGTAGCGCGCGGTCTGGCCGGCCAGCACCGGATAGAGTGGATTGCTGGCGTTGCCCATCGGGCCATGGCAGGCGACGCACGATTCGGCCTTGCGCTTGCCGGCGTCGGGATCGGCGTGCGCGTTGCCGGCGACGGCTGCCAGCAGCAGGCCCGCCAAAAGCGCCGGCCCCGGCAGCACTAACTGCCGGGGCCGGGCCAGATAGGACAGATAGGACAGATAGGACAGGATACGCATCCCTATTGCCCTATTACCCTATTGCACCGCGAACACCAGCACGCTGTTGCCGCGCTTGAAGTCCAGTTGCGTATTGCCGCCGGCTGCCACCGCGATGTACTGCTTGCCGCCGACCATGTAGGACACCGCAGGCGCATTCACGCCCGCGCCGCACTGGTACTCCCACAGCTTCTTGCCGGTGGCGGCGTCGAAGGCGCGGAACAGGCCGTTGCCTTCCCCATTGAAGACCAGTCCGCCGGCTGTCGCGAGCACGCCGCCGATCAGCGGCTGCTCGGTCTTGTAATCCCACACCACTTTGCCGGTATCGATGTTCACCGCGGAGAGCTTGCCCCACTGCGCCTCGGCCGGGATGGTCTTGAAGGCGCCGCCTAGCCAGAGCTTGCCGCCCGGGTAGGGCGAAGCTTCCACCTGGTAAGTCATCGGCTGGTGCAGGTTGGCGGCATAGGCCATCCGCGTCTTCGGGTTGAAGGCCATCGGCGACCATTCCACGCCGCCATTGGCGCCCGGCAGCATGCGTGCGCCCTTGGCCGTGGGCAGGGTCCACATGTCTTCCTGCGGGATCATGGCTTGCGAGAAGCGGATAAGCCGGCCGTCGCGGCGGTCATGCACATAGACGTGGCCGGTCTTGCCGCCGTGGATCACGCCGGGAATCATCTGGCCGTTGTTGTCGCGCACGTCGACCAGGATCGGCGGGCTGACGGCGTCCAGGTCCCATACGTCATGGGCGATGTACTGCGAGTGCCATTTGTAGGCGCCGGTATCCAGGTCCACCGCGACCATCGAATCCGTATAGAGGTTGTCTCCGGGGCGGATGGCGCCATACAGGTCGGGCGAGGGATTGCCCACCACGAAGATCGCCATCTTGTTCTTGCGGTCGATCGCCGGCGGCATCCACACGCCGCCGCCGAGCGCCTTGTAGAAATCGCCGCCCTTGTCCGCGAGCTGTTTCTTCTCGGCCGCGATGTCGCGCTTCATGTCGCGCCCGGTGGCATCCTTGGTGGCCCACACGCCTTCATGGCCCTTTTCGGGGATGGTGTAGAAGGTCCACAGCAGCTTGCCGTCGGTGGCGCTATACGCCTTGAGGAAGCCACGGATGCCGTACTCGCCGCCATTGGTGCCGATCAGGATCTTGTCGTCCACCACCACCGGCGCCATGGTTTCCGAGTAGCCCAGTTCGGGATCGGCGATCTGCGTTTCCCACAGCAGCTTGCCGGTCTTGGCGTCCAGCGCGACCAGCTTGGCGTCGAGCGTGCCCATGAAGAGGCGGTCTGCGCTGACGGCCACGCCGCGGTTGTTCGGGCCGCAGCAGAAGGTCGTGATCGGCCCCATCTTGTGCTTGTAGTGCCAGAACTCCTTGCCGGTCACGGCATCGATCGCATAGACGTGGTTATAGGACGTGGTCAGGAACATCACGCCGTTGACGACGATCGGCGCGGTCTCCATGGACTCGAGCACGGCGGTCTGGAACAGGAACGCGGGTTTCAGCTTTGCCACATTCTTGGTGTTGATCTGGCTGCCCGGGTAGTAGCGCGTCTGCACGTAGGAGCCATTCGAATGCACCCAGTCGTTGGCGTTGTTGCCGGCCGCGTCGAGCTGTGCCTGTGTCACCGGCGGGAGGGGCCGGGTCATGGCCGCGCCCGGGGTGGTCGCGCCACCCTGGATTTCGTCCGCGCCGAAGGCTGCGGGAATGAGCGCCGCGGCGGCGGCGGCCAGTGCAAGCAACAGCAAGGGGAGGGTCACCCGGGCATGGCTGCGGGATGAGAGCATGGGAAGCTCCTTTCTTGAATTTTTCGTGCCCCGGCTTTCCCAGGGCGAAAGGGCGTGCTTGTCGCGCACTGTGACGGCCCGGGTCACAAGCAGTATAGGCAAGAGTGCCGGCAAAACAACCCGCATCGCGGCGCGCGCCAAAGCGGCGTTCGCCGCGCTGCAGCATGCCAGTGGAGGCGCCTTGAAATTGCGCGTCCTAACCTCCACACTTAGCTCCACACCCAGCCAGCAAGGGTGTCGCGATGGGTCGGGCAACGTAGTCAACGGCAGCGGCGGGGGACGGACATGAACGGACGCACCAGGTGGCGCGCGGGACTTGCCGCTGCGTTGCTATGTGGCATGGGAACGCTGTGCCTGCCGGCCAGGGCCGACGACGACATCAGCCTCAATGCCCGCCTGCTCGCGGCCGCCCGGGCCGGCGACGCGGCGGCGGTGAGTGCGGCGCTGCAGCAGGGCGCGGCGGTGAATGCGCGCAACCGCATCGGCGATACGCCGCTGCTCACCGCGGCCAAGCGCGGGCTGACCGAGATGGCGCGCACGCTGGTCGAGCATGGCGCCGACGTCAGCCAGGCCAACGTGCAGGGCGTGACGCCGCTGATGGCCGCGGCCTTCGGCGGCTTTGATGAGATTGTGGCGATGCTGCTGGCGCGCCATGCGGAGCTGGCCGCCACGGATCGCGTCGACAAGACCGCCATGATCTACGCCGCCGGCGAGGGGCATGCCAGCGTGGTGCGGCAACTGCTGGATGCCGGCGTGGACGTCAACACCCTCTACGCCAACGGGCTCACCGCGCTGATGTGGGCGGCCGGCTACGACAAGGTCGATACGGTGCGCCTGCTGCTATCCAGAGGCGCCCGGCCCGAGCTGCGCGACAACCGCGGGCTGACCGCGCGGGAGATCGCCGATCAGGCTGGCGCGAAGACGGTGGCCGGATTGCTGAGCGCGCAGCATTAGAGACGCGGATTGCGGCGTCTCTCTTTCTTCGCTTCCCCCTCGCCTGTTAGGCAAAGAGTCCCATATGCGCAGTCGCGCGGAATCCTGAAGACCTGGCTGCGTGGCGGCGAGCGTCCAGGCATTCAGGGCGCATCGAGCGTCCCCGGGCTTTTCGGGTAGGTGACAACACCCCAGCTCAGCGCCACGCCGGCCACTTCGCGCAGCGGCTGGTAGGTCCGCGCATCCACCACGTAGACGGCGTTCGAGCGGCCGCAGGCGATCAGCAGCCGTGCGTCGTCGGGGGTGAAGCTGAAGTGCCAGCAGCGTTTGCCGGTGGCGATGTTGGCGATGTTCTCATCGCTGTCGGCATCGAAGACCTGTATGGTGTCCGCCCGCGACGCGGCCACGAACAGGCGTTTGCCAGCGCGGTCGAAGGCGGCCCCGTAGGGCCCGCTGCGCGTTGGCACCGTGCGCAGGATGTGGTAGTCGGCCGCATCGAGCACCAGGAACGCGTTGGCCGACTCCAGCGTGACGATATAGCGCTGTCCGTCGGGGCTCACCTTGATGCCGCGCGGCCGCGATCCGGGAGGCGTCTTGATCAGGTTGAGGCGCCGGCCGCTGGCGCGCTCGTAGACCGAGACCGTATCGTCGCCCTCGTTGGTGACCAGCAGCAGGCGCGCGTCCGGCGAGAATTCGATGCCTTCGGTCTCCAGGCCGCTGGGGATCGCGCGCGTGACGCGCCAGTCCTTGAGGTCGATCACGGCGATCTGCGCCGGGACCGGCGCGTCGTCGCCAGCCTTGCCTGGCTCGCCGGGCTCATAGGTGACAAAAGCCTGCCCGCCGGACACGCGCACGAATTCCGGGTTCTTGCCGATCGGGATGCGTTTGACCAGTTGGCCATCGCGTGTGCCGATGACGGTAAGGTCGCCGGTTCCCTTGTTGGCGGCCAGCAGGTATCGTCCGTCGGCACTGATGGCGATGCCGCGCGGGCCCTTGCCGCCGGTGTCGAGAGTGCTAGTGATTTCGAGGCGGTCGAGGTCGATCACCGCAATGCCGCCACTCTCGCTCGACACATAGGCCACGGCGGCCTGAGCGCCTCGCGGCGCCGAGCCTGGCGCGCAAGCGGCGCAGGCCAGCGCGGCGCACAGCGCCAGCATGGTCCGGCCTGGCTGGCCACCTCCCTGTCTCGTCGCCATGCACGCCTCCCGCTTGCGTTGCTTGTCGTTGCTTGTGGTTGTTCCGGCGCGAACCCATCCGGTTGTCTTTCATTCTTGGTGACGGCACGGCAACTGCCAAGGGTTTCCTGCGCGCCCGCCGCCGCTAGCGCCCGCTCCATTCATAGCGCACGCCCACCAGGAAGAGCCGCGGCGCGCCGGGTGCGGCGAAGCGCTCGATCGGCACCGCCGCGCCGGGCTGCAGCAGCGTGCCGCCGGGGAACACGTTGAGGCCCGCCTGCCCATAGGTTTCATAACGGCGGTCGAACACATTGTCCACGCGCGCGTAGAGCTGCCAGCGTGCATCGACCTGCCAGCTCGCCCGCAGGTTGAACAGCACGAAGCCGGCGGTGCGCGCCAGGCGCGGATCCTGCGCGCTCAGCGCGCCGTCTTCATTGCCGGCCACCGGGCGCGACGACGACACGACCATGGCGCCGCCGAGCGTGACCGACTCGGTTGCGCGCCAGTCACCGCTGAGCTTGACGCTATGCAGCGGCACGCCGGCCATGCGCGTGCCGGGGCGCACGTTGACGGGCGCCGCGAACGGCGTCTGGATCTGGCCGTCCGCCTGGTAGGTGGATTGCAGGTAGCTGTAGCTGGCGCGCAGCATCAGCGGGCCCAGCCGCTGGCGCAGCCCTAGCTCCAGGCCCTGGCTGCGGGTCTTGGGGAAGTTGGTGAAGTAGCCGAGCGGGCTGACCGGCGAGCGCTGGAACAGGATGTCGTCGCGGTTGTCGCTGCGGTACAGCGCGAGCGTGAGGTCGGTGGCGTCCCCAGCCTTCCAGCGCCCGCCGAATTCCACCGTGCGCGATACCACCTGGCGCAGGTACGGATCCGCCTGCAGCCCGGTGGGCAGCTGGCAGGCGTTGGCCGGATCCGCGCAACCCAGCTCGATGGCGGTCGGCATGCGCGTGCCTTGCGAGGCTGAGGCAAAGACTGTGAGGCCGCTGCGCAACTGGTGCGAGAGCCCAAGCGAAGGATTGAGCTTCGAGAACGTGAAGCGTTCGTCGGACGCGTTCGGCAAGGTCAGCACCGTGTGCGTGCTCGAGGTGTTCCAGCGCGCGCTCGCGGTGAGGTAGCTRTGCGGCAGCAGCTTGACGGTATCGGAGGCATACAGGCTGACGGTGCTGGTGCGTCCGTCGAGCGAGGCGTTGGTGCTGGGCGTGGCGCCGGGGTCCGCTACCGCCACGCGATCATCGCTGAAGTTGCCTGGCTGCGTGTCCTGGCGATACGACGCGCGGCTCAGCGCTAAGGCGGCGCCCAGTACCGCGTTGTGGACGTCGCCCGTATGGGACCACTGCCCCGACAGCCCATAGTCATGCGTGTTGATGGTCGAGGTATTGAGCACCGCGCTGGCCGGCGCGGCGCCTGGCTCGCAACCCGCATTGCCGGCATTGCGCTGGCAGCCAAGCAAGGTCTCTAGGTAATCGTCGCTGACATCGCCGGTGCTGGCCTTTGCGTGCCCCAGGCGAGCATAAGCCGTCAGCGCGATCTGGCCCTCGGCGTTGAGCTGGTGCGTGCCGTTGAGCGTGACCTGCAGCGAGCGCGTGCGGGTGAGGTCGGGCGCGGTGTAGATGGCATTGCGCTGGCCGCCATAGATGCTGTCGGGCAGCAGGCCATTGCCGGACAGGCTGCTGCTGCTGCCCAGCACGCTCACGCTCCATTGTGTATCGGTGGTCGAGCGGCCGACCTTGGCGAACAGGTTGCCCAGGCTGCTGCCGATCAGCTGGCGCCAGCCGTCCTCGCGAAAGCCCGTGCCCGCCACGAAGGCGTGCCAGCCATCGCCAAGCCTCTTTCCCGCGCTCACGTCGAGCCGCGCGCGGCCGTGGCTGCCGACGCTCAGGTCGGCCTCCACGCCGGGATGCGTCTCGCCGGACTTGGTGCCCAGCGCCAGCGCGCCGCCAAGCGCGTTGAGGCCATAGAGCGGATTGCTGCCGGGCACCAGCGTGATGGTGCTGATGGCAGCCTCGGGAATCGTCGTCCAGTCGACCACATCGCCCAGCGCGCCATTCTGGCGTATGCCGTCCAGGTAGAGCGCGATGCCCTGCGCCGCGCCCAGGGTGGAAGACAGGCGGTAGCCGCGATAGAGAATGTCCTTCTGGAACGGGTTGCCCTGCACGTCGTTGATCACCACGCTGTCCATGGTCTCGCCGAGGAACGAGGACAGGTTGCCGGACTTGGCGCGCTCCATGTCGGCGTCCGTCGCGGTTTGCACATTGCCGGGAAACGCCTCGCGCGGAATGGAGAACGACGGCAGCGGCGCGGGCGCGACCACGGTGACCTCGCGCAGGTTGTGGACCTCGTCGCCAGGCGCGGCCTGCGGCGCCTGGGCGGCCACGCCCGCCGGTGCGCCGGCGGCCAGCGCCGCCAGGGCCACCAGGGCCACCCGCACCGCCCGCGCCACCTGTGCGCATGCGGCTGCCCTGCGCTGCTCGGCGGGCGCGAGCCTTGAGCGGCGCGGACAGGGGAGGGCGGGGGCCATTACCGTCTCCGTGGGGACAAGGACGCAAGGGCGGGGGATCGCGGGTGATGCAAGTGCTACTTACTGTAGTGCACACGGTGGCAAGCGCCAAATCGATCACGCGGCGGCAGGGAGGCGGCGGCGCGCGCTGCATTTTTCGCCTAGAGTTTGAAGTTTGAAGGCATGCCAAGTGCACCGCACCCGCTTGCCGTGTTGCCGCACCATGAAATTTGATGTTCATCGGATCGAGGAGTCCGCCATGCCGTTTCCAGAGCGCATCGAAACCATCGACCGGCATCGCCGCCTGCTCACCGGCAGCGTGAGCCTAGCCTTGCTGGCGATGTGGCTGGGGATCTCGCCTTCGCGCTTGCGCGCGCAGACCAGCCGGGAAGGCACCCCCGTGCCCATCGGCGTGATCGGCTCGGGCCGCATCGGCGGCACGGTGGGCGGCCTGTGGGTGAAGGCAGGCCATCCCGTTCTGTTCTCCTCGCGCCACCCGGATGCACTCAAGCCGCTGGTCGAAAAACTTGGCCCGCTTGCCCGTGCGGGGACGGTGGCCGAGGCGCTGGCGTTTTCCGATGTGATTTTTCTCGCCGTCCCTTACAAGGCGCTGCCCGAGATATCGGCGGAGTATGGCAAGGCCTTTGCCGGCAAGGTGGTGGTGGATGCGACCAACGCGGTGCGCGCGCGCGATGGCGCCATCGCCGAAGAGGCGATGCGCAAGGGCATCGGCATCACCACCGCAAAGTACCTGCGTGGCGCGCGTATCGTGCGCGCCTTCAATTTCATGGGCGCCACCAACTTCGCCAATGAGAACCACCGGGCCGAGGGCCTGATCGCGGTGCCGATCGCCGCCGACGATCCAAAGGCCCTGYGCATCGGCGAGCAACTGGTGCGCGATGCCGGGTTCGAGCCGGTGGTGGTCGGCCGGCTCGCCACGGCCGACAGCTTCGCCCCGGGCGGGCCGCTGTTCCATCAGATCGGCTCGGCCGACGCCATGCGCGCGCGCATGGCGGCACAAAGCGGGAAGACGGTGGCGACGCCTAAGTAATCAGGTCGGCGCCGCCGGGCCGTCCCCCGGCCACGGCGGCGCCAGCATCTTTTTGCAATGGCCTCTTAGCCGCGCCAGGCGCCCTTCATCCAGACCCAGCCACCGCCCTCGAAGCGCCAGACCCAGTGTCCGGGCACCCAGTAGGCGTGCGGCGCGGGGGGCGCAATCGTGATCTGTTCCACGATCACGGGCGGCATCGCCGGCACCGGCTGCTGGACCCAGCGGCCGTGCACCCAGAACCAGTCGTTGCCCTCCCACTTCCAGTGCCCTGGCACCCAGTTCCAGCCATAGGCAGGCGCAGGGCCGCGGTCTTCATGCACCGGCGGCGGCATGTTGCGGACCATCTGGTGGGGCGGCGCAGGCGGCGGCTGCCGTACTATCACGCGCTCGGTCACGCACCCGGCAAGGCTGCCGAGCACCGCCAGCGAGGCGAGCGCCGGCAGGGCGGCGCGGAGCAGGCGGCGGCGTGCGGGCGCATGGGGTTTGCTGATTGCCATTTTTTTGTCCTGTTGGAGCTGATTTGCGCTCAGGCGTCGTCTAAGGGGCGGCCCCGGGTCGGGATGCGCAATGACCTTGGGACCGATACCTTGCTTAACGAGGCAAGCGCCGCGCGGCGGGACAAGCGTGCGGCAAGACTTTGTAATTGAGTATTACGCGCCCCAAAAAGACAAACCGCAGCCAGGGTGGCTGCGGCAGGTGGCGGGTGATGGTGGATGATGGCCGGTTATGCCGGCACAGGCGCGTTAGCGCTGGTCTGCCGGCCGCGGAAGTCCGTCCAGCAGAGCGCCTTGAAGTCGTACAGCTTGCAGCGGCGCGCGGTATGGAAATACCAGCGCCAGGTGAAGTTCTGGATGATGATGCGGCCCGGCAGCGCATGCTCCAGCAGCGCCTGGGCGCGCTTGAGGCGGTATAGCGGCACGCTCATGTCCACGTGGTGCGCGGTGTGCTCCATGATGTGGTGCAGCGCCGCGCCGATGCCATAGCGAAAGCGCAGGTGCACGGTGGTGGAGACGAAGGGCTGGGCGCGCGCCCACATGGCCTTGGTGTCGTACCAGGCCACGCTGGTATGGGTGTGGTGCACGTAGAGCACGAAGCCCACGGTGAAATTCCAGACCAGGAACGGCAGCACGAAGCCCAGCCCGACCAGCATCGCCACCGACTGCCCGGTGGCGATGGCCAGCCACGCCAGCGCGCCGATCCAGGCCACGCCGAAGAGGGCCACCAGCGTGCAGTCCCACATGAAGACGGCGCGGCGCGTGGGCATCTGGCGGCGGCTGGGGAAGAACATCTTGAACCACCAGATCTCGACCAGGTAGTACAGGCCCGCGCCAAAGCCGGTGCGGTAGACCCGCTCCAGCGCGCGGCGCCAGCGCGGCAGGGCCTGGAATTCCTCGAGCGAGTAAGGCTGCCAGACGAAGTCGAAGCCCTTGAGGTTGGAGTAGCCGTGGTGGACCACGTTATGGCCCACTTCCCACAGGCTGTAAGGCGTGAGCGATGGTAGGAAGGTCAACCGGCCCAGCCATTTGTTCAAGCCGCGCCGGGGCGTCAGGCTCTGGTGGCAGGCATCGTGGCCGATGATGAACAGGCGGGCGATGATCAGCCCCGTCACCACGCTGGCGGCCAGCTTGGCGAGCCAGTGGGAGAACAGCACCACCCCGGCCAGCGCCGCCAGGAACAGCGCGGTGTCCAGCGCGAACAGCGCCAGCGCGCGCGGCGTGCTGCGCGCGCCAAGCGGGATCAGCCAGCCGCGGATGATCTTGCGCGAGGGCAGGGGGACGTCAGGGGAAATCGGCTCCGGAAAGGAAGCTTGCTGCGTGGCAATCATGCAAAAACCTTCAGTTGTCGAACGCGGGGTCGGGCTAGGCCCGAGACTGGCGATGCGCGGCCACAGGACGGGCCGATGGTGTGACAGCTTAGAAGGATTGCGTGACAGGGGTGTTGATCCGGGTCAAGCACCGGGTCAAGCCAGCAGGGCCGGACCCGGTGTCACCCAGCGGGAAGTGATGATTAGTGCGCGGCGGTGGCCGGCGCGCTCGCCGGTTCGCCCATCACATACACCTCGCCGATGACGCGGTCGTCACCCAGCATGGCGAAGGCGAACAACTGTTCTTCCAGCGTTTCCGAGCGCTCGCTGCGGCGCGCGATCAGCGGCGTGGCCTGCGGGTCGAGCACGATGAAGTCGGCCTCGCAGCCGGGTGTGAAGCTGCCCACGCGCTCGCTCCAGCCCAGTGCATCGGCAGCGGCGCGCGTGGCCAGGTAGAACATGCGCAACGCGCTAAGGTGGTAGCCGCCCATGCGCGCCACCTTGTGGGCGGCGTTCATGGTGCGCAGCATCGAGAATGAGGTGCCCCCGCCCACGTCGGTGGCAAGCGTCACGTTGAGGCGGTGCGCGTCGGACTGGTGGAAGTCATAGAAGCCGCTGCCCAGGAACAGGTTGGAGGTGGGGCAGTGCGCCACCGCCGCGCCGCTGTCGGCCAGGCGCTTGCGGTCGTCCTGATCGAGGTAGATGGCGTGGCCGTACAGCGCGCCCGGGCGCAGCAGGCCGTAGTGATCGTAGATGTCCAGATAGCTGCGGGCTTGCGGGAACAGCTCGGCCACCCATTTCACTTCGTCGCGGTTCTCCGCCACGTGGGTCTGGATGAACGCGTCCGGGTAGGCCTTGGCCAGTTCGCCGCAGGCTTGCAGCTGCGCTTCGCTGGAGGTGGGCGCGAAGCGCGGCGTAATGGCGTACGACAGGCGGTTCTTGCCGTGCCAGCGCGAGATCAGGTCGGCCGAACCGCGCGCGCCGGACTCGGCGGTGTCGCGCAGGAATTCGGGGCAGTTGCGGTCCATCATCACCTTGCCGGTGACCAGGCGCAGGTTGCGGCGGTCGGCTTCGGCAAACAGCGCATCGGCCGATGCCATATGCACGGTGCTCCAGGCCACAGCGCTGGTGGTGCCGTTGCGCAGCAGTTCGTCGGCAAAGAAGCCGGCCACGGCCGCCGCGTACTCCGGCTCGGCAAAGCGGCGCTCCTCGGGGAAGGTATAGGTCTCCAGCCAGTGCAGCAGGCCGGGCGAGGGCGAGGCGATGATGTCGGTCTGCGGGTAATGCACGTGGGTGTCGATAAAGCCCGGCACGATCAGCTTGCCGCGGCGGTCGATCACTTCGGCGCCCGCCGGGATCTGGTCGGCCAGGTCGGCATGGTTGCCAACCGCGGCGATATGCCCGGCGGTGACGATCAGCACCCCGTCTTCCCAATACTGATACGCGTCGTCATGAAACTGGGGGTCGCGCAGGAAGTGCAGCACACGGCCACGGATGGCGCGGGTGATGGATTGGGTGGGGGGCGTGGTCGTCATATCGATGTCTCGTCATGCGCCGGCGCGCGCATGGCGCGCCGGCATCTTGGTGTGAGCCGCGCTTCAGGCCGTGGAGGCCGCGGCGGGCAGGGGGGATTGCCAGAAGTGGTCGACTTCGGCGAGGAAGGCAGTCTTTTGCGAGGCGGGCAGGAACGACGCCTCGAAACTGTTGCGCGCCAGCTTGTGGCCATCGGCCGCGGTCAGCGGCAAGGCTTCGAAAGTGGCTTCCCAGTTCGCGTTCATATAGCCGCCGAAATAGGCGGGGTCGTCCGAATGCAGCGTGACCAGCACGCCGGCTTCCAGCAGGCGGTGCAGGGAGTGGTCGCGCAGGTCCGGGTAGACCTTGAGCTTCTGGTTGGACAGCGGGCATACCGTGAGCGCCACGCGCTCGCGGGCCAGCCGCTCCACCAGGGCCGGGTCGTCGATGGCGCGCACGCCGTGGTCGATGCGCTCCACCTTGAGGATGTCGAGCGCGTCGGTCACGTATTGCGCCGGGCCTTCCTCGCCGGCATGCGCCACCAGGTGCAGGCCGAGCTCGCGGGCGCGGGCAAACACGCGGGCGAACTTCTCCGGCGGGTTGCCCTGCTCGGAGGAATCCAGCCCGATGCCGACGAAGCGGTCGCGGTAAGGCAGCGCGGCTTCCAGCGTGGCGAAGGCGTCTTCCTCGGAGAGATGGCGCAGGAAGCAGAGGATCAGGCTGCTCGAAAAGTCGTACTGCGTGCGGGCCTGGGCGAGCGCGTCGGAAATGCCGTCGATCACTACATTGATCGGCACGCCGCGCTCGGTATGGGTCTGCGGGTCGAAGAAAATCTCGGCGTGGCGCACGTTATCGGCGACGGCGCGTTGCACGYAGGCCATCGTCATGTCGAAGAAATCGTCCTCGGTCAGCAGCACGCTGGCGCCGGCGTAATAGATATCGAGGAAGGATTGCAGGTCGGTGAAGGCGTAGGCCTCGCGCAGGGCTTCCACGCTGGCGTACGGCAACTTGACCTTGTTGTGCTGGGCCAGCCGGAAGATCAGCTCCGGCTCGAGCGTGCCTTCAATGTGGACGTGCAGTTCCGCCTTGGGCGTCTGGCGGATACGGTCTGCGAGCGCGGCATCGAGCGTCATGGGGTTCCTTTTGCGGTCTTGGTTTGCGTCGAGCTCGTCGCTTTGCCGCCGCGGCTGGCGCTCAGCGCGCCCAGATGGGCGAGGCGCTGGTCGCGAACCTGCAGCAACTGGGCGACGATGGCAACCGCAATCATAGCCGGAGCCTTGTCCGTGATGCCGCAGACGCCCATTGGGCACGTCATTTCCGCAAAGCGGGAAGGGTCAATCCCGTGCTCCGCCATGCGGTGCTCGAAGCGCGCGCGCTTGGTCTTGGAACCGATCAGGCCGAAGTAGGCGAAGTCGTCACGCCGCAGGATGCGCTCGCACAGCGTCTGGTCCAGCGCGTGGCTGTGCGTCATCACCAGGAAGTAGCTGCCGGCCGGCGCGTGGTCGACCACGGATTCGGGGATGTCAGTGGCTTCCGGGGTGACGTTATCGGGCAGGCCGGCGGGGAACAAGGTATCGCGCTCATCCACCCAGTGCACCTGGCACGGCAGGTTGGCCAGCACCTTGACCAGCGCATGGCCCACGTGGCCGGCGCCGAACAGCACCACGTGCAGCTCGTCCGGCACCAGGGTGTCGGTCCAGCCGCCGTCTGCCTGCAAGGCTACCGAGGGCAGCAGCGCCGGCGCCGGGGCGTGTTGCACCGGGCCGGTGCGCGGCACCGTGCGCATCAGCGCGCGTCCGGTGCCGAACGCGGCCTGCACCGCGTCCAGCCACGGCAGGTCGGCTTCGCCCAGGACCTCGAAGGCGAGCAGCACCACGCCGCCGCAGCATTGCCCCAGCGCCGGGCCCAGCGGGATGCGCACGATCTGCCGCGTCGCGTCGCGCTCGGCCAGCATGGTGCGCGCGATCTCCATGCCGCGCCATTCGAGATGGCCGCCGCCGATGGTGCCAACCAGTTCGTCGGCGGTCACCAGCATGCGCACGCCCGCCTCGCGCGGGGCGGAGCCTTTCACCTCGGCGATGGTGACCATCGCCACCGGCACGCCCGCGCGCACCCAGCGGGTGGCGTCGGCGAAGCGGAAGGGTTTGAGGGGTGCGTCCTGCATGGTGATGCCTTTTTAGGTTGATGCTCTGGGTGAAGCGTTATCTCTGTCGATACTTCGTTGCGGTCTTCAGCGAAGATGGCCTGTGGGAGCCGGCGGGCGCATCTGCACGGCGCTGTCTCCTACTGCACCGCCCGCACCGCGTCCACCGCATCCAGGATTGCCTCGCTCGTCGCGGGCGCCACCAGCGGCGGGTTCACCTTGTAGTCCCCCACGCTGGCCACCGCGTCGCGGATCGCGAAGAACACCGAGAACGGCAGCAGCAGCGGCGGCTCGCCCACGGCCTTGGAACGATGGATGCTGTCTTCCGCGTTGTCGTTCTCGAACAGCCGCACGTGGAAGTCTTCCGGGCAGTCGTTGACGGTCGGGATCTTGTAGGTGGAGGGCGCATGCGTCATCAGCTTGCCGTCCTTGTTCCACCACAGTTCCTCGGTGGTCAGCCAGCCCATGCCCTGGATAAACCCACCCTCTACCTGGCCGATGTCGATGGCCGGGTTGAGCGAGCGGCCCGCGTCGTGCAGCACGTCGGCGCGCAGCAGGCGCCATTCGCCGGTGAGCGTGTCCACCAGCACTTCCGAGCACGCCGCGCCATAGGCGAAGTAATAGAACGGCCGCCCTTGCAGTTTCGATTGGTCCCAGTACAACTTGGGCGTGGTGTAGAAGCCATCGGACCACAGCTGCACCCGCGCCACATAGGCTTGCCGCGCCAGGTCGCTGAAGTCCAGGCGCAGTTCGCCCGCGACCACCAGGTCGTCGCCGAACTGCACGCTGTGCGCATCCACGCCAGCCTGGCGCGCGGCAAATGCGGCCAGGCGCTCGCGGATCTGCCGCGCGGCGTCCTGCGCGGCCTTGCCGTTCAGGTCGGAGCCGGTGGAGGCGGCCGTGGCCGAGGTGTTGGCTACCTTGCTGGTATCGGTCGCGGTCACGCGCACGCGTTCGAGCCGGATACCAAGCTCATGCGCCACCACCATCGCTACCTTGGTGTTCAGGCCCTGGCCCATCTCGGTGCCGCCGTGGTTCACCAGCACCGAGCCGTCGTTGTACACATGCACCAGCGCGCCGGCCTGGTTGAAGTGGGCCACGTTGAAGGAAATGCCGAACTTCACCGGGGTGATGGCGATGCCCTTCTTCAGCACCGGGCTGGTTGCGTTGTACGCGCGCGTGGCTTCGCGGCGCGCGCGGTAGGCGCTGGTTGCTTCGAGCTCGTCGAGCAGTTCGTGGATGACGTTGTCTTCCACGGTCTGGCCGTAAGGCGTGACGTTGCGCTCGGTCTTGCCGTACAGGTTGGCGCGGCGCACGTCGAGCGCATCGCGGCCCACGGTGCGTGCCACGTTGTCGAGGATGTACTCCATGGCAAAGGCACCCTGCGGGCCGCCAAAGCCGCGGAAGGCGGTGTTGCTCTGCGTGTTGGTCTTGCCGCAGTAACCGTCGATCTGCACGTTCGGCAGCCAGTAGGCGTTGTCGAAGTGGCAGATGGCGCGGGTCATCACCGGGCCGGACAGGTCGGCCGAGAAGCCGGCGCGCGAAACCATTTCCACCGACACGCCGTCGAGGCGGCCGTCGGCATCGTGGCCGACTTCGTAGTCGAAGACGAAGTCGTGGCGCTTGCCGGTGATCATCATGTCGTCATCGCGGTCCGGACGCAGCTTGACCGGGCACAGCAGTTTCCAGGCGGCCAGCGCGGCGCAGCAGGCGAACATCGCCGATTGCGATTCCTTGCCCCCGAAGCCGCCGCCCATGCGGCGGCACTCCACCAGCACCTGGTGCGCGTGCCAGCCCAGCATATGCGCCACCGCATGCTGCATTTCGGTGGGGTGCTGGGTCGAGCACCACACGTGCATGCCGTCGTTTTCCTTGGGCGCGGCGTAAGCGATCTGCCCTTCCAGGTAGAACTGCTCCTGGCCGCCCAGGCGGATGTTGCCCTTGTCCCGATGCACGGCGGCGGCGATATGGCTGGCCGGCTCGCCGCGCGTGAGGTGCATCGGCGGCAGCACGTAGCTGCCGGCCTGGTGCGCCGCCTCGGGCGACAGCACCGGCGCCAGGTCTTCATACTCGATCGCGCCCAGGCGCGCGGCGCGGCGCGCGGCATCGTGCGAGGTGGCCACCACCACGAAGATCGGCTGGCCGATGAACTGGACCAGGCCGTTGGCCAGGATCGGGTCGTCGTGGATGATCGGGCCGCATTCGTTGGCGGCGGGAATGTCCTCGGCGGTCAGCACCGCCACCACGCCCGGCGCGGCGCGCACCTTGTCGAGCGAGATCGACCTGACGCGGGCATGGGCGCGCGTGCTCATGCCCAGCGCGGCATGCAGCGTGCCTGCCAGTTCGGGGATGTCGTCGGTGTAGGTGGCCGTGCCGGCCACGTGCAGGTGGGCCGATTCGTGCGGGCGCGAGACGCCCACCTGCGGCGTCGAAATGGCGGTCCTGGCTTCGCTCGCGGTGTCGAGCAGGAAGGGTTCGGTTTGCTTGTTCATGCCGATCTCTCCTTACGCGGTAGCGGTGGCGATGGCCGCGCCCGCGCCAATGGCGCGGACATTGACGGCGGCGGCGGGCAGCGCGTCGGCGCGCGTTTCCAGCCAGAAGCGGTACAGCAGGTTGGCGGCGCCCCGGCTGCGGTACGCGGCGGTGGCGCGCATATCGGACAACGGGGTGAAATCCTGCGCCAGCGCGCTCATGGCGGCGCGGGCGGTGGCTTCCGTCCAGGGCTGGCCAAGCAGCGCGGCTTCGGCGTGCGCGCCGCGCTTGGGCGTGGCCGCCATGCCGCCAAAGGCCACGCGCGCATGCCGGATCGTGCCGTCCTCGATGGTCAGTGCAAAGGCGGCGCACACCGCGGAAATGTCCTCGTCGAAACGTTTCGACAATTTATAGGTGCGCATGTGCTGAGGGCCCGTCAGCGGCACGCGCAGCGCGGCGACGAACTCGCCTTCGGCCATGGCGGTCTTCTGGTAGGCCAGGTAGAGATCCTCCAGCGGCATGGCGCGGCGCACGTCTGCGCGCTGCAGCACCACTTCGGTGCCAAGCGCGATCAGCGCGGGCATGGAGTCGCCGATCGGCGAGCCGTTGGCGATATTGCCGCCCAGCGTGCCGGCATTGCGGATCGGCAGGGAAGCGAAACGCTTCCACAATTCCTCCAGCTCGGGATGGCCGTCGTTAAGCGCGGCGTAGGCGCGCTCCAGCGAGACCGCCGCGCCGATTTCCAGGGCGCCATCGATTTCGCGGATGCCGTTCAGGTCAGCCACCTGGCCCACGTACAGCAGGTTGCCCAGCTCGCGGAACTGCTTGGTCACCCACAGCCCCACGTCGGTGCTGCCGGCCAGGATGCGCACGCCGGGCTCGGCGGCCTTGATGGCGGCAAAGGCCGAGGCGGTGCGGGGCGCGTAGAAGTGCTGGCGTCCGGCGCTGTAGTGGAAGGTGTCGTCGCGCTGCAGCGCGCGCAGCGTGTCGGCGATCTGGCGCGGGTCCAGCTTGCTGGCCTGCGGCGCGGGCAGCGCCATCATGCGCTGGCCGGCTTCGATGATGGGGCGGTAGCCGGTGCAGCGGCACAGGTTGCCGGTCAGGGCATCGCAGATGGCCTCGCGCGCCGGGGCGCGGCCGGTGCCGGCGTCCTCGGACTTTTGCTGGTACAGCGCCCACAGCGACATCACGAAGCCGGGGGTGCAGAAACCGCACTGGGAGCCATGGCACTCCACCATCGCCTGCTGCACCGGGTGCAGCGCGCCGTCGGCCTGGCGCAGGTCTTCCACGGTGATCAGCGCGCGGCCGTCCAGGGTGGGCAGGAACTGGATGCAGGAGTTGACCGCCTTGAACTCGACCTGGCCGTTTTCGCCCAGTTCGCCCAGCACCACGGTGCATGCCCCGCAATCGCCTTCGGCGCAGCCCTCCTTGGTGCCCGTGCAGCGCGCGTCCTCGCGCAGGTACTGCAGCACGGTGCGGGTAACGGGGGCGTCTGCGACCTCCGTGACCTTGCCCCGGTGGTAAAAGCGGATGGTTTGCGTCTCCATGGTGTCTTCTCTCTTTGTGGATGGGGCCAAACATAGCACTGACGCCGATGATGCAATATTCGGCCCAGGTGATATGCCCCATCAAGCGGGGAGAGCGTTCAGGCGGCCGGCGAGGGCGGCGGCCACCGGATTTGACCAATGACGGGGTGCCTGACATACACTATGCGCCGTTCCCATTCCCCACGCCACCGGCCGCGAAGCGCGCCAGGCGCCCCCTCGCCATGCACGGACGCGACCATCTCGACACCTATTTGCTGCGGGTGCTGCACACCCTGCTCACCGAGCAGAGCGTGACCCGCACTGCGGTCCGCCTCGGCCAGTCGCAGCCTGCCATCAGCAATACGCTCAAGCGGCTAAGGGAAATCACGGGGGATGCCATCCTCGTGCGCGGCAAGAGCGGCATGGTGCCGACCGAACGCGGCCGCGAGCTGCTGCAGCTGGCCGAACAGAGCCTGGCGGCCATGGACCGCATCGCCCGGCCACCCCAGCATTTCGACCCGGCCACCACTACCCGTACCTTCCACCTGGGCGCGCCGGACTACCTGGACGCCTTCTTCTTGCCCAACATCGTCGAGCGCGTGCGCCGGCTGGCGCCCGGCGCCAAGCTGTTCGTGCACCCGATGACGTCATCGAGCGACTTCCTCGACAGCCTGGAACAAGGGCAACTCGACATCGTGGTCGGCAACTGGCTGTCGCCACCGGAACATCTGCATATTTCGCCGCTGTTCGACGACGAGGTGGTGTGCATGCTGGGGGCGCAGCATCCGCTGGCGCGCAAGGGGCTGACCCTCAAGCACTACCTGGAGATGCCGCACCTCGCGCCCGCGCCTTATGCCTCGATGCAGCGCAGCATGATCGACCAGGCGCTGGCCGAGCAGGGGTACAAGCGCAATATCCAGGTCACGTTGCCGTATTTCGGGCTGGTGCCGTATGTGTTGATGAAGACCGATATGGTGTTCACCACGGGGCGGCAGTTTGCCGCGCATTATGCGCAGTACCTGCCGCTGAAGATGGTGCCGTCGCCAGTGGCGTTTCCGCGGATGCGGTTTTATCAGCTGTGGCATGAGCGGTGTCATGCTGCGCCGGATGTGATGTGGATGCGTAGGATGATTGCGGAGGTGGCGGGGGAGTTGCCGGTTTTGCCGGTTTTGGGGAGGGTGGGGGAGGAGTGATTATTGGGGGAGGGGCAAGGGTAGAACCGTTGGCTCTTGTTGCCTTGGTTGGGTTTTCTTTGTGCGGCGTTGGTTTTTGGACCCAAGGGCCATACGACATCCCCCTGCGGGGGCTGCGGGCCTGTCAGAAATTTTGTGTTTAGGGCATAACATGTCGCCAAGGAGCATGTATGCCACGCAAGACGAAGACCAGCCAAGCCGCAGACCGTGAACTGCCGGCCATTCCCGAAGACCTGATCGCC
>NZ_JBFRDD010000094.1:0-19037 GCF_052113425.1 Cupriavidus sp. YAF13
TTTTTTCCTTCAGCTCGCTGCGCCATGCGCGCCGCCAACCACCCCTGCCGACCCCGCAACCCTTGTCCCGTCTGCTTTGCAGCGGTGTTTCGTGTTGCGAGGGGGCGAATCATAGGGGACCCCCTCGGCCTTGGCAAGCGTTTTCTTGAGCGAATCTTTCGAGAGTCTTTCGAGAGGAATAAAGTTGATCATAAGTAACATCCAAGATCAAATCCGCTCGTATGCCTGCGCTAGCAAAGCAATGTCCAGCTTACGCATCTTGAACATCGCTTCCATGACCCGAGCCGACTTGCCCCCATCCTTGCCCTGCAGCAGCCGGCCGAGGATCGATCGAGCGATCCGTCAGGACACGCCAAACTTATCCTTGAGCCAACCGCACTGCCCGTCCTCCCCGCCAGTGGACAATTGCTCCCACAGGGTGTCCACCTCCAATTGCGACTGGCGACTCACAACTCACAAACAATGAGATAGCCGGGATGACGCGGCCCCGTCACGTGGCCCGCACGGGTTCGCTCAAATCGTCTATTCACGGTTGCTGCGGGCCTTGTGCCGCTCGCAGCAGAGGCACCCGAACGCCAGCAAGGCACCCAGCACAAGCACGCCAATGGCTAAGCCCTTGGCGGCACACCCCCCTGCGGAACATTCCCCATCCAGATCACACTTTCCCATAACCATCTCCTCAAACCCGTGCCAGGAAGATCTGACGGTTCCATGCTAGATCACGGCAAAGGGAGATCAAAGTGCACACCACCAGTCATCTGCCGCGCGGTGTAACTTGCCAGCGCATGGAGTCTTGGTGGCCTCCGCTGGCCTCCAACATCCAACACAGGACGTCTTCCGCAATGACGCCCTCGCCACAAACGGTACTCCGGTGCCCCGCCCCACCGCTGACGCGCGCTAGCGTCGAATCTGGGCCAAGAAATGGCGGAGGGTGGCAACAGGCTTGTATCGACCCGGCCACGCAAAACCGCAAACAATTGCATACGCCGCCAAGTGCGCTGTCGGCCGCCTCGATTCGACTTAATTCTGACTTAGAAAAGTCTCAGTTGGTTTGGGTGCAGTTTGCGCTATTTTCACAAACATTCTTGGCATGCGCCGAGCGCCCTACCCGGCACACCGGGGGGCTCACAATCCAAGTGGAAAGAACAACGATGCGGTCCTTCAGCACCAAACTCACCCTCAAGCTAGCCGCCACGCTTTGCCTGGTCGTCCTTCTGTTCGGGAGTGCGTACGGACTCTTTGGCCCGCATGGTGGAAGCGAAGTGTCGCAGGCTACGAACGCTGACCACGCCGATACCCTGCTTTCCTTGCTGATGCATATCCTTGGTCCGATTGCGGCCATCCCCGCCCTGATCGGTATGTGGTCGCAACGATTCCCCGCACTGGGCGGACTGGTCCTCGCCTGCCCGGCCATTGCGACGTTGCTGCTACACCGATTTGTCATCGGATAAGCCAGACGTCCGACGCTCGCAAGGCAGCAGCCCTCCTCCTCCCCGCCTCTTTCCGCCTAGTTTGTCCGCAAGAGCTCGCAGCCGTTGCTTTGCATCGGTCACCTCCGGACAGGAACTAAACCCGGCGCCGGATACCCAATGGAGAATGCTGTTTCCGCGGCAACACCGGGAAAGGACTATGAAACAAACGTTGTGGGGACTGCTGGCGGGATGCGCGCTGCTGGTGGCCCTTGTTGGATGCGCCAGCCAAGGCGCCGATGGCCGCGAGGCAAGCATCACCACATACGGCACCATTGATGTCGGCGTCTCGCGCACCAGCGACAAGTAGTGCGCAGTGCCTGCCAAAGCGGCCACTCGATAGCAAGCGGCAACAGGCAAAAAAAAGAACCCGCAGCGCGGGTTCTTAAATTAGCGATCTCAATTGCCCTGAAGGCTTTGGTAATCTAACTGTCGTTTTCCGTTCGCACCATCCGGGTAAACCGAAGTCGACCACGCAGTCGCAGCTACCATGATAAAAAAAAGCCCGCACTAGGCGGGCTGAACAATCAGTTGAAGAAAGCCCTGTATTCGAGGGCAAGCACAGTGTAAGAACTTGCGGCTCCCTGACTAATTAGGGGAATCCCTTTGCCATGGCGGGAAAGCGGCCCGCCACGACGATCAAGTGCGCGTCACAGCCCCCTGCGGCTCCAGCGCATAAAAAGGGCATTCGAAGTTAGAGGAAATATTCCAGCTGACGCCACAGCAAGCGTTCAACACCCATTATGCTCAGAGTGCGCAAATGCGATCCATTCGCAATCAAGGCCTGCATGCTGGCCGCGCACGCGAACACTTCCCGATAATCCCCCCCGCCAACCCTAGCGGATCTTGTTCAAGCCGCCTCGAGGGATGGCGCGCCTCCCTGCAGCAGATGCGCCCGCGCCTCTTCAAACATGGCGTCGACGGCTGCGCGTGTGCGCACCGCGTGCATGCGGCGCGCATCCGACAAAACCCGCCGCCAGCCGCGGCCACCATGGATACCACGATGCAGGCCCAGCATATGGCGTGTCACCGCACCCATATAGCCGCCCTTCTCGACGACATCCCCAATATAACGCTGCATCGCCAGCTCAACGTCCAACCGTGATGGCACCGGGGTCTGCGCGGCATAGAAACGCCCATCCATTTCCGCCAGCACGTAGGGCTGGTGATAGGCCTCCCGTCCAATCATGACGCCATCCACATGTGCCAGGTGCGCGTCCATCTCGTCGTGCGTGACGATGCCGCCATTGATCAGGATCTCGAGATGCGGGAATTCCTGCTTAAGTTGGTAAGCCACTTCATAACGCAGCGGCGGGATCTCGCGATTTTCCTTTGGGCTCAACCCCTTCAGGATCGCATTGCGCGCATGCACGATAAAGGTCTCACACCCCGCATCGGCCACGGTGCCAACGAAGTCGCGAACAAAGTCATAATGTTCGATCGTGTCAATGCCGATGCGATGCTTGACGGTCACGGGAATCGATACCGCGTCGCGCATCGCCTTCACGCAATCCGCCACCAGTTCCGGCTCCGCCATCAGGCAAGCGCCGAATGCACCGCGCTGCACCCGCTCGGAAGGGCAGCCGCAGTTCAGATTCACCTCCACGTACCCCCATTGCTCGCCCAGTTTCGCCGCGGCGGCCAGGTCAGCAGGCTCGCTGCCGCCGAGTTGCAGGGCCACGGGTTGCTCAGCGGCGTCGAAGTCGAGATGACGGGCCACATCGCCATGGAGCAGCGCGCCGGTGGTCACCATCTCCGTGTACAGCCAGGTATGGCGGCTCAGTTGCCGGTGAAGCATGCGGCAATGACGATCAGTCCAATCCATCATCGGTGCAACCGATACCCTACGAGCGCCCGTAGCAGCCATTTTTCCTTTTAAATCAGTCATTTCTTGTCGAATCGGCTGAACCGATCCTTATCAATAACACATCATATTTACCGTCATTTCTGCTTCGATTGCTACGAGATTGCTACACGCACAGGACGGAAAGTGGCTTCCATCATCAAGATAGGGGACAAGTGGCGTGCTCAGATAAGACGCAAGGGCCACCCCACAATCACGCGCACCTTCGACAAAAAGGCGCTGGGCTCAGCAGGTAGAAATCGGCGTGTGGAACGGAGGGTTCGCCGACGATCGGAGATTAACCGAGTTTACCATCGGGGCACTAATCACGAAGTACGAGGAAGAGGTTGGAAAGCTGCGCCCGATTGGTCGTAGTAAGGCAGGCTCCCTCAAAATGCTGAAGCGTCACCTCGGGGAAACTTCGCTCGCCAGGTGGGATGAAGCGGTGGTCCTGGATTACGAGCCGACGTGACCGGTATCCATATCACCCCGTCCGCCTGCCTCGATCGGGTTGTCGAGGTGGTGCCGATCGGTTGTAGCGGCAACGGCTCGCAGATGCTGACGGGGCTGACCAGGCTCAATCACGCCATCCGCGCCCTCGGCCACCCAGGCTTGCGCGTTGTGACATTCGACCCGGATACGGTGAGCGAAGCGAACATGGGCCGCCCGCTGTTCAGTGCAGCGGATGTGGGGCAGAACAAGTCAGCGGTGCTGACGCATCGCGTGAACATGCACTTCGGCCTCGACTGGATCGCCAGGCCCAGGCGCTGCGGCTAGTCGTCGCAGTCAACGCTGATCTGATCAATCTCGCGTTTCGCAACTCGATATGCATCATCGATCGCGAGCTCTTCCGAGGCCGCAGGCTCCCGAGTGTTTTGCCTGTGTCCGTGCCCACGGATAACATACGACCAGTCCCACCGATTGCTCGCGACCTCTCTCGTCTGGATGGAGATATCCCGGCCTCTGTACTTGAAGTCCATTGTGCCTCCCCGGATTTCGGAAGACCGTAGCACGCAGTGTGGCTGACCCGGATGGGGTACGGTGCGCGAATCAGTGAGCGCCTGGGTCCGCCCGGCCTTCGTCTATCAGCTTCTCGGCATAGTCGCGTGCATGCTGCCAGGCCTCGCCTTCGGAAAAATACTGCCCAGGCACGGGTTCGTGCTCGAAGATCTTGATCGAGCTGCCATCCGCCGCCTTTGCGCAGATCGTCACCTCACCATGCCAAGGCCCACCGGTTGGGGACGCCGCGGAAGCCTCGTACCAGTGATCCTTGTAGTACGTGAAGCCTTGGAGATCCATAGCTTTCTCCAGTTGTTCAAGAGAATCGTAGCACGGCCCAAGGACCTACTCTTCATCCTGGCGGCGCACTATGAAGGCTGGCAGGATGGCGTACATGGGGTTCCGGAGGGGCCGGTCGGCGCGCCCGGACGGGCGTCAGGCTGAACAGCAGCCGCCATTTTAAGTCGTGGCAAGCGCACCTGCGCAAAGTCCCGCTAATGACAGCCTTGCACGATATTGAAGGCCGAGGCCTGCCCGGCTAGTTCACCTGCCCGGCGTCGATGGTCCGCATGGCCGAGGCTTCCGCCAGGGCAATCGCGGCTTCCGCCGTGTCAGCCACGCCGGCCTCTTCCTCGAATGAAGGCTGCGGCGCGTCGCCGAAGGCGTCGGAAATGGTAACCGTTGCCGTATAGCCGCCACCGGCCAGTGCAGCCGCGCGTGCCACCACGGCATAACCGCCGTACTCGAATCGTCGTTCCATTGCGCGGCTCCTCGTCGCTGGGGATGAAGCCATGATAGATGGACACATCGCCGCGTGGCCAGGAGAAGGCATTGAGCTCGCATGCAGCGTGGCGCGGGTCAAGCACCTCAGCCCACCCTGAGCGCTGGCGGGAATACGCACCAGCACCCATCGGCATGGCGGAAGAAGAACATCGACAACTGCCCCGACGGGCGGGCCACATCCACCCGGATACAGTCGCTGCGGCAAGCCCGCGGACTGCGCACGCGGGTGATCCGCGCGGGCGCCGCCAGGTTGGAGCCAAGCCATTTGTCGATCAGCCCACGCAGGGATATCTTGGCGGTTTGCATGTCAGTCTCCTTGGCTTGCCTGATTGAAGCGACCCACCTCACGCGCCGCGCGCCACGCGTTAGGCGGCACGGGCGCCGAAGTGCGCGCCCTTGAACCCGGTTTCGAGAAACGCCCTGAGCAGGTTGGCGACGGCCTGCACGGCCATGCAGGGGTGGTGCAGGCAGGCGTCCACTTGCTCGCTGCGGCCTTCGCCAAACAGGCACCAGGTACAGAAATGCTCACAGTTGTTGGTCAGGAGCCGGTAGCTGTCTTCACCGAGGCGGGAGCAGGCGCGCGCCACGGCTTCCAGGCCGACATACCTGGCGCAAGGATTGGCCTTCACGGTGACCATGTGACCCGCAGCGAAAGCTTCCACCGTGGTTTCCTCCACCGGGCCGCGATGGAGCGAGCCGGCAAAGCCGGCATAGTGAACCACCTTGCCTTCGCCGATGTAAATGCCGTGGTGGGCATAGCCTCGGCGCTCCGTGACCAGGTGCGCGCCTAGGGGAAGGTCGGCATCGATGGCCTTGTCTTGTTGTTGGTGTTGGTGTTGGTGGTTCATGGCTGCCTCTGATCTGTTTGCTGGCTGCAGGCATTGCCTGCTGGTTGCCACACTATCCGCATCAACCGTGCCAACGCCGCAGCCCCAGGCAGATCAAGGGATTACGGTGTTTTCAACCGGCCAGGCAGGGGATAGGCGTCTCCGGCCAGCCAACAGTCTGATCCCAGTAGTGTTGGCGGCATGCCATCAGGGAGGTCCGCGAGACCGTGGAAGCCATGACGAAGCGGATGCGATGGCTGTGGCAGTGGCAGTGGCAATGCGCTGCCGGGCGGCGAGCCCGAGTCAAATCGGTGGGTTTCCCCCACCATGCCGGTGGAGGATGTTGGCGTTGCGCCAACGCTTATGGCCCTGCCGCGAATTCCGAGGTCAGTCCGGTATCGCCAGCGAGAAGGGGAAACACAGCAAATTCAAGCACTTGCGGCGCCGCATCGGGCCAGCCACATCACTGGCATGCGCTTTGCTCTATAGACGCATGGCAAGAAGCCACGGACCGCAACACAGCCCCTACCCATCCCACGCACCGGAGACCATCATGGCGGCGCTCACCATCAACGACCTCTACACCAACCGCACGCTGGATGGCCAGGCCATGGCGGCCATCCGGGGCGGTGGCGCGCCCTGGGTATTCGGCTGGATCCAGCCCTATTCCCCGCCCCGGCAAAGCATTGGGCCCGTCGTCAACTTTTACGAGATCAACAACAGCTTCTATGCTGATCAAATGGTTAACCAATTCCAGAACATAGACGTTCGCAATACGGCGCCCGGCGCGAACATCAATGTGCAAGCGGGACAAGGGGCAAGGAACGACGGCCGGATGTAAGCCGGTTCGCGCGCAGCCCGCACGGTCCAGCCATGCGCCGCCCGCCACGCCAATGCCGCCCAGGCGCTGGCGTGGCGTTGTGGCGTCCTAGCTCGCCCGAACACCGGAGATGATCGTGACCTGTGCATCGCAATTCCGCTGGACTTCAGCCGCTCGCACCGATGTCGGCCTGGTACGGGAGCGCAATGAGGATGCCTGTCTCGCCCAGCCGGAGCGCGGGCTCTGGGTGGTGGCGGATGGCATGGGCGGCCACGCGGTTGGCGACTATGCCAGCAATCTGGTCGTGGAGACGCTGTCCCGGCTGGCCCTGCCGCACAGCCTCGAAAGCTTGCTCGACGGGGCCCGCATCGCCTTGCAGCAAGTCAATCGCGAACTGCTGGAGGAAGCGGCGCGCCGGCAGGTCCGGCGCATCGGCAGCACGGTGGTGGTGCTGATGGCGTGCGAACGCTTTTGTGGCTGCCTGTGGGCGGGCGACAGCCGCATCTACCTGTACCGGGACGCGCACCTGACCCAGTTGACCCGGGACCACAGCCGCGTGGAAGAACTCAAGGCGCGCGGCCTGATCACTGCGGAAGAAGCTGTGCATCACCCTGCGCACAACACCATCACCCGCGCGGTCGGCGCGAACACGGCGCTGGAGCTGGACCAGACCTGGGTGGAAGTCGCGGATGCCGATATGTTCCTGCTCTGCAGCGATGGCCTGAGCAATGAGCTGCGGGACCCGGAGATCGCCAGCGTGCTGGCCTGCGGCGATTGCGAGCTGGCGGCGCAGGCACTGGTGACCGCGGCGCTGGGCCGTGGCGGTCACGACAACATCTCGGCGGTGGTGGCGCGCGCCGAGGATCTCTATGCCTCGGACAAGACCATGGTGAATCCCGCGCTGTAGCCTGTGGCGTGCGGCTCACCGCCCTCCCGCCGCCCTCCTACCGCGCCTTGCCGCCCTGCGCCGCGCCCTGGTTGCGGAAATCCTTGGAATGGATGCCGTGTTTCTTCAGCAGCATCTGCAGGTGCGAGCGATTCATGTCGAAGCGCCTGGCCAGTTCCGCCACCGTGCCGCCGACCTCCTGCAAACCCCGCTCGAGAAATGCGCGTTCGGCTTCATCGCTGGCGGCGCGCTTGGCTTCGCTGAGCGAGGTGGCCGTGGACGCATCCACCACGAGCGGTGCCACGGCGCCACTGGCTGCCGGCGCCGATGGCTTGGGCCGCAGGTCCTGCGGAAGATGCTCCAGATCGGCCGTGTCGCCGGCAAGGCAGGAGGTCCGGTACATCAGGTTGCGCAACTCGCGGATGTTGCCCGGATAGGCGTAATTCATCAAGAAGTCACGCAGGCGCGGGGTGAGCTTGATGGGCCGGCGCTTTAACACGCCGGCGGCCTCGTCGCCGAAATACGCCACCAGCAAGGCGATTTCGTCGCGCCGCTCGCGCAGCGGCGGCAGCGTGACGTGGATCACACTGAGGCGGTAGAACAGGTCTTCGCGGAACTTGCCCTCCTCGCTCAGGCGCCGCAGGTCCCGGTTGGTGGCTGCCACGATGCGCGTGTCGACCGAAATCGTCTCGTCAGAGCCGACCCGCTGGATTTCGTGCGACTCCAGCACGCGCAGCAGCTTGACCTGCCCGGTGAGTGGCAGTTCGCCAATCTCATCGAGGAAGATGGTGCCGGTATGCGCGCTCTCGAACTTGCCGCGGCGATCGTTGGCCGCGCCGGTAAAGGCGCCCTTCTTGTGGCCGAACAACTCCGACTCCAGCAGGTTCTCAGGGATGGCCCCGCAGTTCACCGAGATATAGGGCTTATCCGTCCTGGAGCCGTTGGCATGGATCACCTTGGCCATCAGCTCCTTGCCCGTGCCGCTCTCGCCATCGATCAGCACCGGCAGATCGGTCGGCGCCGCCTTCTCGGCGATCTCCAGCGCCTCCAGCAGCTTGGGGTTGTCGCCAAAGGTGCCCTCGAAAATAAAGCTGCGCTCCAGCAACGCCTGGCGGCGCTCGCGCGGCGCCAGGTCGGCCGGCACCGGCTCCGCCACGGCTGCCTGCACAAAGCGCTCCTTGTGCGATAGCTGCATCACCTCGTCGCGCAGCGTGGTGGCCTGCTTGAGCAGCTTCTCGATCTCCGTGCGCTCGAGCTTGGAGGCCCAGCGCAACGTCGAGCGCAGGATCTCGATCTTCTCGATCAGCCCGGCATAGGAGATGGCCGACCCGACGGAGCCACCCTGGTTGAACAGCTTCATGTCGCGCTCCCCCAATGCGTCGCGATACGGCAGATATGCCAGATGCGCCGTTGCCGCCCGGCGGCACCCGGGCTGTGCGAAAGCGCTCACTCCGAGCTCAGCTGCTTCTGCACCAGCTGGTAGTACATGCCCTTGCGCTCCAGCAGTTCCTCATGCCGCCCTTGCTCCACGATGGCCCCTTCGTACAGCACCAGGATCTTGTCCGCGCGCATGATGGTGCTCAGGCGGTGCGCGATGATCACGGCCGTGCGGCCCTGCAGGATCTCCTGCATGTTGCCAAGGATGTTGCTCTCCGATTGCGTGTCCAGCGCCGAGGTTGCCTCGTCGAAGACCAGCAGGCGCGGATCGTGATAAAGCGCGCGGGCAATGCACAGGCGCTGGATCTGCCCGCCGGACAAACCCACGCCGCGCTCGCCCACCACTTGCTCGTAACCCAGCGGCAGCTTGCTGATGAACGCGTGGGCATCGGCCATCTTGGCGACTTCCTCGATATGGCGGCGATCCGGGCTGTCGTCGCCGCAGGCGATGTTCTCGGCGATGGTGCCTGAGAACAGCAGGTTGCTCTGCATCACGTAGCCGATCTGCGCGCGGTAATACTCTTTGTCGATCACGCCGAGGTCGTAGCCGTCCACGGTGATCTTGCCGTCCGTGGGCACGTAGAACCCCACCAGCATCTTGGCCAGCGTGGTCTTGCCCGATCCGCTGCGTCCCACAATGGCCAGCAATTCGCCGGGCTTGATGCTGAAGCTGATGTTCTCCAGCACGTAGGGCGTTTCGGCGCCGCCGTAGCGGAAATAGACCCCATCCAGGTTGATCTCGCCTTGCAGGTCCGGCAGCATCACGCGTGACGCCAGATCCTCCGGCTTTTGCTCCGGATCGAGGTCCAGCACGTCGCCCAGGCGCTCCATCGCCACGCCGGCATCGTTGAGCTGGCCCCACAATGCCACCAGCCCCATCAACGGCGCCAGCACGCTGCCCATGAAGGCGTTGAAGGCAATGAGCTGGCCAACGGTCAGCTCGCGCTGCAGCACCAGGTTGGCGCCCACCCATAGCACCGCGATGGTGGTCGCGGCATTGAGCAACTGGCTGGCCAGCCCAACCAGGATATGGAACGCCTGCGCCTTGTACTGGACCTCCAGCGCCTTGGCGTACTTCTTCTCCCACTTCAGGCGCACCGGGCGCTCGATTCCCATGCCCTTGACCGTTTCCACCCCGCCCAGCGTCTCCATCAGGTAGGACCGCGCATCGGTCGTGGTGGTGAACACCTCGCGCGCGAAGGCCTTGACCTTTGGCGTTGCCACGATCGTCAGGATCGCGATCGGGACCACGAAGGCGATCAGCACCAGCGTCATCTTGACGTTGTAGAGGAACATGATGGTGAAGTAGATAAACACCATCAGCAGGTTGAGCGCCGTTGTCACCGTCGACTCGGTCAGGAAGGCGCGGATGGTCTGGTTCTCCTGGAAGCGCGCGAAGATGTCGCCCGTCTTGCGCTTGGCGAAGAAGGAAAATGGCAGCGACATGGTGTGTTTGAAGAAGTGCGACATCATGGCGAAGTCCATATTGCGCACCATGAAGTTGGCTAGATACGCTCGCACCGAACTCATCAGTTGCGAAAACACGCTGGAAACGATCAACCCAAGTATCAGCAGGTTCAGCAGGCCCATGTTCTGGTGCACGACCACCCCGTCAAGGATGTTCTGGATGATCAGGGGCGGCACCACGCCCAGCACCTGGATCACGAAGGTCGCCATGAACAGGTGCGCAAGGATCCGTTTGTRCGGCGCCAGGTAGCCGATGAAGCGCAGCCAGGGCGAGCGTGCCACCGCCAGTTGCGCCATGCTTTCGCCGGAGGTGAAAAGCAGGCAGGTGCCGCTCCACCCGCGCTCGAACTCCTCCACGCCCATCTTGCGAAAGCCGAGCGCTGGGTCAGCCACCCACACCCAGCGCTTCGATACACCGTACACCACCACGTAGTGGTAGCCCTCCCAGTGCACGATGAACGGCAGCTCGAAACCCAGCAAGGAATCATGCGTGCACTGCACGCCGCGCGTGGTAAAGCCGAGCGACTCGCCGGCGCGGGCCAGGCTGTCCAGCGTGGCGCCCTGCGTGGTCACGTTGGCCAGCTCGCGTAGCTTGCCGAGCGTCATGGGGATGCCGTGATGGCGGCAGATCATCGCCAGGCAGGCAGCGCCGCAATCCATCTCCTCGGCTTGCTCGACCAGGGCGAAGCGGCGGATAACGCGCTCACCGAACTCCGGCTTCGAGCGCAGGTCGAGCATCACCGGATGCTTGCGCCGCTCGGCCATCTTCTTTTGCCGGTGCAGCTCCCGGTCGATAAAGCGGATGCGCTCTTCCAGCACCTCGCGCAGCTTGGGATTGCGCTCCAGGATCAGTTGCACGGTCTTTTCCGGAATCACCAGCAGCCGCGCATCCGTGCCGGCGATGGCCGCCGCGATCTGCTCCTGGCGCATCACGCAGGCGCGCTCGCCAAAGATGTCGCCCTGGCGCAAGGTCGCCAACGGATACTCGACGCCCTCCTCGGTCCGCACAATGCGCACTTCGCCCTGGCGCACCACGTACAGGCGGCGGTCCTCCCGTGCATCCTGCTTCAGGATCTCCTTGCCGGCGGAAACGCGCTTCACCCCCACGCTGCGCACGGCCTCCTCCAGCTCACTCTTGTCGAGCTTGCCGCGCAGGTCGAACAAGCGGGCGACAAAGCCGCCGGCCGAACTGATCGCCACATAGCTGGCAACAAAAGCCATCGCCGCCGGATTTTGCGCAATCATGGGCTCGGTCACGCTGCGCGGAATGAAGAGCAGCTCGGTCTTGGCGGACGAGCGCACCGAGGATTCATGCCGGTACTCGCGCAGCATGGCAATGTCGGCGAACACCTCGCGCGCCTTGCGCACGCCAAGGCTGACTTCCTTGCCATTGTCTTCGTTGAAGATGCGCACGGACCCCGACTTGATGATGAAGAGCCCGTCTGCCGCCTCGCCCGCATTGCAGATGGTCTCGCCAAAGCCGTACGAAAGCGCTTGCGCATGCTCCGCCAGCCGCTCCATTTCCTCGCGCGAGAACGGCGAGAGTATTTCCACGCCAGCCAGGAAGTCGGCGAGCGGATGCAGTTCGGGGCTGGCTTCCATATGCGTCTGGGCGCTAGCGGCTAGCGCGCTTCGATGACGTGTTCCTGCGCCCTGGCCATCAGCCAGTCTTCACGCAGGAGTCGGCGCACCTCCGCCGCCACATCGGCATCGAGCGCAGCAGGATGCTTGGCGCTTACCATGAAGATCTCGAAGAAGGAGCGATCCTGGGACGGGAACGGACCGAGCAGGTCGCCGGTGGCGGCGTTGAACACCTTGGCTTCAATATCCGTCTTCAGCGAACCGCGCAGGACCTTGCCGATCGCGCCGCCCTGCTCTTTCGTGTCCGCGATGGAGTGCTCGCGCGCCATCTCGGCGAAGCTGTCGGGATCGTCCCGCAGATAGGAGATCAGCTCCTTTGCCTTGCCCTCAGCGTCCACCACGATATGGCTCACCTCGATGCTGTCGAATTTCGGCGAGTGCAGCTTGAAGTAGGCCTCGACGGCCTTGTCGCTGGCCACCTCGGCAAGCATCTTCTCCTGGTAGAGGCTATCGGTCACGAACGCTTCAAACTCGTCCAGGCTCACACCGAGCACGTCGAGATAATGGTTCATCTCCGTCGCGCGGTGCAAGCCCTGCACGCGCCGGAACTGATCGGCGCGTTCCTGGATTTCCTCCGGCGCCACGGTAATGCCCTGCTTCTTCGCCGCGTGCACCGTGAGCTTGTCCCTGACGATCTGCTCGACCAGCCCTTCGAACTGGCCCGTGAGCTTCAAGACCCGGATGAATTCCTCGACCCCGATGACTTCATCGTCGACCCGCACAATCGCTGTCATCTCGTCAGCTCCTTGATTGTTTTCCATTCGCCAAAATCCACCCGCACGCCGGTGCGGGCCGCCGATGCATCCCTGACCACCTTCCAGGTGTTGCCGCTATCCGCTAGCTTCAGCCCGCCACCTGCCGGAACGGATCCAGCCCCAGGTCGATCAGGCGCCGCTCGCGCACCACGATTTCGGCCGTGGCGGTCATGCCGTAGCGCAGCGGGTACTTGTTGTCTGCCACCGTGTAGTAGTCTTGCGCCAGCCGGACGCGCCCCTCGTACACCGGCTGCTTGTTCGGCCCCGCCAGCTTGGTTGCTGGCGAGATGTACTCGAGCGTGCCGGCAATCAAGCCATAGCGCTGGTAGGGAAAGGCGTTGAACTTCAACTTGACCGGCAAGCCCTCGCGCAGGAAGGCACGATCGCGCTCGGCAATCTCGATCTTGAGCACGGGGCGCGCGTTCTTGGGCGCGATGCCGCCCAATGGCGCATTGGCCAAAACCTTGTCACCGCGCTGCGTGGAGCTGACATCGGTAATCACGCCCGCCACGGGCGCCAGGATCAGCAGGAAGTTATCCTTGTCGATATTCTCGAAACGGATGCGCGCCGCCGCCTCGGCAACCAGGCGCGCGGTCTGCACCTGCAGGCGCAGCTTGTCTTCTGTATTGGCTATCTCGCGCAGCGCGGCGTCGTGCTGGATGCGCAGGTTGGTCAGCTCCTGGCTGCTGCCTTCGAGCTGCACGGTGGCCTGATTGAATTCCTGGCTCAGCTTGGAATCCAGCTCGGCTAGCCGCGACTGGGCAATCTGCAGCGCGTTCTCCGCTTCCACAGCCGCAATCCGCTTGCTCTCCACCTGCGATTGCGAGACCCCGCCGCCGCCCGGCAGCGCAAACAGGCGGGCATAGCGGTCCTGCTCCTGGCGCGCGAATTCACGCGTGCGCCGCGCGCTGTCCAGGTTGCTGCGCGCCTGCTGCAACTGTGCCCGCTGTTGTTCCGCGAGCCGGGTCGTGCCCTCCGCCGTACGGTTCTCGTGCAGGCGCTCCGCCACATCGATCTGCTGCTTCAACGCTGCCGCCTTGCGCTCCATCAACAGCTTCTTGTCGGGAAACTGCTTCCACTCGCGCTCGGAATCCTGCAGCTTGAGCTGCGCCTCCAGCGCGTTGGTGGCGGCCTCGATCGCGCCACGCGCATTGAGCCGCGCCAGCACGTCGTCCTTGTTCACCGGCTGGCCCTCGGCCACATAGAGATCCGCCAGCTCCCCGTCCACCGGCGCATAGAACCGCCGCACTTCCGATTCCGGGGCGAGGGTGCCGTCCGCGGACACGATCACATCCGCGTGGCCCACGAACGACCAGACCAGCGCGCAGACGACCAGCGACACCATGACCAGCACGGAGATCTGCATCAGCTTCCAGGGCTCCGCGCTGAGAATGGCAATGCCCTCGGCGCTGTGGTCCTCAAGCGCCTCGGACAGCGGCTTAAGGCGATTGTCTCGGCTGTCGTCCTTCATCACCCTCCCCTCCAATCAATGCCAGCTTGGACTTGAGCAGCGCCGGGCTCAGCACCATGCGCAATTCCTGCAGCGAACGCCGTTGCAGCTCCGTCTCCGAATCGATATCCTCCCGGACCTGGCTCCACTGCGCCGTATCGCCAACCTTCAACTGCGCGTAAATGCGCATGCCCTGGTGCGCTTGCGCACTGGCATTGGACAGCAGGCGTGCCTGCGCGCGGAACTTGGCGGAGATGTCGGACTCCAGCCGCTGCTCGCCGCCGATGGCGCCATCGCGGCGATACTGGCGCCACGACGCGAGCGCGGCGTTCATCAGTTCCTGCGCACGCCGGATCGCTGCATCGTGTATCGCCGCCACATCGGGCTCGACCGCCTTTAGGAAGTAGGCATCCTCGGCGGGATCGAGCATGGCGTAGAACGACAGCAAGGCGTCCTCATCGCTCTTGCCGCCGCGCGCCTTCGGCAGCACGGCGAACTGCGCGGCGACGGCCTGCTTGCGCGCAAGGTCCTTGGCCGCGGCCTCGGCCCACGGCCCCGTCTTTATCGCTTGCAGCCCGGCAAACGCCTTGGCGCTGTCCCCTGCGCGCCAGGCCTTGTCCACCTCGGCGTACTGGCGCACCAGTTCCGGCGCCGGCAGGCGCCTGGCCGCCAGTTCGCGAAAGCGCGCCTGGAAGGGTGGTGTGGAAAAGCTGGGCTTGGCCATCAGGGCCATCAGCGGGCCTAGCTTGGCTGCGCGCGCCGCGCTGTCCAGCGCAATGTACTGGCGCAGGTCTTCCTTGATGCGATCCATGCCGGCGAGCCTTGGATACTTCTCCGCGTAGTCCGCCAGCACGGCCTGCAGCGCTTCGGGATGGTCGCTCGCCAGCCCGGTGGCCAGCGATGCATTCAAGCGGTCGATGGCGGCCAGATAGACCGAATCGTCACTCTGCAGCTTGCGCACATAGCTGAGCGCATCGGCATATGGCTCCCTGAATTGCGGCACATAGGCGGCGATGCGGTCCAGAGCCCGCTGGTGCGCGGGCGTGTCGTCATTCCAGTGCTTGAGCAGCGCACGAATGCCCGCTTCATCGGTGAAAATACGGATCGGCGCATCCACGCCGCCCCGGCCGGCCACGAAGCGGTTCAGCCGGCCGATCCAGTCGAGTTCATCCAGCACGCCGCGCGCGTCGGCATTGTGCGCGCCTAGCGTCTTCATACGCGCCAGCGCCGTCTCGGCGCCATTGAAGTCGCGCGCCTGCAGCTTGCCGATCCATCCGGGCACCTGATCGCGCAACAGCGCCTCGGTACCCATCGCGCGGAACTGGGCATGATCCGGGTGGCGTTCCAGATACGCGTCGGCCACGGCAGCGGCGCGGGCGTAGTTGCCGCCGGCCATCAAGGACCGCATCTCGCGCTCGGGCGCGCCGCGCAAGTACAGGAAGAGCAGCAACGCCACGACCGCCACGGCGACGGCACCGCCCCAGCGTGCCGCGCGCTTCAGGCCAGCGCGCTCCGAAGCGCCAAAGCTGCTGCCTAGCCTGCCCATGACGAGTGCGAACTTGCCCTGCGCGCGCGGCTTGTCCGTCGCGCCGCCATCGCCTTCCGGCTGGGGCAATGCCTCCTGATTGACCTCATCCTCCTGCTGGGCGGCATAGTCGACGCAGAAGATATCCAGAAAGGAGCCCGCCGCGGCGACAAACGTGGTCTTGTCGGGATCGTGCGCAGGCGTGGCGGGTGCTGGCACCGCGGCGGGTGCCGGTGCCGACGGGGCCGAGACTGGAGCCGCCCGCTCCTGGGCGTGCACGTCGGCGGCATCGGGCGGCGGCAGGTTCGAACTGGTGAGGGTTGCGTCGGCGGCGGCCTGGTTGCATATGCCAACCCGATAGACAAAATGATTGCCACCGAACGCGAGAAGGTCCCTCTCGCCGAGTGCGACCGCGTGCTCATCCACCCGCTTGCCGTTGACGAAGGTCCCATTGGTACTGCCGAGGTCCTCGACAAATGGATCGTTCCCTTTCAGGAAGATGTGCGCATGACGGCGCGAGATATAGTTGACCTGATGCGGATACCTCTCCTTGTAACGGGAAAAAGACGCATCCGCCTTGCTGATCAGGAAGGGAAAGCCGGCCACCTCGATCGGCTGCAGGCCAAGATCGTCGCGCTCGGGCACGAGCGTCAGCACCATCGGCGCCTGCCTTGGCGCCTGGACCGGCGCGCGCGCGCGCAACCGCACCAGGTAGGACAGCGCAGCGCCGAAGCGCAGTTCATCGCCGTCGCGCAGCCTGGCCGGCTGCTGCGCCACGGCCGCGCCATTGACGGTGGTGCCGTTCTTGCTGCCCAGGTCAGCGATATAGGCCGCGCCATGTTCGGAAAAGATGCGCGCATGACGGCGCGAGAGTACCGCGGCTATATCGGGCGGGYATGCCGCGAAAGGCGCTTCCGCGCGGCCCACGGCGAACAGGCTCTCGTCGATGCGGATCTCGCCGAGCTCAGGGTTGGAGATGGGCTCGAGCACGATATCGAACGCCTGCCCCACCTTTGCCCGCATCTCGACAATCAGAGCTTCGTCTGGAGCCATGTTTCGATACCACCAACAGCGCGTGCCACGACGCGTGCGCCAGCGGCAAGCCGTGTTTCATGGCGACGGCGCGAGCCGGTGCGGCCCGCTGCGTCGTGAACGTGTTGACTAAGGACATAGTAGGCCACGCTTGCCCGTAGTCAAACGTCCGCCGGTGGCGTACTTCGCGCCTTGCCAGGCGTGCCCAGCTTCTCGTGCGCAACAGGTTGCAGCCCCTTACTTCGAGACCTGCTGTGACGTCTCTTTCGGCGCGTTGCTCACCTCGGTGCTTGGCCATCCGCCCCCAAGTGCCTTGTAGAGGGTGACAGTGTCGGCCAGGATCTGTTGGTGGTTGGCCAACAATTCCTGTTGCGCGCTCAGCAGCGATCGCTCGGTCTCGAAGACATCGAGCTGGGACACCACGCCCTCCTTCAGCTGGGCCTCGATCTGCGCCGACACCACGCGCAATTGCGCAACCTGCTGCTGCAGTTCCACGCGCTGCTTCTTGTGCGCGTCAACATTGACCAGCGCGTTCTCCACTTCCTCGAATGCCGTAATCACGGTGCGGCCGTATTCGCTCTCGGCAACCTTGGTCTGCGCCTCGCTGGTCTTCACCCGGGCACGCACGCCCGGGTCCAGCATGGGCAGATTGATGCTCGGCATGAAACCGAAGGTGAAGGACTTCAGCAGGGCGCTCAGCGCGAAGCTTGCCGTACCGCCGCGGCCCGTCAGGCTGACGCTGGGCAGTTGCGCCAGGCGCGCCTGGCCGACCAGGTTGACGGACTCGAGCACGCGATACTCCGCTGCCACGATGTCAGGGCGCCGCGAGAGCAATTGCGACGGCAGCCCCGCCGGCACCATCGGCAGTTGCACGCGCTCTTGCAGTCGCCCGGCGGGCACCTTGAACACGCCAGCCGGTACGCCCACCAGCGTGGCCAGCGCGTTCTCGGAAATGTCGCGCGAGCGGCGCAGCTCCAGCAGGTCCTTGGTGAGCCGGTTGATCTCGGCCTGCTGCTGCATCACGCGGATCTTCGGGATCAGGCCGTTCTGGAACATGGCCTGGTAGGTGGTGAGGATCTGCTTGTTCCTCGCCAGCGTTTTGCTCTGCTGATCGATCTGTTCGTCGAACTGCAATATCTGGAAGTAGGTGGTGGACACATCCGAGACCAGGGTGAGGTAGCCGGCACGCCAATCCGCTTCGGTTGCGTTGAATTCGGCGGTCTGGGCCTGCACGCCCTTCTCCACCTTGCCCCATATATCGATGTCCCAGTTGACCTGGGTGCCGAGGTTGTAGGTCTTGACGAGCGACGTGCCCGTGCTCTTCTCGAAGCTTGCCCCTGCCCCCACGTCAAAAACCGGCAGCGCGCCGGCCTTGACCTCGGCGATCTGCGCGCCCGCCACCTTGATGCGCGCGGCCAGCACCTTGATGTCGTAGTTCCCCGCAATCGCCTTGTCGACCAGCCCATCCAGGTACGGATCCCGGAACGCCTGCCACCAGTTCGGCACGATCGTTTCCGCCGGCGAAACCGTGATCGATCCCTGGCGCGCCCAATCCGGCTTGGCCGGCGTTTCGGGCCGCTGGTACACCGGAGGACGAAAGTCGGCGCAAGCGGCCAGCACCAGCAGGCAGGCGCCTGCCATCAGGCACCGCCGCAAAGTGGTGCGCGCACCATGCACGATGAACGGGGTGAAATGGTCTGGCACGATCGCCTCCTGCGAGCGTCGGCGGGTTGAAGAGGCCACGGCGGGCACCGGCCCCCGTCAGCCGCATCGCCGGCGCCATCGGTGCCGGGTCAGTCACGGCCCGGATGCAAAGGAGCCGCGCCATCAACACGCCCTGCATGCATTGTGTATCCGCTAGCGGCGCGATCCAACCTGTAAATAAAGGCCCTGCGGCAAGAAAAGGGCCGCCCTGCCCGGCACGCCGGGAGGGCGGCGGTGGCTTCAACGATAGATGTTGTTGCTGGCGTTCTGCGTCGACGTCACGTGGGACTTGATGTCGTCGGCAAAGGCCGTGTTGTTGCCGTTCATGTTGACGACGTTCTGCGTCTGCCCGATCAGTTGCTGGGCATTGAAGGTCGAGTCGATCTTGGTCAGGCTGAA
>NZ_JBFRDD010000095.1:0-19036 GCF_052113425.1 Cupriavidus sp. YAF13
TTCGTCGTACTTCTTGGCCGAACCGCCAAACTTGGCTGCCAGCACCGTAGCAATTGCTGCCGTCAGGGTGGTCTTACCATGGTCAACGTGACCGATCGTACCAACGTTCACGTGCGGTTTAGTCCGCGAGAACTTTTCCTTTGCCATTTTTCAGCTCCTAATCGAAACCAGTATGTCGTGTTCATAGTGCCGCCACGCACAACGCGCGGCGGCGGATTTTTTACTTACTTGCCACGTGCCGTGATCACGGCGTCGGCTACGTTCTTCGGAGCTTCAGCGTAGTGCTTGAACTCCATCGTGTACGTAGCACGGCCTTGCGTGGCCGAACGCAGCGAGGTCGAGTAGCCGAACATCTCTGCCAGCGGAACTTCCGCGCGCAGGATCTTGCCACCGCCGACCATGTCGTCCATGCCCTGGATAATGCCGCGACGCGACGACAGATCGCCCATCACGTTACCCATGAAGTCTTCGGGCGTTTCCACTTCCACGGCCATCATCGGCTCGAGCAGCACGGGGCTTGCGCGGCGCATGCCTTCCTTGAAGCCCATGGAGCCGGCCATCTTGAACGCGTTTTCGTTCGAGTCCACATCGTGGTACGAACCGAAGAACAGCGTGACCTTGACGTCGACCACCGGGAAGCCTGCCAGGACGCCGGCGTTCAGAGTGTCCTGAATGCCCTTGTCCACTGCAGGGATGTATTCGCGCGGAACCACGCCGCCCTTGATGGCGTCGACGAATTCGTAGCCCTTGCCCGGTTCTTGCGGCTCGAGCTTCAGTACCACGTGACCGTACTGGCCACGGCCGCCCGACTGCTTGACGAACTTGCCTTCCACTTCGTCGCAGGTCTTGCGGATGGTTTCGCGGTACGCAACCTGGGGCTTGCCCACGGTGGCTTCGACGCCGAATTCGCGCTTCATGCGGTCAACCAGAATTTCGAGGTGGAGCTCGCCCATGCCCGAAATGATGGTCTGGCCGGATTCTTCGTCGGTCTTCACGCGGAACGACGGATCTTCCTGTGCCAGGCGGTTCAGGGCGATGCCCATCTTTTCCTGGTCGGCCTTGGTCTTCGGCTCGACAGCCTGCGAAATCACCGGCTCCGGGAACACCATGCGTTCCAGGATGATGATGTGGTCCGGATCGCACAGCGTGTCGCCCGTGGTGGCTTCTTTCAGGCCAACCGCGGCGGCGATGTCGCCTGCCAGCACTTCCTTGATTTCTTCGCGCTGGTTGGCGTGCATCTGCAGAATCCGGCCCAGGCGTTCCTTCTTGCTCTTGACCGGGTTGTAGATGGTGTCGCCCGAATTGACCTTGCCCGAATAGACGCGGAAGAAGATCAGCTGGCCGACGAACGGGTCGGTCATGATCTTGAACGCCAGAGCGGAGAACTTTTCGTCGTCCGCGGCACGGCGCGACACTTCCTTGTCGTCGTCGTCCACGCCGGTGACCGGCGGGATGTCGACCGGCGACGGCAGGAAGTCGATCACGGCGTCCAGCATACGCTGCACGCCCTTGTTCTTGAACGCGGTGCCGCACAGCATCGGCTGGATTTCGCAGGCGATGGTGCGGTCGCGCAGGCCCTTGATGATCTCGGCTTCGGACAGTTCGCCCTCTTCCAGATACTTGTTCATCAGCTCTTCGTTCGACTCGGCAGCTGCCTCGACCATCTTCTCGCGCCATTCGTTGCACGAGTCGGCCAGTTCAGCCGGGATGTCCACGTAGTCGAACTTGGTGCCTTGGCTGGCCTCGTCCCAGATGATCGCTTTCATCTTGATGAGGTCGACCACACCCTTGAAGGTGTCTTCGGCGCCGATGGGCACAACGACGGGAACCGGGCTAGCCTTCAGGCGGGTCTTCAGCTGGTCGTAGACCTTGAAGAAGTTCGCGCCGGTACGGTCCATCTTGTTGACGAAGGCCAGGCGCGGCACGCCGTACTTGTTAGCTTGGCGCCAGACGGTTTCCGACTGGGGCTGCACGCCACCCACTGCGCAGTAGACCATGCAGGCGCCGTCCAGCACGCGCATGGAGCGCTCCACCTCGATGGTGAAGTCCACGTGGCCCGGGGTGTCGATGATGTTGATGCGGTGTTCCGGGTAATTGCCGGCCATGCCCTTCCAGAAGGCGGTGGTCGCAGCGGAGGTGATCGTGATGCCACGCTCCTGTTCCTGCTCCATCCAGTCCATCGTGGCGGCGCCATCGTGCACTTCACCGATCTTGTGATTCACACCGGTGTAGAACAGGATACGCTCGGTCGTGGTGGTTTTACCCGCGTCAATGTGAGCCGAGATACCGATATTGCGGTAGCGCTCAATGGGAGTCTTACGAGCCACTTTAATCCTCTATTCGTCCGTGAGACGCCGGCATCTCATTGCCAACGCCCGTAACACAAACGGGCGAGCGTGTGAAAACACAGCCCGCCCGGCAACCAACCGCGTATAACTCGCGCGCTTTAGAAGCGGAAGTGCGAGAACGCCTTGTTGGCTTCGGCCATGCGGTGCACTTCGTCGCGCTTCTTCATCGCGCCGCCGCGGCCTTCCGCAGCTTCCAGCAGCTCACCTGCCAGGCGCAGCGCCATCGACTTCTCGCTGCGTTTTTTCGCGGCCTCGCGCAACCAACGCATCGCCAATGCCAAACGACGCGACGGACGGACTTCGACCGGAACCTGATAGTTGGCGCCGCCCACGCGACGGCTCTTCACTTCGACCACCGGCTTCACGTTGTTGATCGCAACGGAAAACACTTCAACGGGGGCCTTGCCTGCCTTCTTTTCGATCTGGTCGAAYGCGCCATAAACGATACGTTCGGCAACCGACTTCTTGCCGTCCAGCATCAGGACGTTCATGAACTTGGCAACTTCAACGTTACCGAACTTCGGATCGGGCAGGATATCCCGCTTGGGGACTTCACGACGACGTGGCATCTTCTTTCCTTTAGATTCAGTTGAGAGCGCGGCAATGATTTCCCGCTCTCCGGCCACCAACTAGCTTGCCTTCCATTGAGGCAAATTCGCCGGGTGACCACTTACTCGACGGCACGGCGCATAAACGCTCCGTTGTACCGCCGCCTGGTGACAGCACCATGACGCAACCGCCACAGGCCATCGTTTGTTGCTTCGGGCTTTGTGCCCGGCTTGCCTGGCGTTAGCCTTAAGCAGCCTTCGGACGCTTCGCGCCGTACTTCGAACGTGCCTGGCGACGATCCTTCACGCCTTGCAAGTCCAGCGAGCCACGGACGATGTGGTAACGCACACCCGGCAAGTCCTTCACACGGCCGCCGCGGATCAGCACGACCGAGTGTTCTTGCAGGTTGTGGCCTTCACCGCCGATGTACGAGATGACCTCGAAACCGTTGGTCAGGCGCACCTTGGCGACCTTACGCAGTGCCGAGTTCGGCTTCTTCGGCGTCGTGGTGTACACACGGGTGCACACGCCGCGACGCTGGGGGCAGTTCTCAAGCGCCGGGCTCTTGCTCTTGACGACTTCAGAGACACGCGGCTTGCGAACCAGTTGGTTGATAGTTGGCATTGTTCAATCCAGCTTGGTTTTACGGAAAAACACCCCTGGGGCCACAAGCAATGGGCCGAAGAGGCAACGACGGGTTTTGGGCGGGAAAAGTGAGCGAGCGCTCTTGAGACGGACCTGTGGAGGAACAGACTGGCCAAAGAGCGCGAGCTCGCCTGGGATCCCGCTGCGACCACACCACCAGAGCATCACACGATCCCCTGGCGGGCTTGCCGATTGCGAACCGAGGGCCACAATTACGACAGGCGAGCGAAATCCAAAGCCAAAAACTCGAATCTGACATACTAGCAGCGACTACGTAAACCGTCAAGCAGCTTCTGACAGAAGCGCACTGGTCGGCTTAGGCCCGGGCAAAGGCCTCAAAAGTCCTCCACGGCGCCCAGCGCTTCCAGGATGGCATCGCCGTAGCGCTCCAGCTTGGCGGCGCYGATGCCGGGGACTTCAGCCATTGCCGTCAACGAATCCGGCGCGCTGCGTGCCAGCTCGGCCAGCGTGGCGTCATGGAAGATCACATAGGCCGGCACACCGTGCTCGCGCGCCGTCTCGGTGCGCCACTTGCGCAGCGCTTCCCAGTTGGCCAATGCCTCGGTGTCCATGCCGGCGGTATGGTCGGTGCGTGTGCCGGCGGAGCCGCGCGCGCCACGCTCGCCGCTCTTGGCTGGCTTGCTGACCTGGCGGCGCAGGGTGATCGGCATCTCGCCCTTGAGCACCGCGCGGGCAGCGTCGCCCAGTAGCAGGGCACCGTGACCGCCATGGTCGATCACCAGCAGGCCGTGGGCGATCAACTGGCGGAAAATGGCGTGCCACTCGGAGACCGAACGGTCCGCGCCGATGCCAAACGTGGAGACCTTGTCATGGCCCCATTGACGGATTTTTTCCGACGCGTTGCCGCGCAGCACGTCGACCATATGGGTCGCGCCGAAATGAACGCGGCTGGCCTGCGCCGTGCGGTAGACGCAGGACAGCGCCATCTGCGCTTCACGCGTGCCGTCCCAGGTGGCGGGCGGCTCCAGGCAGGTGTCGCAGTTGCCACAGGGTTCGCTGGCTTCGTCGAAATAGCCAAGGATGCGCACGCGGCGGCAGCCGGCCGTCTCGCACAGCCCGAGCAGGGCATCGAGCTTGGCGGACGAGACCCGCTTGTGCGCATCGTCTGCCTCGGACTCGTCGATCATGCGCTTTTGCTGAACCACGTCGCCGAGGCCGTAGGCCATCCAGGCGTTGGCCGGCAGCCCGTCGCGGCCGGCACGGCCGGTTTCCTGATAGTAGCCTTCCATGCTCTTGGGTAAGTCCAGGTGCGCCACAAAGCGCACGTCCGGCTTGTCGATGCCCATGCCAAAAGCGATGGTGGCCACCATGATCACGCCCTCTTCCTCGCGGAAACGCGCCTGGTGGTGCTGGCGCACGCCCGCATCCATGCCGGCGTGGTACGCCAGCGCGTTGAGGCCCTGGGCGCTGAGGTAGCTGGCGGTGTCTTCCACCTTCTTGCGCGACAGGCAATAGACGATGCCGCTGTCGTGCGTGCCGTCGGCGGCCAGGTGCTCGGCCTTGATAAAGGCCAACAGCTGCTGGCGCGCATTGTCCTTCTCGACGATGCGATAGCGGATATTGGGGCGGTCGAAGCTGGAGACGAAGACGCGGGCGTCGTGCAGCGCGAGGCGCTCGACGATTTCCTCGCGTGTGACGGAATCCGCCGTGGCCGTCAGGGCAATGCGCGGCACTTCCGGGAAGCGCTCGTGCAGCACCGACAGCTGGATGTACTCGGGTCGGAAGTCATGGCCCCACTGTGATACACAGTGCGCCTCGTCGATGGCGAACACGCCGATACGGGTACGCTGGAGCAGGTCCTGGAAGCGCGGCGTCATCAGCCGCTCGGGCGCCACATAGAGGATTTCCAGCCGGCCGGCGAGCAGATCGCGCTCCACCGCGGAAGCCTCGGCCCCGCTGAGCGTCGAGTTCAGCACTGCCGCGCGCACGCCCGCCTCGGACAGCGCCGCGACCTGGTCCTGCATCAGCGCGATCAGCGGCGACACCACGATGCCGGTGCCCTGCCCGGCCCGCTGCCGCAGCAGCGCGGGGATCTGGTAGCACAGCGACTTGCCGCCGCCGGTCGGCATCAGGACCAGGCAATCGCCGCCATCGGCCACATGGTCGATGATCTCCCCCTGCCGGCCGCGGAAGGCGTGGTAGCCAAAAACATCCTTGAGAATCGCCAGGGCGCGCGACATAGCAACAGCTTAAAAAAGGGGTGGGACCGCGAAAGGCGTAACCATACCACCAAGGGCGCGGCTAACTACTTCGGCCTGTGACGAATGTTCCCGGATTTCTTTCGCCTGGCGGCGCATGGTGCACGGGTCCGTGCCCTTGCGGCAAAACATAAGCATGACGAATAAAAGTGGCCGACAAAGACCGAAACAAATAAAACTAGCCGTATAGCTACAGGCAAAAAAAACCCGGCCACCAGGGCCGGGCTTTTTCATGCAGCTTGCTTGCAGGTTCAGGCTGGCAGTCTTAGTCTTAGACCGCGTCGCCCTCGCCTTCGGTCGTCGCCGGCACCACCGGCGGCTCGATGAAGAGCGACTGCTCTTCGTCGGAGATCGCCTGGGCACGTTCGCGCTCGGCCGCCTCGCGCGCCTTGCGGGCACGGTGGTAAGCCAGACCCGTACCAGCGGGGATCAGTCGACCAACGATCACGTTTTCCTTCAGACCACGCAGGTCGTCGGTCTTGCCCATGATCGCGGCTTCCGTCAGCACGCGGGTGGTTTCCTGGAACGATGCCGCCGAGATGAAGCTGTCGGTAGACAGCGACGCCTTGGTGATACCGAGCAGCAGGTTTTCGTACGTGGCCGGACGCTTGCCTTCGGCGATCACGCGATCGTTCTCGTCGAGCAGTTCCGAACGCTCCACCTGTTCACCCGGGATGAACTTGGTGTCGCCCACATCCGCGATCTGCACGCGGCGCAGCATCTGGCGCACGATCACTTCGATGTGCTTGTCGTTGATCTTCACGCCCTGCAGACGGTACACGTCCTGCACTTCGTCGACGATGTAGTGCGCCAGCTCCTCGATGCCCTTCAGGCGCAGGATGTCGTGCGGGTCCGCCGGACCTTCCACGATCATTTCGCCCTTGTTCACCACCTGGCCATCGTGCACCAGGACTTGCTTTTCCTTGGTGATCAGGAACTCGTGGGCGTTGCCGTCCAGGTCCGTAATCACCAGGCGTTGCTTGCCCTTGGTGTCCTTGCCGAACGACGTGGTGCCGGTGACTTCCGCCAGCACGGCGGCATCCTTCGGCGAACGCGCTTCGAACAGCTCGGCCACACGCGGCAGACCCCCGGTAATGTCGCGGGTCTTTTGCGATTCGGTCGGGATACGTGCAAGCACTTCACCCACGTGCACCTGCTGGCCGTCCTTCACGGTGATCAGCGCGCCGACCTGGAAGCCGATGGTCACGGAGTGGTCCGTGCCCGGGATCTTCACCTCCTGGCCGTTGGCGTCGAGCAGCTTCACCTGCGGGCGCAGGCCCTTGGTGGCAGCCGTACGGCGCTTGGCATCAATCACCACGAGGGTCGACAGGCCGGTGACCTCGTCCATCTGCTTGGCGACAGTCACGCCTTCTTCGACGTTCTCGAACTTGGTCGTGCCGGTGTACTCCGACACGATCGGGCGCGTCAGCGCGTCCCACGTGGCCAGTTGCGTGCCAGCCTTGATGGCCTGGCCGTCCTGCACCAGCAGCGTGGCGCCGTACGGGATCTTGTGGCGCTCGCGCTCGCGGCCGTGGTCGTCGGTGATCAGCGCTTCGCCCGAACGCGAGATGACGATCAGCTCGCCCTTCGCATTGGTGACGTAACGCATGGTCGCCGTGAAACGCACGGTACCGGTTGCCTTCGCTTCCACGCTGGATGCCACGGCCGAACGCGATGCCGCGCCGCCGATGTGGAACGTACGCATGGTCAGCTGGGTGCCCGGCTCGCCAATCGACTGGGCGGCGATCACGCCAACCGCTTCGCCGGAGTTCACCAGCACGCCGCGGCCAAGGTCGCGGCCATAGCACATGCCGCACAGGCCGTAGCGCGTGTCGCACGACAGCGGCGTGCGCACCTTCACTTCGTCCACGCCGATGGCGTCGATCATGTCGACCAGGTCTTCGTCCAGCAGGGTGCCGGCCTCGATCGCGGTTTCCTGGGTTTCAGGGTTCACCACATCGGACACCGTCACACGGCCGAGAATCCGGTCGCGCAGGGCTTCGATCACTTCACCGCCTTCGACCAGGGCCTTCATGGCCACGCCGTTGGTCGTGCCGCAATCGTCTTCCACCACCACCAGATCCTGCGTCACGTCGACCAGACGACGGGTCAGGTAACCCGAGTTCGCGGTCTTCAGTGCCGTATCCGCCAGGCCCTTACGCGCGCCGTGGGTGGAGATGAAGTACTGCAGAACGTTCAGGCCTTCACGGAAGTTCGCCGTAATCGGCGTTTCAATGATCGAGCCATCCGGCTTGGCCATCAGGCCACGCATGCCAGCCAGCTGACGGATCTGCGCTGCGGAACCGCGCGCGCCCGAGTCGGCCATCATGTAAATCGAGTTGAAGGAGTCTTGCTTCACGGTGTTGCCGTGACGGTCGACCACGTCTTCGTGCTGGAGCTGCTCCATCATCGCCTTGCCCACCTGGTCGCCGGCGGCGCCCCAGATGTCCACGACGTTGTTGTAGCGTTCCTGATCGGTCACCAGACCCGACATGTACTGCTTGTCGTATTCCTTCACCTTGGCAGCCGCGTCGGAAATGATCTTTTCCTTTTGCGGCGGCACCAGCATGTCGTCGATGGCGATCGAGATACCAGCGCGCGTTGCCAGGCGGAAGCCCGACTGCAGCAGCTTGTCAGCGAAGATCACGGTCTCGCGCAGGCCGCACTTGCGGAACGCGGTGTTGATCAGGCGCGAGATTTCCTTCTTCTTCAGCGGCTTGTTCAGCACCGAGAAAGGCAGGCCCTTCGGCAGGATCTCGGACATGATCGCGCGGCCGACCGTGGTGGCCTGCAGCGTGATCTTGGGCGCAAAGCGGGCGTCGCCCACTGCGTCCTTGTCGACCAGTTCATACTCGGTGATACGCACGTTCACGCGCGAAGCCAGTTCGACTTCCTTGTTCTCGTAGGCGCGGATCACTTCGCTGATGTCGGCGAACGTCAGGCCTTCGCCCTTGCCGTTGATCTTGTCGCGGGTCGTGTAGTACAGACCCAGCACCACGTCTTGCGACGGGACGATCGACGGATCGCCGTTGGCCGGGAACAGCACGTTGTTGGAGGCCAGCATCAGCGTGCGGGCTTCCATCTGCGCTTCCAGCGACAGCGGGACGTGAACAGCCATCTGGTCACCGTCGAAGTCGGCGTTGAACGCCGCGCAGACCAGCGGGTGCAGCTGGATGGCCTTGCCTTCGATCAGCACCGGCTCGAACGCCTGGATGCCCAGGCGGTGCAGCGTCGGTGCGCGGTTCAGCATGACCGGATGCTCGCGGATCACCTCTTCGAGGATGTCCCACACCACCGCGGTCTGGCTTTCCACTTCCTTCTTCGCCGCCTTGATGGTGGTGGCGATGCCCATCGTTTCCAGCTTGTGGAAAATGAAGGGCTTGAACAATTCGAGCGCCATCAACTTGGGCAGGCCGCACTGGTGCAGCTTGAGGGTCGGGCCCACCACAATGACCGAACGGCCGGAGTAGTCGACGCGCTTGCCSAGCARGTTCTGACGGAAACGGCCGCCCTTGCCCTTGATCATTTCGGCCAGCGACTTCAGCGGACGCTTGTTGGCGCCCGTCATGGCCTTGCCGCGACGACCGTTGTCCAGCAGCGAGTCAACCGCTTCCTGCAGCATGCGCTTTTCGTTGCGCACGATGATTTCAGGCGCCTTCAGTTCGAGCAGGCGCTTCAGGCGGTTGTTACGGTTGATGACGCGGCGATACAGGTCGTTCAGGTCCGAGGTGGCGAAACGGCCACCATCCAGCGGGACCAGCGGACGCAGTTCGGGCGGCAGCACCGGCAGCACTTCCAGGATCATCCATTCCGGCTTGATGCCCGAACGCTGGAACGCCTCGAGCACCTTCAGGCGCTTGGCGAACTTCTTGATCTTGGCTTCGGAGCCGGTGGTCTGCAGCTCGGCGCGGATCGTTTCGATCTGCTTTTCGATGTCGATGCCGCGCAGCAATTCACGGATGCCTTCGGCACCCATCATGGCCACGAACTCGCCTTCGCCATACTCTTCGCACTTGGCGATGTAGTCGTCCTCGGACATGATCTGGCTCTTCTTGAGCGGAGTCATGCCGGGTTCGAGCACCACGAATGCTTCGAAGTACAGAACGCGCTCGATATCGCGCAGCGTCATGTCGAGCACCATGCCCAGACGCGACGGCAGCGACTTCAGGAACCAGATGTGCGCGGTCGGCGCAGCCAGTTCGATGTGGCCCATGCGCTCGCGGCGCACCTTGGCCAGCGTCACTTCAACGCCGCACTTCTCGCAGATCACGCCGCGATGCTTCAGGCGCTTGTACTTGCCGCACAGGCACTCGTAGTCCTTGATCGGGCCAAAGATCTTGGCGCAGAACAGACCATCGCGCTCGGGCTTGAACGTCCGATAGTTGATGGTTTCCGGCTTCTTCACTTCACCGTACGACCACGAACGGATCTTCTCTGGCGATGCCAGGCCGATCTTGATCGCGTCGAACTGCTCTTCCTGCTGAACCTGCTTAAAGAGATCGAGCAATGCTTTCATTGCAACTCCTTGTTTCGCCGCCAGCCCGACAGCATGTCGGGCCCGCGGCATTCATCCTGTGGGAAAACCGTAGCGGGCATTCGGCGGCAGGCGGGCCATTTACGGCCGGCCTGCCGCGCACTCTCGATCCGAATCAATAGCGATCGAGGTCGATGTCGATACCCAGCGAACGGATTTCCTTCACCAGCACGTTGAACGATTCCGGCATGCCGGCATCGATCGAGTGCTCGCCCTTGACGATGTTCTCGTAGACCTTGGTCCGGCCGTTCACGTCATCGGACTTGACCGTCAGCATTTCCTGCAGCACGTAGGAGGCGCCATATGCTTCCAGCGCCCACACTTCCATTTCACCGAAACGCTGGCCACCGAACTGCGCCTTACCACCCAGCGGCTGCTGGGTCACCAGCGAGTACGGGCCGGTCGAACGCGCGTGCATCTTGTCGTCGACCAAGTGGTGCAGCTTCAGCATGTGCATCACGCCCAGCGTCACCGGACGCTCGAACGCTTCGCCGGTACGGCCGTCGTGCAGCGTGACCTGTTGCTTGGAAGCGGTCAGGCCCATGTCCTTGGCGATCTCTTCCGGGTACGCCAGGTCCAGCATGCGGCGGATTTCGTCTTCGTGCGCACCGTCGAACACCGGCGTGGCGAACGGGACACCCTTCTTCAGGTTGGTCGCCAGTTCCAGCACTTCAGCGTCCGACAGGCTGTCGAGGTCTTCCGGCTTGCCGCTCTCGTTGTAGATCTGGGCGAGCAACGGACGCAGTTCCTGCGCCTTCGCCTGTGCCTTGAGCATGGAGCCGATACGCTGGCCCAGGCCGCGCGCGGCCCAACCCAGGTGGGTTTCCAGAATCTGGCCCACGTTCATCCGCGAAGGCACGCCGAGCGGGTTCAGCACGATGTCGGCGGGTGTGCCGTCGGCCATGTAGGGCATGTCTTCGATCGGAACGATCTTGGACACAACGCCCTTGTTGCCGTGACGGCCTGCCATCTTGTCGCCAGGCTGCAGGCGGCGCTTGACGGCCAGGTACACCTTGACCATCTTGATCACGCCCGGCGGCAGTTCGTCGCCTTGCGTGAGCTTCTTGCGCTTTTCTTCAAAGGCCAGGTCGAACTCGTGACGCTTCTGCTCGATGGCTTCCTTGACGGCTTCCAGCTGGGCAGCCACTTCTTCGTCGGCCGGGCGGATGTCGAACCAGTGGTACTTGTCCAGATCGGCCAGGTACTCACGGGTCAGCTTGGCGCCCTTGGACAGCTTCTTCGGACCGCCATTGACGGTCTTGTCGAGCAGCAGGCGTTCCAGACGCTGGAAGGCATCGCCTTCCACGATACGCAGCTGGTCGTTCAGGTCCAGGCGGTAGCGCTTGAGTTCATCGTCGATGATGGACTGGGCACGCTTGTCGCGGGTCACGCCTTCGCGGGTGAAGACCTGGACGTCGATCACGATACCGCTCATCCCCGAGGGGACGCGCAGCGAGGTGTCCTTCACGTCCGAAGCCTTCTCGCCGAAGATCGCGCGCAGCAGCTTTTCTTCCGGGGTCAGCTGGGTCTCGCCCTTGGGCGTGACCTTGCCGACCAGCACGTCCCCGGCTTCCACTTCGGCACCGATGTAGGTGATGCCGGACTCGTCCAGACGCGCGAGTTGCGCCTCGGCGAGGTTGGAGATGTCGCGGGTGATTTCTTCCGGTCCCAGCTTGGTGTCACGGGCGACGACCGACAGTTCCTCGATGTGGATCGAGGTGTAGCGGTCTTCGGCCACCACGCGTTCGGAGATCAGGATCGAGTCTTCGAAGTTGTAGCCGTTCCACGGCATGAACGCCACCAGCATGTTCTGGCCGAGCGCGAGCTCGCCCAGGTCGGTCGATGCGCCGTCGGCGATCACGTCGCCACGGGCGACGAAATCCCCAACCTTGACCATCGGACGCTGGTTGATGTTGGTGTTCTGGTTCGAGCGGGTGTACTTGATCAGGTTGTAGATGTCGACGCCGACTTCACCGGCGACAGCTTCCTCATCGTTCACGCGAATCACGATACGCATGGCGTCGACGTAGTCCACCACGCCGCCACGGGTCGCCTGGACGGCAGTACCCGAGTCGACCGCAACGGTACGCTCAATGCCGGTACCCACCAGCGGCTTGTCCGGACGCAGGCAAGGCACGGCCTGACGCTGCATGTTGGCGCCCATCAGTGCACGGTTCGCATCATCGTGCTCGAGGAACGGCACCAGCGATGCCGCGGCCGAGACGATCTGCGAAGGCGCCACGTCGATGTACTGGACGCGGTCCGGCGTGACCATACGGGTTTCCCGCTCGCTACCTTCACGCGACGACACCAGTTCGTCGATCAGGGTACCGTCGGTGTCAACCGTCGCGTTGGCCTGCGCCACCACGTACTTGCCTTCTTCAATGGCGGACAGGTAGTCGACCTGGTCGGTCAGCTTGCTGTCGACCACCTTGCGGTACGGCGTTTCCAGGAAGCCGTACTCGTTCAGGCGTGCATACAGTGCCAGCGAGTTGATCAGGCCAATGTTCGGGCCTTCCGGCGTTTCGATCGGGCACACGCGGCCGTAGTGGGTCGGGTGCACGTCACGCACTTCAAAGCCTGCGCGCTCACGGGTCAAACCGCCCGGGCCAAGTGCGGAGACGCGACGCTTGTGCGTGATCTCGGACAGCGGGTTGGTCTGGTCCATGAACTGCGACAGCTGCGACGAACCGAAGAACTCGCGGATGGCCGACGAAATCGGCTTCGAGTTGATCAGGTCGTGCGGCATCAGGTTTTCAGTCTCGGCCTGGCCCAGACGTTCCTTGACGGCGCGCTCGACGCGCGACAAGCCGGCACGGAACTGGTTTTCGGCCAGTTCGCCAACGCAGCGGACGCGACGATTGCCCAGGTGATCGATGTCATCGACCTCACCCTTGCCGTTGCGCAGGTTGACCAGGATCTTGATGGTCTCGAGGATGTCCTCGTCCTGCAGCACCATGCTGCCTTCACCGCTCGGGCGGCCCAGGCGGCTGTTGACCTTCATGCGGCCAACGCGCGACAGGTCATACGACTCTTCGCTGTAGAACAGGCGCTGGAACAGGGCTTCCACCGCGTCTTCGGTCGGCGGCTCGCCGGGACGCATCATGCGGTAGATCGCGATACGCGCAGCGGTCTGGTCCGCGGTGTCGTCCACGCGCAGCGTCTGCGACATGTACGGACCTTGGTCCAGATCGTTCGTGTACAGGGTCTGGATCTGCTTGACACCGGCTTCGCGCAGGTTTTCCAGCACGGTTTCGGTCAGCTCGTCGTTGGCGTTGGCAATCACCTCACCGGTATCCGGGTCGATGATGTTCTTCGCCAGCACGCGGCCGAGCAGGTAGTCTTCCGGCACGCTGATCAGCTTGGTGCCGGCGGAATCCAGGTCGCGGATATGCTTTGCGTTGATCCGCTTGTCCTTCTCCACGACGACACGGCCGTCCTTGTCGGCGATGTCGAAGCGCGCGACTTCACCGCGCAGGCGTTCGGGCACGAATTCCATCTGCGCGCCTTCCGACTGCAGGGTGAAATTGTCGAACACGAAGAAGTGCGCGAGGATTTGCTCGGGCGTCAGGCCGATCGACTTCAGCAGGATCGTGACCGGCATCTTGCGGCGACGGTCAACGCGGAAGTACAGGATGTCCTTCGGGTCGAACTCGAAATCGAGCCACGAGCCGCGGTAAGGAATAATCCGTGCCGAGAACAGCAGCTTGCCCGAGCTGTGGGTCTTGCCCTTGTCGTGTTCGAAGAACACGCCAGGCGAACGGTGGAGCTGCGAAACGATCACACGCTCGGTACCGTTGATGACGAAGGAGCCGGTCGACGTCATGAGCGGAATTTCGCCCATGTAGACTTCCTGTTCCTTGACTTCCTTGACCTTGCCCGGATTTTCCCGATCGTTGATGATCAGGCGTACCTTGGCACGCAGCGCCGAGTGGAAGGTCAGGCCACGCTGTTGACATTCCTTGACGTCGAACGGCGGGTTGGAGAGGTGGTAGGAGACGAACTCCATACGGGCGAGCCCGTTGTGCGACACAATCGGGAAGATTGCACTGAAAGCCGCTTGCAGGCCCTCGGTTTTGCGACGCGAGGGTGGCGCACCCTCTTGCAGAAACTGAGCGTAGGATTCAATCTGGGTGGCAAGCAGGAAAGGAACCTGATGAACCGTCGCGCGCTTCGCAAAACTTTTGCGAATGCGCTTCTTTTCGGTGAAGCTGTACGCCATGGGATCTCCGAATCATCGCAGGGCTGGCTGGACCTGGCGCAGCACCTGAGGTGTTCAGCGACTGGGAGGGGATTTGGCGGTTGGCCGCTACCAACCTCTGGCTGACGGTGTCCGCACGCTGCGAGCCGGCAGAAACGACGCAATGCGTCATACCGGCCCGGGGGACACCCGACCAAACTTGTCTTCTGCAGTCGGTTCAGAAGACAAACATCAGCAACCACCTAGTGTGCCACTGATGTTTGGCCTCTGCTCAAGCTTAGGCATACGCCCAGCTCTCAAGCATCGTTTGCGCCATTTATTCACGCTTCCGAGTGCACAGTAAAACACACATCGCAGAAGCGCAAAAAGGCTGGCGCCGGGAATCTCCCTTTGCCAGCCCCATTCGCGTGCCAAAAGGCACGCGAGTACAGCTTACTTGACTTCGACCTTTGCGCCGGCGTCTTCCAGCTTCTTCTTGGCGTCGGCTGCAGCAGCCTTGTCCACGCCTTCCTTGACAGCCTTCGGTGCGCCGTCAACCAGATCCTTGGCTTCCTTCAGGCCCAGGCCGGTGATTTCGCGAACAGCCTTAATCACGCCAACCTTGTTTGCGCCGATTTCCGACAGGATAACGTTGAATTCGGTTTGCTCTTCAGCGGCAGCAGCGCCTGCGCCCGGGGCAGCAGCCACGGCCATCGAAGCGGCGGACACGCCAAACTTTTCTTCGAACGCCTTGACCAGGTCGTTCAGTTCCATCACGGACATCGAGCCTACGGCTTCGAGGATGTCGTCTTTGCTGATTGCCATTTGGAATACTCCTGCTAAATGTGATTCGGTATCGGTAATGCGATCTTGATGAGCCAGGCTGCGAAAGGCTTACGCCTTAAGCAGCTGCGCCTTCGCTCTCGGCGGCGGCAGCAGCGCCTTCGCCTTCGGCAGGGGCGCCTTCGCTCTTCTTGGCGGCCAGTGCAGCCAGCAGACGGGCGAAGCCCGACACCGGTGCCTGCATCACGCCAAGCAGCTGAGCAATCAGTTCGTCACGGCTCGGGATCGAGGCCAGTGCCTTGACGGCAGCAGCATCGAGCACGTTGCCGTCGTACGACGCTGCGCGCAGAACCAACTTGTCGTTGGTCTTGGCAAAGTCGTTCAGAACCTTGGCCGACGACACTGCATCTTCGGAAATACCGTAGATCAGCGGACCGGTCATTTGCTCTGCGAGGCCGGCAAACGGCGTGCCTTCCACGGCGCGGCGGGCCAGCGTGTTCTTCAGAACACGCAGGTACACGCCTTGCTCGCGGGCCTTGGCGCGCAGCTTGGTCAGATCGCCAACCGCAATGCCGCGATATTCGGCTACGACGATGGTCTGGGCTTTAGCGACTTGCGCCGAAACCTCAGCAACGACGGCCTTCTTATCTTCAATATTAAGTGGCACGGTTAAGCTCCAAAACGATGCTTGTTCCCCGGATCGTCCGGGGCACGCACATCAGTCCAAACGAACGGCGTCCGATTTGGCCCGAATCACCCGGGTCATTGCCCGGATTCTTCAATCCCTCGGGTGCGCCATCTGCGCTGGTGGGCCGGGAGGCGTCGCGGCAGGCCAAAGCCACGCTGCGTACGTTCCGTCCGATTAAGGCGAGGCAGCCAACCTACGGCCGCGCCCGCCACCAGCGGTCTTTGATAACCAGCGGTGCCTGCTCCACGCTTGCGCGCCGGCGGGCACCACTGCCCAAAGCCTTGCTCCTTCATCCTGCGGTGTCCTATCGGGCACCGCCTGACTCGGGAGACGATCCCGGCCTGGGCCGGGATCCTCAATGCTTTACGCTGGGCGACGTTATCGGGTCCGCCCTGCGGTTGCCGCCAGCCTTAGGCCGACAGCGAAGCCTGTTCCACGCGAACGCCAACGCCCATGGTGGACGAAACAGCGATCTTGCGCAGGTACACGCCCTTGCTGGTAGCCGGCTTCGACTTCACCAGGGCTTCGATCAGCGCGCTCAGGTTGCGCTTCAGATCGGCGTCCTGGAACGAACGGCGGCCAATGGTGGCGTGGATGATACCGGCCTTGTCGACACGGTATTGCACCTGACCGGCCTTGGCGTTCTTCACAGCCTGGGCGACGTCGGGGGTAACCGTACCGACCTTCGGGTTCGGCATCAGGCCGCGCGGGCCCAGGATCTGGCCCAGCGTACCAACGATACGCATCGTGTCCGGCGAGGCGATCACGACGTCGAAGTTCAGGTTGCCGGCCTTGACTTGTTCAGCCAGGTCTTCCATACCGACGATTTCGGCGCCAGCTGCCTTGGCGGCTTCAGCCTTTTCACCTTGGGCGAACACAGCCACGCGAACCGACTTGCCGGTACCGGCAGGCAGCACGACGGAGCCACGAACCACCTGGTCCGACTTCTTCGCATCGATGCCAAGTTGCACGGCCACGTCGATGGATTCGTCGAACTTGGCCGATGCGCAGCCCTTCACCAGGCCCAGGGCCTCGTCGATCGGGTAGAACTTGGTGCGCTCGATCTTCGCCTTGTTCGCGGCGGTGCGCTTGGAAACCTTAGCCATTTACAGACCCTCCACGGTGATGCCCATCGAGCGAGCCGAACCGGCGATCGTACGGACGGCAGCGTCCAGATCGGCAGCGGTCAGGTCAGCGTTCTTTGCCTTGGCGATTTCTTCAGCCTGGGCACGCGTGATCTTGCCAACCTTGTCGGTGTGCGGCTTGGCCGAACCCTTGGTCAGGCCAGCTGCCTTCTTGATCAGAACGGTCGCCGGGGGCGACTTCATCACGAAGGTGAAGCTCTTGTCGGCGAAGGCGGTAATCACCACCGGCACCGGCAGGCCGGGTTCCATGCCTTGGGTCTGCGCGTTGAACGCCTTGCAGAACTCCATGATGTTCAGACCGCGTTGACCCAGTGCGGGGCCCACGGGCGGGGAGGGATTTGCCTTACCAGCCGGAATTTGCAGCTTGATAAAGCCAATGATCTTCTTGGCCATATTTACTCCAATCCGGACCGCTTCCTGGCGGAATGCGATCCTGTTGAGTCGTAGCGCGCTATCRCTGCAGGGATGGTTCATCCACCCCAGCCAGCCTCACGCTCCTCTTGTGGCCAGCCCCTTTCGAGACTGGCCGCTGCATTTTTCGCTGACCTTGCAGTCAGCATAAAACGCGAAAACCTGAACTGCTTAAACCACACAGACCACTTAGACTTTCTCGACCTGGCCGAACTCGAGCTCGACCGGGGTGGCACGCCCGAAGATGGTGACCGAGACGCGCAGGCGCGATTTCTCGTAGTTCACTTCCTCGACGTTGCCGTTGAAGTCGGTGAAAGGGCCGTCCTTGACGCGAACCATTTCGCCCACTTCAAAGAGCGTCTTGGGACGCGGCTTCTCGACCCCTTCCTGCATCTGGGTCATGATCTTGTCGACTTCCTTCTGGGAAATCGGACTCGGGCGATTGCGCGCACCGCCGACGAAGCCAGTGACCTTGCTGGTGTTCTTCACCAGGTGCCAGGTCTCGTCGGTCATTTCCATCTCGACCAGCACGTACCCCGGGAAGAAGCGACGCTCGGTGACAGACTTCTGCCCACCCTTGATTTCAACGACTTCTTCGGACGGGACCAGGATGCGGCCAAACTTGTCCTGCATTTCGGCGCGCTCAATGCGTTCCTGCAGCGCGCGCTGCACACTCTTTTCCATGCCGGAATAGGCGTGCACCACATACCAGCGCTTCTTCGACGAAGGCGATTCAGCTGCGGGGACTTCCTGTTGTGCGTTATCCGTCATGTTCTATCCTTCATTTCCAGCCCAGCACGAGCGAAAAGATGACCCACTCGATGAGCTTGTCCGCAGACCACAGGAACACGGCCATGATCACGACAAAGACAAACACCAGGCCCGTCATCTGCCCGGCTTCCTTGCGGGTGGGCCAAACGACCTTGCGGACTTCGCGATACGATTCCTTGGAGAAACCGATGAAATCCTTGCCTGGCGCCGATACCAGCGCGACCACCACGCCCAGCGCAATGCCGCCGAACAGCGCAGCGCCACGCACGTAGGACGGTTGCTGTGCCAGAGCATAGAAACCGATGACGCCGGCAACCACCAGTAGCACCGCGGCGCCAAGCAACCACTTACCACTGGCGGCGTTGACGGTTTCGACGTTGGGATTGGCCATGTTTCGCAAACGAGACTAAGCCGCGTCACGATACTCTCTATCGCGACGCGGCTGATTGAATTGGCAGGGGCAGAGGGAATCGAACCCCCAACCTTCGGTTTTGGAGACCGACGCTCTGCCAGTTGAGCTATACCCCTAAAACAACTGTGGGGTCGGCGATTAGGCCAACCCCTCTGGCAACGAATACGGCCGGTTGGTGCCGTATCCGCTGTTCGACTTTATCAGTCGAGGATCTTTGCCACGACGCCGGCGCCGACGGTACGACCGCCTTCACGGATGGCGAAACGCAGGCCTTCTTCCATGGCGATCGGGGCAATCAGCTTGACCGTGATCGACACGTTGTCACCCGGCATGACCATTTCCTTGTCCTTC
>NZ_JBFRDD010000096.1:0-15308 GCF_052113425.1 Cupriavidus sp. YAF13
TGTTCGCTAACAGCATCCGTCCAGCGCGAACCCGCTTTCTGGTCGCTTCGTCCATCTTCCCTGCCATGCAATCGACTCCCGATCAACGCCTTGATCAGATAACGCGTCAGACTCGAATCGGTTGTCATGATTTATACAAGTCTCAATAAGCGGCTTGTCGCCGAGCGCTCTAGGTCGCGAACGTGTCTTCCATTGATGGCTTACCGCGCTCAGATTCTGGCAATCGCCGGACGCGCTCGGTTATAGCACCGCCACGCGCATGCGTTCTCTGAAGCTGCTGGACCGGCTTTGCCGGCATCTGGTTGCCGTGGGCGTGCGCGAGAGCAACCCAGCCAATCAGCTGGTGCGGGATGGCCGTTGGCCGAAGGACGAGCCGGCCCCTATCTACCTGCCCGAGCACGCCAACGCCCGGCTGCAAGCATGGATCCAGTCGCACGACGGCGACGATCTCGCTGTCTTGCGAAGCCGTGCCATCGTGGCATTCTTCCTAGCCACCGGCGTCACCGCAGCAGAAGCGCGCTCGGCCCGACGGGAGTATCTGCAACCCGGTTCCTCCGCACCCTATCTGCGCGTGCCAGCTCACGGCGCGCGCGACACCCGCGCGTTCCCTTGGGGTCCTTCGCGGTGCCGATCCTGGCGGAATGGCACGTTCGCCGCCGGACACTGCCGGTTGCCGGCGACCTCGTTTTCTCACTCAGGGCCAGCGGCGAGCCGATCACTGATATGAGCTTTGGAAAGATTGTGCGAGCGGCGCTCCTAGCCATCAATTTCGAAGACGAAGACATGAGCCCGCGGGTGCTGCGCAACACGTACTGCCGGCGCCAGCTACTTGCCAGCCGCGCCCGGGACGAAGTCAGCAAGCTGCTTGGGTGGCCAGCACGCGCACCTGCGACCGGATCAGGGCTACCATCGGCGTGCAGTTGTAATCGTTGGTTTCACGCAGTCGCACACACCTCATGGAATTTGCTATTCTCACGAACGCCTCCACGGCGACATATCAACGAATAACTAGATCACAGAAGAATCCATGGCAACCAAAGCGAAAGCTGTCGTAAAGACCCCGGCCAAGCCAGCAGCCAAGAAGGCAGCGGCACCTGCCACGAAGGCGGCCGCACCGGCAAAGAATGCCGCAGCGGCTGCGCCGGTAGCGAAACCGCTGAAGGAAACCTTCACCAAGGCGAGCTTGCTGGCCCATCTGGTCGCCCAGACCGAGCTGGACGCCAAGACCGTCAAGACCGTGCTGGCACATCTGGAAAACACGGTCCTGAGCGCGGTGCACAAGAAGGGTGCGGGCGAGTTCACGCTCCCGGGCCTGTTCAAGATCACTGCCCTGCAAGTGGCGGCGACCAAAAAGCGCTTCGGCAAGAACCCGTTCACCGGTGAGGACCAGTGGTTCGCGGCCAAGCCGGCCACCGTTAAGGTGAAGGTGCGCCCGCTGAAGAAGCTGAAGGACGCCGCCGCGCTGTAAGCCGGAACCGGCATGTAGCACGAAGGGAGCCCGCGCGGCTCCCTTTTGTATTCGACGCGGAGATGCGAATTTAGCCTCTCAGGGTTGGAAACTGACGCCGACGGCCCAAAGCCGGGTGGCAGAGCACCACTACCCCTGCCAGTGCGAGCAGGCCGCCTAGAGCATCCAACAAAATGACTTCCTGAGGTGCCGCCAGCAGATGATGCAACAAGCAATTTTCAGGAAGGCTTCGTGAATGATGGCGAGGCGGTCAAAGCGAACGCGCAATTGCTTGAAGTTGTGCAGCCAGGCGATGGGTGCGTTCGACGATCCAGCGGGTTTTGCCAAGGCCGCTGCCATGCGGCTCGCCGCGGCGAGCAATCTCGGTGCTGATGCCGTTGGCATGCAGCGGCTGGCGATATTTGTCGTGGTCGTATCCACGATCACCCGTCCTGTTTTGACCCGACCCCACGGCACGAACAGAAGAAAAGTCACTTGAAGTTAACAGCCTCCGTAAGCTCATTTTGTTAGATGGTATGGACGCCTCCCCCTGGCAACGGGTATCTCTGGCACAAGGATCAGGATCCGGGGATCCTACACCGCGTAGGCCAAGCTGTGCCAAAGGGGAGCTGCCGAGTGCAACCACCTGCGGGAGGGGCCGGACATAAGCGTGCTGCCTTCACCTGCCTACCAACATGCCAAACAGCTTGCAATCCGGGAGGCGTCTGGCTTCTTAGTGGGCCGCGTCGATCGGCGCCCCAATCGAATTCAGCTTGGCAATCGCTTCGGCTGGGAGCTTCAGATTGGCGGTCTTGAGGTTCTCGCGCAGGTGCGCGACAGACGAGGTACCAGGAATCAGCAGGATGTTCGGCGAGCGCTGCAGAAGCCAAGCCAGTGCTACCTGCAAGTGGGATGCACCGAGTTCCTGCGCAACGTCGGAGAGGGTGGACGACTGCAGCGGACTGAAGCCACCCAGCGGGAAGAACGGCACGTACGGAATGTTCGATGCAGCGAGCTCATCGATCAAGACGTCATCGGTGCGATGCGCCAGGTTGTAGTGGTTCTGCACGCATGCGATCTCGGTAATTGCGCGGCCCTGCGCCACTTGCGTCGGCGTGACGTTGCTCAGGCCGATGTGACGCACAAGCCCTTGCTGCTGAAGTTCAGCCAATGCGGTCAGCTGCGCCTCGATCGACCCCTCCGCCGGCCCTTGCGCGTCGAACATGACCCTGAGGTTGACCACATGGAGGACATCGAGACCCAGATTGCGCAGGTTGTCATGAACTGCCTGCGCCAGTTCTTTCGGCGAGAACGCCGGAAGCCAGGCGCCATCCGCGCCTCGCAGCGCACCGATCTTGGTGACGATCACTAGGTCGTCCGCATAGGGTGACAGGGCTTCACGGATAAGCTGGTTGGTCAAGTGCGGACCGTAGAAGTCACTTGTGTCGATATGGTTGACACGCTGAGCAACGGCCTCGCGCAACACCGACAAGGCCGCCTCGCGGTCCTTGGGCGGCCCGAAGACATTGGGCCCCGCCAGTTGCATGGCGCCATAACCCAGTCGATTTACCGCGCGGTTGCCGAGGGTGAACGTCCCGACCTGATCAATTGCTGACATTTTTCAGCTCCTGTGGATGCGTAAATGCCAAGCGTAGTCGCGTAGACGAGAAATGAAAATATGGACAATTGGCACGGGGCGTGCGACATTTTGCACAATGAATACAGATCTCAATGACCTGAAAGCCTTTGCCACGGTGGCGCGTGCAGGGGGCTTTCGCGACGCAGCCCGCTCCAGCGGGGTCAGTGCCTCGGGGCTCAGCGAGGCACTGCGTCGACTGGAAGCACAGCTGGGTGTGCGCCTGCTGCATCGTACTACGCGGAGCGTGACACTCACCGAAGCGGGCTCAGACCTGTTGGCGAGACTCGTCCCTGCTCTGACCGAAGTGCAGTCCGCATTGGCGGCTGTCAACGACTTCCGTGACAGGCCGGCCGGCACGCTGAAGCTGAATGTGCCCGCGAGCGTTGCAAGGCTGGTGTTGCCCGGCATCATTCCCCCGTTTCTGGCCAAGTATCCGGACATCGCCCTTGAAGTGATCGTCGAAGAGAGCTTCGTGGACGTGCTCGCTGCCGGCTGCGATGCGGGCGTTCGCTACGGCGAGCGACTGGAGCAGGACATGATTGCGGTGCCCATCGGACCGCGGTCACAACGTATCGCCGTGGCGGCTTCGCCGGCCTACCTCGATCACCATGGTCGGCCAGAGCATCCCCGCGAACTGATCGGCCACGCCTGCCTGAGGGGGCGCTTTCCAAGTGGCGCCATGCCGGCCTGGGAGTTCGAAGGCGAAGGTGAGACGTTGCGCATTGACCCCAAGGGACCACTGGTCATCGGCCTGGGGGGCGCGGCGGACCTGCTGATTGACGCGGCGCTGGCAGGAACCGGGATTGTCTATCTCTTCGAGGACTGGCTAAAACCCCATCTGGCCAACGGAACGCTGGAGCCCATTCTGGAGCCCTGGTGGCAGGATTTTCCGGGACCGTTCTTGTACTACTCCGGGCGGAACTTTATGCCCACGCCCCTGAAGGCTTTTATCGAGTTCATCAGATCCACGGACGTGTCCGAACCGAGGCACCCAGCGCGCAAGCCCCTTTGACGCTGGCCCCATCCACGCACGGCAGCACTGACCTCATTCGCCATCGGCGCTTGCGGTTGTCACGAGCGATTCGATCTGGGGCATTTTGCGCGCCCAAAATGATTCGGTGATGAAATCCACGAACGCGCGCGTCTTCGCCGGCAGCAGCTTTTGATTCGTGAAATACAACGATAGCGCGCCAACATCGACGTACCAGTCCGGCAACAAGCGCACCAACTGCCCGCACGTCCGCATTGGCGTTCAGTCGGCCGATCAGCGCCTCCAATGCGGCAAGGCTCTCAATATTGAAGGCGTTAACCGGCGGGCGCTTAAGCGTTACCAGTGCGGTATGCCCGTCAACAATGCAATCGATCATAGTTCAGTGCTGCAAGAAGGGTTAACGTGAGCTGGCCAAATCGGTGATGGCCTCGCGGCTTCGGGCCATTTCGCGCAGCCGGAATTTCTGAATCTTTCCGGTACCGGTTTTCGGTAGCGCACCATAGACAACGCGAACAGGGCACTTGTAGTGCGCCAGTCGATCACGACAGAAGGCAATGACTTCAGCCTCGGATGGCTCGGCGTAGCCGTCTTTGAGCTCGATGAATGCGCAGGGCGACTCTCCCCATTTCGGGTGGGGTTGGGCGACGACCGCAGCAATCAGGACGGCCGGGTGTTGATGGAGGACATCTTCCACCTCCACGGATGAGATGTTTTCCCCGCCTGAGATAATCACGTCCTTGGATCGATCGGTAATCTGGATGTACCCGTCAGAGTGCACTACTGCCACGTCGCCAGTGTGGAACCACCCCCCTCCAAAGGCCCGCTCGGTGGCTTCGGGATTCTTCAAATAGCCTTTCATGACGATGTTGCCCCGCAACAAGAGCGCGCCTTGTGTTCGGCCATCCCACGGTACCGCGCGCATTGTGTCGGGATCCGCGACGTATAACCCTTCTAGCGCGGCCGCACGGTTTCCCTGGCGTGCCATCAGACGAGCCTTGGCGTCCGGCGACATGGAGTTCCAGGCGGGATTGGCGTACGAACTGACCGGTGTGCCGGAAGCCTCCGTAATCCCATACACATGCTCGACGTCGAAGCCCATTTCGCTCACGGCCTTGAGTACGGTTGCAGGAGGTGGCGAGCCCGCCGTACGGATGCGAACGGGATGCGAGAACGCTCGGCGCTCTCCCTCTGTTGCTGTGGCGAGGGAGGCGAGCACAATGGGTGCCGCGCAGAAATGGTCCACGCCGTGCGCTTCAATCGCATGGAAGATGTTTGCGGCCGTCACTTTGCGCAGGCACACGTGAGTGCCGGCTGCTGCGGTAATGGCCCACACGAAGCACCAACCATTGGCATGGAATAGCGGCAGCGTCCACAAGTACTTAGGGCCGCGCGGCATGCCCCAATCGGTGAGCTGCAGCAGGCTCATCAGGTACGCACCCCGATGGCTCGGGACGACTCCCTTGGGATCGGATGTGGTTCCGGAGGTGTAGTTCAGCGCGATGGCATCCCACTCGTCCTTGGGATAGATTCCCGGAAAGTCGGCATCGCCTTGCCGGAGGAACTGCTCATATTCATGTTCGCCGATCAGTTCGTATTCGGGCGCCAACGTATCGGCGATATCGATGATCAGGGGAGGATTGTCGAGTCCCTCGAGGGCGGCCGCTGCAAGAGCGGAAAATTCCCGATCCACCAGCAGGACCTTCGCTTCGCCGTGCTTCAGGATAAACCGCACACCATCCGCATCAAGCCGGCAGTTGATAGCGTTCAATACAGCCCCACTCAGGGGGATGCCATGATGGGCTTCCACCATTGCCGGAGTGTTCGGGGCAAGGATCGACACGGTGTCGCCTCTTCCGATGCCGAGCTTGATGAGGGCACTTGCCAGGCGTCGGCAGCGCTCCCTGGTCGTGCTCCACGACTGGCGGAGGTTGCCATGAACAATGGCGTCCCTGTTCGGGTACTGCTCGGCGCAGCGGTCTAAGAAGTGCAGCGGGGTCAACGGAACGTGGTTGGCGTTGTTGCGCTCCAGGCCGATTTCGTAAATGTTGTTGCTCACGACTGTCTCCTTTCGAGTTCTATGAGTACTGTGCTATGCGCACAAATGGAACCCGGAAAGTAAGCCGATTCCTCTTGCGACACTGTCTTGCACAAGACATTGCCGACGCGCTCGCCGTCGAGAACAGGAATAATCCGGAATTGTCGGCTATGTGACAGTACCTGTTCAACGCGAAACGTAGTCTCTTACCCGAAAGGCTGATGCAGCCATTTTGAGTAGAGAGCGTTAGCGTGAACCTGAACAGATTGAGTCCCCCGCCTGGGGAGCTTCCAGCCGTGCGTCGCGCGGTCGAATGGGCGATTACGACGCGCCGTAGCGTCCGTGCCTTCCTCCCGGAGCCCGTGTCAACCGACGTCGTCGAGGCGATCCTGAACACCGCGCGGTTCGCAGCGACCGGGGTGAATATGCAGCCATGGAAGGTGCACGTGCTGATGGGTGCCGCCAAGGACCGGGTCTGCGCGGCGCTTCGGAACGTGGATGACGATCCGGCGCTTGCCGCAGAGCACGGCGACGAATGGGCGTATTACCCGCTGAAATGGACGTCCCCGTATCTCGATCGCCGTCGCGCGGTAGGTTGGCAGCTCTACAGCCTCCTTGGCATCGAGAAGGGCGACAAAGCCAGCATGCACGCCCAGCACGGCCGGAACTATCAGTTCTTTGATGCGCCCGTCGGCCTCTTCTTCACGGTTGACCGAATGATGAACCAGGGAAGCCTGCTGGACTACGGGATGTTCCTGCAAAACATCATGGTCGTGGCGCGCACGTACGGCCTGAGTACTTGCCCTCAGGCTGCGTTCATGAAGTACCACAGGATCATCGAACAGGAGTTGGCACTTGGTGCCCAGGAGAAGTTCGTGGTYGGGATGAGTCTGGGATATGCCGATGAGGAGCGCATCGAGAACTCACTGGCATCAGAGCGTGAACCCGCCTCCAGCTTTACGACGTTTCACAAGGAATAACCGCAGCTCACGGGTGATTTGACCCATCAAAAATGGAGGAGACTATGACAAAAGAAATTGACGTTCAAAAAGTAGCAGACACAGCCAAGTTCTCTGGCTTTCACCGGATGATTCTCTTCTGGTGCGTGATGATCCTGGTGCTGGATGGCTACGACCTGGCGGTAGTGGGTGCGGCGCTGCCGTCGATCATGAAGCAGATGGGAGTCGATGCCACGAGGGCCGGATTCATGGCGAGTTCTGCGCTGTTCGGCATGATGTTTGGCGCGATCTACCTCGGCACGCTCGCCGACAAGATCGGCCGCAAGTTGTCCATCTGCGTGTGCGTCGGACTTTTCAGCGTCTTTACTGCTGCCGCCGGCCTGACGACGGACCCGATCAGCTTCAGTGTGATGCGTTTCTTGGCAGGCCTCGGTATCGGCGGCGTGCTGCCTGTCGTGACGGCCCAGATGGGAGAGTTTGCACCCAGCAAGATCCGGGCTCGGCTCGTAACCATCGTATTTGCCGGGTATTCGATCGGCGGGATTCTGGTTGCCCTGACCGGCAAGGGCCTGATCGAAGTATATGGCTGGCAGGCGGTGTTTTTCGTTGCCGGGCTGCCGGTGCTCTTCATTCCGTTCATCTTGTGGACCATGCCGGAATCCATGGCGTTTCTCGCAAGAAAGCAGCGGGACGACTCGCTTCGTGCTGTGGTTCGCAAGCTCGCCCCCGAGCTGCAGATTGCGCCGGATGATCGTCTGGTCGTGCCCCAGGAAGCGATGGCGTCCGATGCCCCCGTCGCGGCGCTTTTCGCCCGTGGGCGCGCCGTGAGCACTCTGATGATCTGGGTCGCCTTCTTTACCGGCCTTTTCATGGTCTATTCGCTGAGTTCGTGGTTGACGAAGCTCATGTCGATGTCCGGATACAGCCTCGGTTCTGCCTTGAACTTTGTACTGGTGTTCAACATCGGTGCTGTATGCGGCGCGGTCGGTGGCGGCTGGCTGGGGGACCGTTTCAATATCAAGCACGTGCTGGTGGCGTTCTATGCCACGGGTGCTGTGTCGCTTTCCCTCATGGGATACACGAAGGTGACCGAACTGCTGTTCGTACTCGTGTTCGTTGTCGGCGCCTCGACGCTCGGCACGCAGTTGCTCGCCTATGCCTATGCGGGGGAGTTCTATCCGGGCTCCATTCGTTCCACTGGCGTGGGCTTCGCCTCGGGCATAGGGCGGCTCGGCGCCATCGCGGCACCTGTGCTCATCGGCGCACTCGTGGCAATGAAGCTTCCACTTGAACAGAATTTCTTGGCCATCGGCTTTGCCGGCCTGGTCGGGACCCTGGCGGTCATGCTCATCGATCACCGCCAAAGCGCATCCGTGCAACCGCCGCAGGAAGCTTCACTTTCCTCGCTCGATGTGCACGCATCCACCAACCGCTGAACCAACTATTTCCGTAGACATGCAGATTCAGGACAACGTATTTGTGGTGACCGGGGCCGGCTCCGGTCTTGGTGCTGCCACCGCAACAGCACTTGCTGAGAAGGGGGCGAAAGTCGTTATCGTCGACCTCGATTCGAACACCGGACAAGAGGTCGCGCGCAGGACAGGCGGCGTCTTTGTCCCGGCAGACGTCACAAACGAAGACAGTGTGAAGGAGATGTTCGACTTCGCTGCCGGGCTGGGATCTTTGCGCGGACTCGTCAACTGTGCTGGCGTTGCTCCTGCTGAAAAAGTGATTGGCAAGAACGGCGTGCATGCCCTGGCATCGTTCAGCCGCACGCTTCAGATCAACGTTGCAGGAACGTTTAATGTCCTCCGCCTTGGGGCGGCACTGATGGCAGAGCAGCAGCCGTCAGTCGACGGCGAACGCGGCATCATCGTCAACACGGCATCGGTTGCTGCCTTCGACGGCCAGGTCGGCCAAAGCGCGTATGCCGCCTCGAAGGGCGCAGTCGTGGCAATGACACTGCCACTGGCGCGCGAACTGGCGCGATTTGGCGTACGGGTGGTAACGATCGCGCCGGGGATCATGGCAACCCCCATGTTGCTCGCCATGCCTGACGAGGTGCAGAAGTCGCTTGGGGCATCCGTGCCGTTTCCCCAGCGCATGGGCAGGCCACAGGAGTTTGCGGATCTTGTGCAGCACGTTATCGGCAATCCTTACCTCAACGGTGAGGTCATTCGTCTCGACGGTGCCATCCGTATGGCAGCGAAGTGAGGTACTCATGGTGAACTCGACAAACGATCCAGTCGTCATCCTATCGGCGGCGCGTACGCCTATCGGTGGGTTCCAAGGCGAGCTGTCCTCCTTGACTGCTCCGGAGATGGGAGGGGCAGCAATTCGTGCGGCCGTAGAACGTGCCGGCCTGACTCCCTCCTGCATTCAGGAACTTCTCATGGGGTGCGTCCTCCCAGCGGGCGTTGGACAGGCGCCCACGCGGCAGGCAGGTATCCGCGGGGGCCTGGAGCTTGCTACGCCTTGCACCACTATCAGCAAGGTTTGCGGATCCGGGATGAAGGCGGTCATGTTGGCCCATGATCTGTTGCTGGCAAACAGCAACGACATCATGATCGCCGGCGGCATGGAATCCATGTCGAATGCGCCTTATCTGCTGCCGAAAGCGCGAGCCGGCTATCGGCTCGGCCATGGCAAGGTAATGGATCACATGTTTCTGGACGGTCTTGAGGACCATTACAGCGAGGACACGCGTGGGCGCCTGATGGGTACGTTTGCCGAGGATTGCGCCGCGACGTATGGCTTCACGAGGGAGGCCCAGGACGAATGGGCGGTGATGTCGACGCTGCGGGCGCAGGCCGCGATCAATGCGGGTAGTTTCGCCTGGGAGACGGTGCCCCTTACCGTAGATGCCAGGAAGGGCCCGGTATCGGTAACGCGTGATGAACAGCCGCTGAAGGCTGACCTGAATCGAGTTCCCACCTTGAAGCCGGCCTTCAAGAGGGAGGGGACCGTGACGGCAGCAAATTCGAGTTCGATCTCGGACGGCGCCGCGGCGATGGTCCTTACCCGGGAGTCCATTGCCGACAAGATGCAACTCCAGCCGCTTGCTAGGATCATGGGCCATGCGACGCACGCGCAGACTCCGGCGACGTTCACCACCGCTCCGATTGGCGCGATCCGGAAGCTTCTCGACGGATTGGGATGGGCCGCATCCGCGGTCGATCTTTGGGAAATTAACGAGGCGTTTGCGGTTGTTGCGATGGCCGTCGTGCAGGACCTGCAACTAGACCGGGAGAAGGTCAACATTCACGGCGGGGCATGTGCACTCGGCCATCCCATTGGCGCATCTGGTGCGCGAATCCTGGTAACGCTTATCGGTGCGCTTCGCAGGACCGGTGGCCGCCGAGGAATTGCAAGCCTGTGCATCGGCGGTGGTGAAGCCACCGCCGTAGCGGTAGAGATGGTGTAGGGATAGCGGCATTGCAGCCGGCCCGTGAGGCGGATGCAATGCCGAACGGTCGGGACAAGTTGCCAGATCAATCGCCCATGTGAGCGAATTGTCGGAGTCCTTCGAGATTCAGAATATGGATTGCGCCGTATTCCATCGCGATCATGCCGGCATCTGCAAGTTCGCGTAGGGCTCGATTCGTGTTCTGGCGAGACAGGCCGGAGAGGCGTCCAATTTCTTCCTGGGACAGCCCCAAGGTCCGGTCGGTGACGGGATAGAGTTGGCGGTGAAACAGTTCGGCAAGGCAGAACGCCACGCGGCCTGCAGCTTCGTGAAGCCTCAGGTTATGCACCAGCCCGACGTAGTAGCCGCAACGCGCGTTGAGTTGATCGATGACGTAGCGGCTAAAAGTGTGGTTGTGTTCCAGTAGCCAAAGGAAGGTGTCCTTAGGAACATAGGCAACCCGGCTGTTCTTCAGCGCGACAACGGAATACTGCCGTGGTTCGTTCTTCAGTACAGCTCCCTCGCCAAACCAAGCACCTGCGGGAACGCCGGCGAACGTAATCGCTCTCCCGCATGCGGAAGCCGTGTCCACCTTGACGATGCCTTCCACCACGCCGAGCCAATGGTCGGCTGGCGCACCCCGGTGGCATGCAGTACCGCCAGCGACTAAGCGCTTCTCAAAAGAATCGGCCATAACGCGCGTTCTTTCCTGATCCGTGAGATGGCCGAACCAGGCGCAGTTCTCGAAGAAAGACGCCAGGGTCGGACGCGAAACACGCTCGGATGCAGGTGGTCGTGCGGTGACCTGGCTCCTAAAGTCGTGGGATAGCGTTTGCATGTGTGAGTCTCTCCGGGTGCCGCTGGGGCGAGTCGTCACGGTTTGCCGTGCAAATAGGAACGACTGCGTGTGTCGAATGTGTCGAACACAGTCGTCAGCATTCTTTTGTGCTATTGGCGGGGTTAGCAAGTCCGGCGTTCCGTGCTGCACGCAACACGAATCGTTGGATCTTTCCGCTAGGGGTCTTGGGGAGTTCGGTTGCGAAATGCACCCGCCGGGGGTAGGCGTGAGCGGCATAGCGGGTCTTGACCCACTGTTGGATCTCCTCGGCCATTGCAGGGCTTGGAGCGAATGCCTGACGCAGTACGACATACGCCTCCACCACTTCTCCGCGGATCTTGTCGGGAGCGGCAATGACGGCGCATTCCGCAACCGCCGGATGGGCGGCAATCACGGACTCGACCTCAAATGGTCCGATGCGATACCCGGCCATGATGATGACGTCGTCCTCTCGCGCAGAAAAAAAGAAGGCGCCGTCAGCATCCATTTTTCCCAGATCGCCGGAGAGATAGTATTCCCGGTTCGCGGAAAACTTCTCCGCACTCTTTTCGGGGGCTGCGTCGTACCCGTGGAACCACGCAAGCGGGCTCTCCGCGAGATTGAAGGCGACACGCCCGATCTCGCCAGTCGGAAGTTCGACATCTTCGCTGCGGTCCAGAACGACGGCCTTCCACCCAGGCATTGATATCCCCATCGATCCAGGCCGGACTTCCCTAGCGAGGCGAGGATCGTGGTGGTTGTTGATGAGCATGCCCGCCTCTGTTTGGCCGTAGTGGTCAAAGACGAGGGTGCCCAAGGCCGACTGTGCCCATTCGTTCACGTCTGGGGTGAGCGGCTCCCCAGCGCTTGATGCGCAGCGCAGCTTGAGGTCCTGAGGCGGAGAGACTTCTGAGCACATGAGGGATCGATAGACGGTCGGAGCGGCTGCGAAATTTGTGACGTTGCGCTCTGCGAGGATTTGGTAAGTGGCCGCAGCATCAAAGACGCCTTTGAGCAGCAGGCTATGGACCCCAGTACTCAGAGAGCCGATGACCCCGAAGTAAAGTCCATACGCCCAGCCTGGGTCGGCCGCGCACCAATACACATCGCTTGGGCGCAGTCCAATGCCAAACTCGATATAAGCTCTAAACGCAGCAATGGCGCGTATCGGGACAACCACCCCCTTTGGCTTGCCCGTAGTCCCAGAAGTGTAGATATGGATAAACGGTGCGTCTCCTCCCAGGACCGCAGCAGGCACTTTCGGGCGTCCCTCGGCTGCGAGATCGTCGAATTTATGAATCTGCCAACCGGCAAGGGAAGTGTCATCGCGGCCAATAACGACAAGGTCGGTAACGGCGATGGGCTGTTCGTCCCCTTCAGTTGCTACGAGCTTGCCAACTTGGGATGCGTCGCAAATCGCGACTTTTGCCTTGCTGCCGGCGAGACGCTGTGCGATGGCGGGCGGCGCGAACGCTGTAAATAGCGGGACGTGAACCGCTCCCAGGCGCCAGATCCCGACGAGACCAATCAAGTATTCCACACTCTTTCCTGAAAGCGTCGCGACTCTATCTCCCGCCCGGACGCCAATGCTTGCGAGCCCCGCCGAAAATGCCTCGGATCGTCGTTTCAGTTCGCCATAGGTTAGGCGCTCCGTGTTGCCTTGAGAGTCGAGGACGTCATAGGCAACCTTGTCTGCAGGGTGGCGGTCGCACAGTAACCACGCCAGGCACGCCGAAGGCGCTGAGTATTCCGAAACCAGCTCGGCGACCCGGTCATCCAGCCCCGAATTGAGTTCTAACGTACTCATGAGTGTGTCTCCATACACGGGTGGTCGTCGGTCCAGTCGCCGGTCTTAAGTGAATCCTGATTTCACTTAAGACTAAGTTGCACCTGTACGTCTGTCAAGCCTTGCGCTCACAGGGAAAGTACTAGCATGGAAAGAAGGCGCGCACATCACAAGCGTCTAATAGACTACATTTCGACAGTGTGCCGCCCTTAAGTGAAATGATGATTCTGGATTAAATCCTGGGAAACTGACGGCTGATGACTAGCCTGCAGGCATAGGCGGAAAGGTGAGCATGCGTCCGGCGACTCCGCGAAGGCAAAACGTTATGATCGACGCAGCGTGGGAACTGAGGGACGTGGATGCATCGGCGGCGCCGTTGCTCAGCGGTGCGACCAAGCCTTCAAACAGGCAGCCGACAATACAATCGGCCGACGCGGCAGCGTTCTGCGTTGGAAACTCGTGGTTTTCTACGCCCTGTTCAATGATTGTCTTGAAGACCCGGGAAAGCGCACGGTGGTAAGTCAGACGGGCAGCCTCCACTTCCGGCTCTACAGGTTCGGCTACAAGCGCGTGCGCGAGTCTTCGGCCACGCAGCGCACGGCTGGCAAAAGTCCACGCAGCGGCGCCAAGCTTTTCACAGGCGGACCCATCGCGCATGGCAATGCCTGCGACCACGTCCACCTCGCGTTGAGCGGTCGACTTGACGACCTCGACCATGAGTTCGGTCTTGGACGGAAAATATCGATACAGCGTTCCGATCGCGATCCCGGCAGCATCCGCTATAACGGTCATCTGTGCTTCACGAAACCCTGACTGGGCCACGAGCTCGCGAGCAGCTTTCAAGATCAAGGGATGCTTGTCGGCGCCGCGGCGTCGGATGCGCACGCGAGGAGGATTCAAAATATCTTCCATGTCATCCCTTGAGCCGGCAGTTCAAGTAGTTGGAGATTGTCGTTGCCAACCGTAGTGGCAGACATTATGCCACTGCACCGTAGAGGCGTCGTGGTAGGCATCCGAGTGTCCCATTGGGCAGGCCTACCCGTTGCTGCCATATGCGTGATCGATATCGGGTGCAGTGGCGTACGCAACGAATTCGGTGACCAAAGCTCTTCGGCCGCACAATTTGCTACGATAAGCCCAGTCCGTGCAAATGAAAAAGTAGCCCGGCGCTCCCCCTAGCGCCGGGCTAAAAGGTCCTAGAGACCCTGAAGGAAGAAGCTCGCTTCTGCCCGATGCTTACAAGGGAGCATGTGAATGTCGCGTCTCTCAAGCGTGACAACTCTGAAGCAGCCTTCGTGTGGTTCCGAGGCAGGCAGACATTGTCTCGATCGAGACAGTCGATCACTAATTTGGCTTGACGAATCGCTGCTGCGCAAACTGATTGCCCGGTTGACTAGCCGAACCGCGAGGCCGCTAAAGTCCAGCGACTGTCATCCGGCGCAAGCTCAACTGAATGATAGGGGCCCGAGTCGCGACGTTGTATGGCTCTTAATTTCGACGCAATGATCCCGAGTGCATCTCACACTCGTGGCGAATGTGCCGCACCTCTCTACACCGATCAACTTCCTTCGGTCTTTCAACTCCTTGAGGCCGCCGATCCAGAGTCCACTGACGCACGCGTACGCACTGTCTCACACATGACAATGTGGCGCCACAGCGCGCGGTAGCGTTGAGCCTGACGCTTATCCAGATGAGCAGCCGAAAAACTGAAGCGTCTTCACGCGAGGCAAGGGTCGGAGATGGACGGCTGACGTTTGCTACATACAATCAGAGGAGACAGGACAAATGAAGTACCACGCATTGATACACACGATCCGCAAGGGCTTTATTCTTGCAATCGGATCGACCGCAATGCTTGCGGCATGCGGAGGAGACGGTGAGCCGGATTCATCAGCAGCGACCACGACGTCGCCAAGTAGCCCCAGCACGCCAAGCAAGACCGCAGCCGAAATGTGTGCAGGTCTTGAGAACCTCGAAATTCCCGCCTCGGCGATCGGTCTTCCCACGACGGGCGGAACGGTATCCAGCGCTACGTTGGTGGCGTCAACTGAAACCGGCAATATTTCGGGCGAATATTGCAACTGGACAGTGCCAAGTTCTTCCGGTAGCTCAGTCCCCGGTTTTGGCCAGCCGCAAAGTTGACAACTCCATCGATAGGTCGATCCAGCGATCCAACAGGATCTTCATGCGCTCAAAGTTTTTCAGTTGACGGCGCACCTCCGGCAAAT